>JAJYHY010000510.1 GCA_021784555.1 bacterium
CTCCTGGGACAGGGTCGCGGCCAAGTCCAGCTCGGACGCCAGCAGCGAAATGGAGTCAAGTACCCGAATGGTCATGCCCTGCCCCTGCGCCCGCACGGTCGGGGGCGCTACGGTATCGGAGGTGTGGAGGCAAGTGTCAGCATCACCACGCGCGTTGCGGTTCCAGCGCATCCTGGAGCCAGACCTCACTAAAAGCGCCTTGCGCACCAATCAAAAAGCCCAGGTTTATTCCCAGGAACAACCGCAAGGTATCTCCCGCGTTTTTCGAAATGCCCATTGGTATTCAACGGATTAGGAGCGGAGTACGGGAGATCCCCTGCGATTGTCTGGAATCGGTCCTGGTGTTCTCTACCGGGAAAATAGCCCGCTTTTGAGGTCTGCTGGAGCAGATCACCGCGTGTCTAGGTGGCGAACCCATCATCCTGATTTCCATGCCTGGGAGCGGATTCTCGTCCGATGATCGGCGGCGGTTCGAGATCCGGCTCCGCTGACTGCCGTAATACCACGATGATGATGGGTGGGCCACTCGGCTCGATGCGGTGGCGCCTGCGCCGCAAGCCGCCGCTCAGAATCCACGCAATCAGCGGAACCGAGGCGTAAACCAGGAGCATATAGAAGTAATCGCCGTATTCCCGGATCATGCGGTCCAGGAAGTGATAGAAATGCTGGTCGAATTGAACTCCATTCATAGGCTTGCCTTATCGGTTTCAACAGCTGATGCTGTCACGCCCTGGATCGCTCGCGATGCGGGCGAGCTCGGGAAACTGACGGCGTCGCGCCATTGGGCGACATCCTCAACTCTCTCGCGTTGATAAATTTGGTGAACCAATTCCGAAGCATGATTCACCAATCGCATTGCGGCCTCCCGGGGAACTCCAGCCCGGCGGAGGCGATTAACGAATGTCACGCGCAAGCAGTGGAAACAAAGGTGCGGCTTCTTGATCTTGATGAAGAACTGTTGCCAGCGTCGTGAAGGTTGAAAGGGAAAATCCACTGTGAACTTCTCTTTCCCTCGAAGAAACTCCTCCAGCAGCGGTCGCAAGGCGGAGGGCATGGGAATCGAAAAAGCCCGCGCCTCTCCGCCCTTTGGACAAGGAAATGTGATTTTGTTCTCCGGCAGATCGATGCAGCTACGAGGGATTCTGGTCTCGCGAAGTCTGCACCCCGTTTGCAGGGCGATTTCAAACGACCTTTGCATCCATTCAGGCTCGTCATTGAGGGCAGTGCGAATTTCGAGGACTTCGTCGTCGGTCAGCTCTGGTTTCTTTTCAGGCTTGTCCCGCCGCAGCTTGATGCTAACCAGCGGGTTCGCATCCGCGTGGCCCAATCTAACAGCCTCCCCCATTATCATTGCCAAGGTCTTCAATTCGAGAATCGCCGTGTTCCGCCCGACTGTCTTGCCTGTGCGCTTCTTGTAGGAAGTGCGCCAGTCAACGTAGTCGATGGCGTTGCGGTAGGTTATATCTCTGGGGGAATGGTAGTGCTTGATCTGGAGCCAGAGCGCGAGCCATTTCCAGGCATCAAGATAGCGCTCGCGCGTGCGAGCACTTTCGCAATGGCGGTCAAGATATTGAGGCACCCAAGACTCCCAACCGCCACCAAGAGCACCAGCAGTGCGATTGAGCTCTTTGGCTTCAAGCTCCGCCCGGAATGCGCGCGCTTTCGTAGTCTGTCCTGCGTCGTCCGCCCGGAAGCCGGTTGATTTATTGCGGCGCTTGCCGGCGGCGTCAACAAACTGAATGAACCAGAACGGCGATTGTTTTTTCCGATACAGGGAGGCCATAACGCTTTGTGCAGTTTGTGCAGTAAGCTTACTGCACAAATGTGAAAAACCCTAGGAAAATCGGTCATTTTAGACCACTAATCACCACTATACCTGTAATGAGGGTTCGATTCCCTTCACCCGCTCCAATCTCAAAAAACCCCAATGAAATCGCGGGTTTTCACCTCCTCGGCCCTCCCCGAAAGGCAAAAGTGAGAATAAAAGTGAGAATAAGCGGCTTGAGGTCCGTCAAAAACACAGTGTAATAGCGACGCTGACAGTCACTGACGTCGATTCCGGTCCCGTTGCTCAGTCAGAATGACCCCATCAAATGCCCGCCATCCCAGAACTTATTGGGAATTGAGCGCGCGGTGCCAAAGAACACGCCTCGGGACCGGAGAAGCGCGAGACCGGTGTCGCCACTCCTATGAATGACATCTTCCAATCGCCGGCCGAGCCGTCTCCACCCTCCCGTTGAACATCCACGCGCCGAGCGCCGTCGAAACTTTCAGCCTATGAAAACCGCTCTCGCTCTCGCCTTGGCTGGTTTCGCCTTGTCGGCCCAAGCTCACATTCTGGTCGGTCCCGTAACGGCCATCTTTATTATCTCCTGTCCCAGAACACCTGGAGCAATGCCGAGGCCGAGGCCGACAGCCTGGGAGGCCATCTTGCCACCATCCGCAATGCGGCCGAAGAGCAGTGGGTTTATTCGACCTTCGGCGGCTACGGCGGCGCGTTGTGGATCGGCTTAACCGACCGCGCCAAGGTGTTCCATTTCACCTGGGTGAGCGGCGAGCCGGTCACCTACACGGATTGGGGCGGAGGCCAGCCGGACAATGGAACCGGGGGAGTGGAGTTCTATACCCAGATCTGGCCGACGGGCCACACCAATCCGCCCTCCGGCAAATGGAACGATTACGCCAACGACGATACGGTCATGTGACACATTAGCATTCGCTCAAAACTCCAGGTCCCGGCACCGCTCGTCAAAACGCCGCAGAATCGGGCGCAACTGCTCCTCCGTGAATCGCCGCCCGCTACCCGTCAGATACCCCACCAAATAGGTAGCGTTCATCGCCTTCACGGGGTAATTGCCCAACGATTCCACGAACCACCCCGGCACCACGACCGCCGGTTGCACGAGAATGTCCTTTGGCGCGAAGTAGTCAATGAACTTGCGCACCCACTTGGCATTCCGCTCGGCCTGCCTCGCCGCCTTCGCGTCATCGCACCAGGGAAACCGGAGCGTCCTCCCGTCGAATGTTACCTTTTCTTCCGGTTGCTCCCGCGTCGCCTTCCGGCGAGGCCGGGTCTTCGTTTCCAAGACGAACACGCCTCCTGGCCCGACAACCACGTGGTCGATGTTCCATGCACCATCCCCCGGCACGTCGTGGAATGTCGCGTAGCCAGCTCGGATCAACTCCAGACTCATCAGTTTCTCGGCGACCGCCTGCTCACCCCTCAGTCCGAAACGCCAGTTCCTCAAATCATCGTCCAATTTGGTTGTCCGCCAGAACTGCCAGACGGTTACCACAAGCGCCAGCGCCATCATTGTCGCGCCCGGCCACAACAGGTGCCAGCTCGCCGCGCCGCGCACTTGGGTGAACGTGAAGCGGCCGGCCACCAACCCCTCGACCAGGGGGAAAAAGGCGCTGCACATAATCCCCAGAACGGCGGCCGCCGCAAGCGTGTACAGGAGAGCCAGCAGCCCCCGTTCGGTGAGGTCGTCGATGCGGCAGAGCGCGGAGTAACCGGCCGGGCGGAGCACTTTCTCCCGCTGGGGGGGCCGTTCTCTTCGCGCCGCTTTTCGGCGCTTCTTGATTTTGAAATGGACGACAAAGGCGCCAGCCGCAATCAGAGGTCCCAATACCTCGCCAAAAAGCAAATTCCAGCCGAAGCCGCCAACGCCAGCGTTTGTCATGGCGCGGAGGCTACAGCAGAACCAACTCCTCAACAAGACTCTGGCAGGAATCGGGACAGCCTGCGGGTGTGCGCTCCAGACGGGAGAGGGGCATCGGAACGTGGCCGGAACGGCCGGGCCAGGCTCGCGGGGGTGCGGTTATCGGTAAATGTCGCGACGGTGCCCGATGGCAAGGATGCGCACGATGCGATCCCGGTCATCCACCGCGTAGATGACCCGGTACTCGCCGACGCGGAAACGGTAGCCGGGGCGGGCCTTGAGCTTCTTGGCGCCGGGCGGTCGCGGGTTCTGTTCCAGTGCTCTTAGATGCGGGGCAAGGCGCGCCTGGATATTGGGGGGAAGAGCTTCGAATTCCCGCTCCGCGGATGGCTTGAAGAGCACCGTGTAGCTCACGGCTTGTTCTTCTCGGCCGCAATAACTTCCTCAAGGGTCGGGCCGTCCGGTTCTTGCATCCGTTCGTCGTAGAGGCGGGTGTCGGCTTCTTCTTCGAGATCGTCCACGAGCGCCTTCACGACCGCCTTGCGCTCGCGGCGAGGGAGGGTCTTGATTTTCTCGATGAGTTCAGTGGTGCTCATTGCGGGGACATTATACCACCGGGCGTGGCTGTTTCGCAAGATGTTGAACTGGCTTGGACTGGCTGCCCGGAGTGGTCAGGCCAGACCTTGCCGCCTGCGGCGACTCTGTGCCCCTTTGACGCCTCCCCCGCCGTTCTAGGCTGAAAACCGTAACAAGAAGGTTCCTTGTCAATCCACACAAAATAGAAAGGTATTCAGTATGAATGGTCTCATGTTGCACTGCGGCAGCCAGATCGCGAAGCGGGAGGAGGTCTTTGCCGTTCCCGCCCCGCCGGCCACTGCCACCTACGCCCCTCTGCCGTACGAGTCGTTTGTCGT
>JAJYHY010000115.1 GCA_021784555.1 bacterium
CCGCGACCGGCGCAAAACCGATAGCCTATTTCCTCAAGCCCGCCGCCGAGCGTCCCGGCTGGCTGCGCCTAGACCGTCTCCTGGGCGAGAAAGGCATTCCCAGACGCCTGAGGCAGGAGACAACCAGGAGCCTGAAGTGGATTGCGCAGCCGCTCCAAATGGGCAGTTGGACATACGTATCGAACTTGCCGCACTGCACGCCAGCAGCCCCACCTCCTGCCCAACAACAACTGCCGTTGTGTCAATGGTGAGGACTGACACTTGCCTGACACTTGCCCACGGTGAAGCGGTGACGGCGGGAACGGTAGGAGGCCATGCGCTCGAGTTGATCGGGGTCATCCAGCCGGAAGAAGGCGGCATGGATGACTGCGAGGTGGTATTAGAGCTGGATGCCTGGGCGGTGGAGGAGCTTTGGCAGCGGTATGGCGGGGCGTGCGTGCTGCACGGGGGGTGAAACGCCATGGGTAGCGGCTGGCGGGGATTAGGGGCTACCCCCGTGCAGCGCGGGATGCCTTCCTTTGCCTTTCCGCCGTTTGCTTTCTGGCCTCAGAAACCAGAGGGGTGAAATTCAGGGTGGGCAGAGTTACTGCGCCGTAAGCGGACCGTGCGGTAATGTTGAGGAGCATTTCTCGAGCGGCGGAGTACATCACGCTGAAACCGTTGACCAGGGAAAGCTGCTCTTTGCGGTCCTCGGGCAGGCCGTCGTGGATCTGCACGAGGCCTTGGAGCTGGAGTTCGGCTTCGTAAGGGAAAGGCTTGGCGGGATTCGCGCTGGCAAGGTGGAGAGTGAGGACCAGGCGCCACTGGTCGGAGGTGTTGGGCGCCGGCTGGAACCAGATGGTGGGCTTGAGCACGGGCTCGGCGGTTGGGCTGCCGCCTTCAACTGCTTTGACCCGGATATTGGTAAAGCGGTGGTCCTTAAGCTGCGTGGGTGAGAGAGGTGTCATCGTCGGCCTCGGGTTGCGTATCGTTCCCTGGTTCGGACAGAGCGGCGGGGAGGTTCCACTTGGCCGGATTGAGGCCAGGTGCGGAGGCGCTTTCCTGGATGATAATATCGTCCGCGGCCTCCGCTACCGGATGCTCGCAGGAAATCCAAGCCGGTGGGTCGTCTTCTCCGGCCGGGCGCTTGCTGAGTTCCTTTTGGGATTTTAGGCGGATTAGCTGGTCGCTGCTCTTCTCCTGGACGAGCCAGGTTTCCCACCGCTTGACGCTGGCTTCGCCGACGCCCAGGAACGTGGCGAAATCCCGTTGACTCATTTCGAGCTGACAGCGGAACTTCTTAATCTGAACGCTGGTGAGGAGACCATGCTTATCACGAAACGCGTCGGCGGTGAGCCGACGGAGGGTGTCGAGCTGGCGCAGGCCCACGGTGATCCAGCCGCACTTGGCGCAAGCCATAGCCGGTGCGCGGACCTTGAGGAGGTCACCCCTGAACTCCTGCTCGATGACTGCATCGGGCTCCTCAACGAAGCGCTCATTGTCACAACGGATGCATTTCATAACGATAGTTACTCCTGTGGAATCGTCCGCCGAGTCCAATTCCAGGGTTTCAAGGTCGCCCGACAGGTGTTTTACGACAGCGAACGTGAACCTGCCACCTTTGAAGGCGTCCAGTGCATCCGCAACTTTTTTGCAGATCTCGTGAGGCGATGGTCTGGTTCCCATGTGTAATGCGCCGTCTCATTTTGGTATCATATGATGCCAGACGAGACAATGCAAGTTTTCTTTCTGAAGAACAAGTGTAAATGGGAGCCGTGGGTTAGTTCAAGACTGGATGTATGTGAGCGTGGATGGCACCGGCGTGCCGATGGTGCCCGAGGAACTGGAGGGACGGGAGGGCAAGCAACCCGACGGCTCGGCCAAAACCCGTGAGGTCAAGCTGGGCTGCGTCTTTACCCAGACCACCACCGACGAGGAGGGTTTGCCCTTGCGCGACTACCAGTCCACCAGCTACGTGGCAGGCTTCGAAGAGGCCGCCGATTTCATGGTGCGCGCGCGCCAGGAAGCCCTGCGCCGGCGCATGGGCGCCGCGCTGGTAGTGGTGCTGCTGGGCGATGGCGCCGCCTGGATCTGGGAACAGGGAGCCAAGTGTTTTCCGATGGCCATTCAGATCCTGGATCTGTATCAGGCCTTGGAGCATCTCTTCACCCTGTGTAAGCTGCTCGAACCGCAAGCCGACGGCGCCACCGCCCTGTGGCAAACCTGGAAAGAGCAACTCCTGATGGATGAAGTGGCGCAGGTATTAGACCTGGCCCGAGAGCGCGCCGCCAAGCTGAGCGGTCCGACCGCCGAACTGGCCGACAAGCAAATCGGATACTTCGAACATAACCAAAGCCGCATGCTCTATGGAACTTACCGGGCGCGGGGATTCTTCTATGGTTCTGGAGTCGTCGAAGCCGGCTGTAAAAGCGTCGTCGGTGGCCGCTGCAAAGGCTCGGGCATGTTTTGGTCCGAGCCGGGGGGCAACCCATGTGCTGGACTTGCGTTGCGCCTTGTACGGCAACCAGTTCGACCAGGTCTGGGACAAGCTCAACCAGAGCGATTATCTTCGAATCCGCCTCCTGGAGCAGCCCGACCAAGCCCAGGCGGCCGCCTAATGGTTACTAATTTGTAGCGCATCCGTGTCATGCAGGTGTCAGTCCTCACTATTGACACAGCCGGTGTCGGCTGTTATGCTGTGACGATGCCGCGCGAGCTGCGAATTGAGTACCCGGGAGCGATCTACCACACCTTGAACCGCGGCGATCAGCGCGAGGATGTTTTCCTGGACGACGGAGATCGCCAGAGATTCCTGGGCACTCCGGAAGAGCGCTGCGCCAAGACCGGGTGGGAGGCGCATGCCTACTGCCTCATGCGCAACCACTTTCAGTTGGTAATCGAGACGCCCGAGCCAACTTGGTTGGGTCCGGCGCGGCTGGTTTGTGGGTTCGGAGCAGTTCCGGCAAGAGCTTCTGGCGGCGTCGTCGCAGCGCGTGGGCCCGAGCAATTGCGGTGCGCAGCGGCAAGAGAGCGACCTCCAAAGGACCGAGCGCATCGTCCGGGCCGAAATCGGGCGCCTGGGGTGGGCCGAGCGGGACCTGCGCTCCCACCGCAAAGGGGACGAGCGAAAGGTCAGGATTGCCAGACGCCTGAGGCAGGAGACAACCATGAGCCTGAAGTGGATTGCGCAGCGGCTCCAAGTGGGCATGGACATACGTATCGAACCTGCTGCACGGCACGCCAGCAGCTCCGCCTCCGGCCCAACAACAACCACCGTTGTGTCAATAGTGAGGACTGACACTTGCTTGGACATACCACTTGAGAGGTATCGGCACATCACCCGGACGCCGGGAGTATGCGCCGGAGAGCCGCGCATCGAGGGGAGCCGAATAGCCGTCCATGACGTTATCGGCTTATTGCAGAATGGAGAGACGGTGGACTCGGGAACGCACGAGTTGCCCGGGCTAACCCGGGCACAGGTCTATGAATGCCTGGCGTATTATGAGGAGTATCAGGCTCAACTGATTCGTGACGCGCTCTCTCCGCTCAACTCCCGGATTTCCTGCGCCAACTCCTCCGCCTCGCGCTCCAACTGCGCCGTTTCCTTTTCCAGCACGCTGACCCGCTCCGCTGCCAGTTCCTCCATGGCGCCGGGCCGCCGCTCAATGATGCCGCAAAGCTCGTACTCCGGACTCTCCCTCAACCGCTCCAGCGACTCGATGACGGCGATGATTTCAAGCTGGAGCGATTCATGCAACCGCCGCAGCTCCGCCAGCTCCACTTCGTCGCTGAAATCCAGGTCCGCCCAGCACTGCCGCCAGTGAATCCAGGTATTTCTTCCGGTAGTCCACAATCAACCGCAGCCGGTCGCGTTCTTGGTAATGTTCGCGCAACCGCCGGAACAGCGCCGCCTGCATCGCGTCCACGCGGGATTTCTCCCGCGCATATTCCACTTCCAGTTCCGCCAGACGCGCCCGCGCGCCCGCTACAAGCTGCCGTAATTCCTCCAGCTCGGGGTTCAGGTAAATGACCAGCGCCGCCTGTTCCGCCGTGAAAACGGCTTCGGCGCGGCTGCGGTCAACCCCGGCCATGGCGAACACCGCGGCATCCACCGGCAAGTCCTCTTCCAACTGCCGCAAATACCAGCGTCCCATTTTCGCGTTGCGCGCATTGGCTGAACCCGCCAGCCAATCCAGCCAAGCACGCAACTCCGCGTCCTTGCGCGCCTCCTGAATCAGCCGGCCCTTGTGTTTGCCGAAGGCGATGCGCGAGGGATACCATTCCTCCGCCGCGAACGCCGCCAGCTTTTCCCACGTATCCAGCCCGCGATGCCCGGCGATGGGCCGCAGCACGTTGGCAAACAAATCCGCCACCGTCTGCACGTCGCCCAGCGCCGTGTGCGCGCCGCGTTCCGGCAGGCGATAATACTGCCGCAGCGTCTGCAATTTGCAGTTGCCCGCCGGCACCGGGTCCAGCAGCCGTTGCGCCAAACGTAACGCGCAAAAACCGCGGGCCAGATGGCCGAGGCCGAAGAGTGACGTCTCTCCTCGACAACGATGTGCCCGATGCGATTGGACGCGCCGCCACGAAAGCGGGTCACGACGTGAGACGACTGCGCGACGTGCTTCGCCGTGAATTCGACGATAGCGCCGTGCTGGCCGCTGCCCATGCCCGGCGGGCCCTATTGGTCACCTGCAATCGCCGCCATTTTCTGAGCCTCGCGTCGCAACACCCCCACGGCGGGATCGTCGTGCTGATACGACGCCGCAGGCGAATCGCCGAATGCAGCCGTTTCCTGGGGCCGTTGCACCGGCCTGGGGAAAGCGGCATCCAGGACAACATCAATTTCGCGTAGGGCAAGAGGAGTGAAACGAAATGAGGCTTCCGATCGAACGCATTGCCACCTGGCTCCGGCTCGGCTCCTCAATGGCGCCAATAGCAATCTGTGCAAGAGAATCCATGTCGAGTCCCCGGCAAACTGATCCAGGGACCGTTGGGGATCTGCAAGCGGCAAAGAAGTCTTCTATGGGTGGACGCCCCTCACCGGCACTCACGAATTAGGATCTGGCACCGAGCGAAGGAGAAAGGTCCAGATCGGGCCCGCGTTGAGGATCTCCACGCGGGACACCCCGAACGCTGTGGCCTACGCTCGGGAGGTTTGGGGTGAAACCTCCCTCGGGGACAGATGGGAATTCTGATAGCCACACCCCATAAGGCGTTGGAACTGGGCGCGGCCGCTGCTTGTTGCATTCTTGTCACGCTCGCGACTATGGCTTCCATTTAATCGCCTTTGCCCTCCCCTGAACAAAGCTGACGCCGCTGTTGTGCGGCAGCGCCTCGATGAGGGCGGCATCCGGACCCACCTTTGAAGCTTCAAGGCGGAACGCTCGGTCAATCCTATTCTGACCAACACCAGCGCCCGTATCCACGGCGATAAATCCGATAACCTCGTAGCTTCGGGGTGTTTCCTGATAAAGAATCGCGATCCTTGGGGCGTCGGCCTGCGCATAATTCGGCCCCGGGACCCTTGTGCCGCTGGCCATAACGCACCCGGTGATCCACGCACGTCGTGGTTAGCAGTATCAGGTAGGTCATTCTCGTAGTCGAGAGCAGGCCTGAGGTCCAGCACTGCCTAGTGGAACGGCGAGGAGACCGAATGCGCAAGCAAGTGAGGATGCGCCGTTCGGCGTGGCGCCATTGATAGAGTCGAGTCGTCATTGCGGTATGACGTGGATCCCCCTGATCTCCGACCGAAAGCGGGCAAGGAGGTATGCCATGAAATGCCCGGTGATTTCGTGTGGCCTGCCACCGAGCCTGTTGACGATGCGGCACACCAGCATCTGGCAGGGAGCGTCCCACTGGATGTTGATGGCACCCTGCGCGTGAGTGCTGTGCAGCTTGGTCCAGCCTCGTCGCCTGCCCCACCGTTTGCTCTCGGCGATATACAAGTTGAAGTCTCTGAGCCTCCGGTCCCTGGCAATCCTGCCTCGTAGCGACTGGCCTTTGTGTGAGATAACGTGGAGGACGGTTTGCACAGGTGACGAAACAGCTTACTTGTGGCCCCCGCGAAGAACGTCCTCGATCTGGTTCAGGATGGGATTCTGCCAGTCCCGCGCTGTCACGTTGGTGGCAAGGACCTTCTTGGAGACCACCTCGACCTCCGTCCGCGATGGGGAGATCTCCTCGACAAAGACAGCGATCCTCTCGCCCCAACTCCAGCCGGAAACACCCGCCGTTGCGAGCACGCACCCGTCGGACTTCTTGCTCGAGGCGAGCTTGAGCCCAAGCTGCTTTAGGGCTAACGGTATGGCGTCCCAGACTTTGTCTGCCGACGCGTCGTAAGTTCGCCGAGCACCGGTTCCCTTCGCGCTTCGTGCAGCAGCGAGCGTTCCGCAGCCCGGGCAGAGGTAAAGGAGTGCGAGCAGCATCACGATTAGCGCGTACGTCCCGGGAATGACCCCTCCGAGGTTGTTCAGACGGCTCGCAGGCCAAACACCCGAGCCTGAGACCAGCGAGAGGTTTCGCGGACCTGATAATCGCTGTGAAGTCCAACCGCTCATGATCTCAGGAGACACTTGGCGCTCGCTCCGGCCTGGTTAGGCCCCATCTTTGCCGAGAATGTCTTCAAAACGCTTTCCCCATTCTTGCTCAAGGTAGCGGAGCGTCTTAGGCTGATTCTCAAGCGAGGCCCGCGTCTGCCGTGCTCTGAACAGCCCCCGCTTCCAAAGCGCGTCTTCTCGCTTCTTCTTTGCCACTATCCATTTCACCCTCACGACATACTCACACTTTTCAAGGTCACCTGAATCATGCACGATGCCTGGTGCGTCAAGTTTCAATTTGTCTAGCGGCTTTTGTCCAACGCGAAACTGGCGGGCAGGCACAGCCCCATCCTCGACGCGGCCAAGGCCTACGTATCCGTGGTGACTCAAATAGGCCGCCACAATATCGCCTCTCTGAAGCTGACACGCTTGGGCCTTATACCTCGGTCCAAAACCGGCAGACAAGAACCCGTAGACGCGGCAGTCATCCCATGACCTGTGCGTCCTATGGAACTCGCCGACATTGAAGAAATGAATCCTATGAGCAAAATCGAAACCAACAATTCTCCGGTGAAGTGTGTTCTGGGGACGGAAGTGGTCCGCATAGTGCCCCGAAATCTTGTTGCTTAACCCCTTCTTGCTTACCCAGATGAAGGTGCTTTCGACCAGCAACGCCTGGTCCTCCGTGAGGTCTGTGGCAACTACCCTGATAATCGGGTCAGCTTCCGAAGCCTTGATCTGCTTAACTCTTCGCGCCTTTTCCGAATCGCCCTGGTCCAAAAGGAGAGCATTACTGCGGCTCCCTCTGCCCTTGCCGTAATAAAATCGCTCCAAGTTTCTGGGGTCAATGTAGCAATAGACGTAATAGTCTTGACTTGGTTCCATGTTCTGTTTGATACTCATGGTCACGGGGCCTATTTAATCGTCGTCGAACAACGATTGTCCTGGATGTTGAACGCTTGGGCCCAGCCTTGCAAGGCTTTTCTGCCCGGTGACCTGCGCCCGCCGCCGCGAGGATTCCTTCCTGGCCAGACCTAAACTCGGGTGGCAGGAAATGGCTTCCGCCCGTGTGCCCGCGAATCCAACGCCGTAGGCGCAGAATCTCTGTGGAAGCCGAAAAGAAACGAAGCCAGTCCGCAGGCCCGTCGGGGCGACGGTTCTGAGGATGTCGCTCCTGACGGAGCGCACCGGGGATGCTTGAGCGTCAGCCTTGCCTTCGCAACTCGAACGGTGCTACGTTGTGGTTGGCGCGCGGCAATGGGGCGTGAGACAGATCATAGGTGGTTATGCAGGTGACCTTGCAATTGGCTGACGAAATCGCTTAGGACCTTGGCGCGGAGGAGGAAATACCTCGCCGGATTCTGGAGGCGACTGCACTGGAGGGCTGCCGGGAGGGCCGGCTTTCGCGGGGGCAAGTCAGCGAGATGCTCGGCTTGGGCTTCTCCGAGACGGAGGCTTTCCTCAAGCGCCACAATGCTTGGCTCCATTACTCCATGGCTGATCTGGAGGCCGACCGCGCTACACTTGACCGGATTCTTGGTTCCCAGTGAGCACGGTCGTCGTCTCCGACTCATCCGGCGTCAGCATGCCAAGCCGGACATCGAATCGCGTCAGCGAAATCGGCTGGATTTGTTGAAGATGAAAGACGCCGGATTTGAAAACGGTTTCGCAACGGCCAGTTCCCAACGATTGCCGCGCACGGCGGTTGTGTGCGGAATGACGACGAGTAAAGCCAGTTCTTCGTCGCGGGGATAATCACTCAAGATGAGCGCGGGCCGGACTTTGGCGGCGAGGCCGAAATCCACGCGCCAGATCTCACCGGGCAGCGTTCTTTTCATCCTCGGCTTCCATCGCGTCGAGCATTTGGAACCGCTCCATCGCGCGTTGATCGCAATCGGCGAGCGTTTGCGCGTCCTCCTCCGCCTCGATGATTCGGCGCACGATCTCCCGCCGGTCGGCGTGCGATAATTTCGGGATTTCAGCAATGATTTCCGCTCGGCTCATACTTAAAATCTAGTTGTTCCAGGGTGCGCTGACAAGCCAGTTCCGCGTGGAGATTCCCCCGCTGCCGCAAGGATTCCTTGCCGGCCAAACCCAAAGGTGCCTGGCGGACCTTCGCGGCGCCGGAGCACTTGAGTGCTGAGAATTGGATTGGCGGATGAGGGTCAGGTTGGAACCCGCGTTGCTTGAGGCTACGGCCCCGCAGGCGGGAAACGGCCTTCGCCCGCGCGCCGTTCAAGATTTTCCGGTCAGGCCGCAACCACGTCCACGTGCGCCTTGTAGCCCAACTGGCGGAGCAGGCGCTTGCAATCCTCCCAGCGCAAACCGAACTCGGCAACGTCCGCCAGACCCAGCCGTCCAACGATGTCTGCGAGCTGGCCGATGTCCTCGTCCGCAAACTCGGCGTCCATCATGGCGCGCTCGGCCCAATCCACCAGTTCCGATTGCGAGAGCCGCCCGTGCAGGTGCGCGGCGAGCTTTCTTGCGACGACTTGGCGTGTCACTTTCATGCCGGTAAATTATACTTCCTAGCGGCCGGTATCCAACGGAAATTCTTCGTGGCGCGCCACCAGTTTCCCGGCGCGGTCGTAAATTTCCTGCCAGAACCGGATCGTGTTTTCCGCTACGTCCACTTCCTTGCAGTAATGCGCTGAACCGCCGGTTCGTCCCGGAATTTTTCGGAAATAAATCCTTTTCCCGCCGGGCAATTCTTTCCAGCTTCCGAACTTCTTTTCATTTTGAAGGCGCGAACTCACGGTTCACCGGCTCATTTTGCGGCCCATCTTCGCAAATTCCGCCACAACAAGGATTCCTTGCCGGCCAAACCCAAAGGCGCCTGGCGGACCTTCGGGGCGCCGGAGCACTTGAGTCCTGAGACTCGGATTGGCGGAGCCTGGTCAGGTTGGAACCTGCGTTGCTTGAGGCTGCGGCCACGCAGGCGAGGAATGGCCTTCGCCCGCGCGCCAAGCGGTTGATTACTTCTTTCCGTATCTCACCGGCTTGTCGTGAAGTGCCATTTCGGATGTTGCGGGAGATTCAGCGAAACGATACTTCCCGCTGGCGCGGGCTTTGCGTTCCTGTTCCATGTAATACGCGCCCAACCGGCGCACTTCATGGCCCACGCGCCCGGAAATTTCATGCCGCACCCGGCGGATGTCGCTGAGGATTGGATCGTCTTTCACGCAACCTCACTTTCGCCCAACAACTCCAGCGGTGTCAAGAGCGATGGCGCGGGCAAGCCGAGCCGGGCGTTCACCCGGCGGATATGATCGAATTTCCGATAGTTTGCCAGGTGGTTGCAATATCAGCCGCTCGACTGGATGGAAGAATTTTTGCCGCACTCAATTCCGCCGCCGCAAGGATTCCCGCAAACCCAAAGGCGCGTGGCGGACCTTCGCGACGCCGGAGCACTTGGGTCCCGAGGATCGGATTGGCGGAGCATGGCCAGGTTGGAACCTGGGTTGCTTGAAACTACGGCCACGCGGGTGGAAAATGGGCCTCCGTCAGCGCAACGGGCTTCATTCATTCTTACACGTCGGGATTTTCCGATTGTGCGGCCAGATGCTTTTCCAGCCGGGCAATCAGCAGAGGCAAATCGTTTTGGCTGTCTGCTGAATTGAGGATGTCGGTCAGATAGACTTTATCCCTGGACATACATCGGCGTGGCGGTCGAGAGAATGGCCTCGCGCCGGTAGGGGTTGCGGCTGCGCTCGATGGCCCAGCGACTGACCAAATCGACGGGCCGGCCAAAAATTTCCGTCAGCTTGGACTGCATGTCCACCCACTCCAACAACCCGCAATGCTGGTCTCTTTCCGGCGTGAGGGTGCAGAGCAAATCCACGTCGCTGTCATGGCGAAAATCATCCCGGAGCGCCGAGCCGAAGATTTCGAGCCGGGCAATGCCGCGTTGACGGCAGAAGCGGCGCACGGCTTCGGCGTCGTATTGGGGTCTCACGTCGTTCTCAGTTTTGCGCCGTATCGGCATGATGCAAATAATTCGTAACCGAGCCGGATGGCTGTATCGGAATTGTGCTGGGCGATGTAACGGACAATATCAGCCAAATCGGATTGGGCCGACGGAGCGATGATTACTTTCCAGCCCATTGGGCAATCTTGGCCTTGGCTTCCTCAATCGGCACGCCCTCGCCCCGGTCCAGTTCGTCCAAGCCCTGTTGGACGGCTTGACGAAATTCCAATTCATAGATGGCGTCACTGAGGGTGGCGTCAGGAGGCAGTTTCTCGGTCACTTGCAGAACCTGTTTCACGCTCATGGTCGCAATGTAGTTGTGCCACGCTGTGCTGACAAGCCAGTCCCGTACGCACATTCCGCCGCTGCCGCGAGGATTCCTTCCCGGCCAGACCTAAACTCGGGTGGCAGGAAATGGCTTCCGCCCGTGTGCCCGCGAATCCAGCGCCGTAGGCGCAGGATCTCTGTGGAAGCCGAAACGAAACGGAGCCAATCCGCAGGCCCGTCGGGGAGGCGGTTCTGAGGAGGTCGCTCCTGAGGGAGCCGCCTGTGGGGTGGCAGGGGTTGCCACATGGAGCCGCGCCGGTTGGGAGGGACGAACGCGGGAGGCTCGGTGGAACTTCGGCAGGCACGGTCAATCGGCAGCAAGGCCTTTGGGCGGAAGCCCGTGTTCACGTCACGCGCGCCAGTTTCTGAAGGACTCTCCCGCGCGTGGTGAGGGGGGAGGCTTCGCCGGCCTTGATGGCTTTGAGCAAGGCGGTATCTTCCAGCGCGTCCAGGAGGACATCGCGCAAGAGATCGCTCTGCTCCATGAGAGCTTCGGCTTGGGGAGTTCGTGTTGGTTCGTGAATTCCGTGCCAACCTTTGCGTCTGCGCGTCTTTGGGTCTCTGCGTTAAAAAAACGCGCTCAGGCCGCTACCGCCACGTGCCGGGCATGGGCGATTTCGTCTTTGGCAATCGGCCGAATCTGATGGGCCAGCAATGTGACGACCGGGATGGTCTTTCCGGCGAGCGTCATAAATTCCACGGTGCAACCTTTGCCCCCTTCGTGAACGAGCACAGTCGTGCCAATATCGCCCGCGCTCAAGCCGTGTTCCGGCAAGTCGGTGGTCAATACCACGCTGTCGAGTTCTTTGATCACGTCAGGCGTCCAAGGGATAGGCCGTAGCTAAAGCATGTTTGGAAAGTCGAATGGGTTTCATCTGATTTTACAATGTCTGAATCGGTTTGTGGCTCACCTTCGCAAATTCCGCCGTCGCCGCAAGGATTCCTTCCTGGCCAAAGAAAAAGGCGCGCCCGTGGGAAATCGGCCTTCGCCTGCGCGCCCGCCGCCGCGATTTGCTGGACCGGGCGAGGCGCGTGTGGAAATGGCCATTGAGCAGAACGAAAAGGCCGAATTTCCCGCGAGTTTTCCATTGATTTCAGCGGAATTTAACCGCAAAAAGAATGGCCAGGCAGACCCTGTTACGTTATATTTGTGGGCACAAATGCAACGCCAGACGACATCCGAAACGCGGCTGTGGCCAACGCTTGCCGGACGCTTGAGTCAGCCGCTGACTTCACGCGTGGAGGCGGTGCGCCAACTCCAAGCCACGATGCCGATTACGCCAGCCGCTCAAAACGTGTTGAAGCGGAGCAACGGCGGCTCATCCGGTGGGCCAAAGAAAGCGGGAAGTTGAGCCGCCGCCGCCGCCTGCCGCCTGCTTTCGCCCACGGCGGTGAGCATGATGTGTTTTTTCAGAAGCGCACCCGGCGTTATGTCGGGGCAACGAGGCTCGACCGGCAAAGGGGCTATGGCATTGCCCTCGGTTCGTTGACTCATGGCGCAACCCCATCCGAATATCTCGACCGGCTCGCCCTCCAAAACTGGATTTTCTATGACGACATCCGGTTGGAGCGTATCGTGGAAAATGATGGCAAACCCATCATCGTTGCTTCGCAGCCGGCCATCAAAGGGCAAGAACCAACCCAAGCCGCTTCGGACGAATTGATGCTGGGGAAAGGTTATGAAAATCTTACCGAAGGAGCTTGCTACGATGAGCGGGTTGGTCTGCTGGTTTTCGACCTTTTTCCACGCAACGCCATTCAGGCTGCCGACGGGCATATCTATCCCATTGACCCGGTAATCCAGCGCATCACACCCGATTTTGGCCAGTTCTTTCGCCAACATCCTGAAACCATCAATTTGGCGCATTGAAGCAGGCCGGGCATGGCGTTTAGCGCCTTCAGCGCAACTGAATTCGTGCAATTCGTGTCAAAATCTCCGCGTCTTCGCAAATTCCGCCGCCGTGCAAGTCCAGATGGTTGCAATTCCAGGTCAACAGGATGTCGCAATGATTGAACGAGGCGAGCGCCAGGTGAAAGGCGTCGGCGGGGCCGCTCCGGGGCATGACGAAACGTTCGATATAGACCTCGGCGATTTCGATGACGTCCGGCGTGACGGCGAGCAATGGCAGCGGCTTGACGAGGGCGAGTTTTTCGCTCTCTTGCGGATGATCGCCCTTTTCAAGTTCCTCGATCACCAGATAACTTGTCGCCGCCTCAAAGCCGCCAATCTGGTTGTTCCACCATTGGCGCGTCCAGTTGCAGCGGGCGACCATTTCCGGTTCGGGCCGTTGGTTGTAATGGAAACTCGGGATCGTGGTTTCGACGTAGAGTTTCGGTATGGGCAAAGATTATCAGCTGCTCGGCCGGATGGAAGAATTTTTGCCGCACTCAATTCCGCCGCCGCAAGGATTCCCGTAAACCCAAAGGCGCGTGGCGGGCCTTCGTGGCGCCGGAGCACTTGAGTCCTGAGAATCGGATTGGCGCAGCATGGTCAGGTTGGAACCTGCGTTGCTTGAGGCTACCGCCGCGCAGGCGGGAAATGGCCTTCGCCCGCACGCCATTGGAGCGTATTTTCAGTTCGCGCTTGGGATGCGGGGGAACCCACGCCCGGCGTGCCAGAACCGGACGATTTCCACGCTCCGGTCGCTGTTCTTGACGCGATAAATAATGCGGTAGGAGCGGAAAACGATTTCGCGCAGTTCCGTCCGTCAAAATTCGGGCACGGCCCGCCCGCGTTCCGGAAAAGTGTGAAGCGAGAACGCCGCGTCCAGCAACCAGTTGCCCATCCGTTCGGCAGCGGCGGGATTGTGAGGCGCAATGTAGGCGACGACGCGCTCCAAATCACTCAACGCTTCGTCGGAGAGGAATACTTTGAAATCCATTGCGGGATGCGTTTGCGGGCTTCTTCCAGCGGAATGCGCTCGCCGCGATCCAGCGATGCCAGCCCTTCCTCCACCGCCTGCCGGAATTCCAGTTCGTAGATGGCGTCAACCAGCGTGGCGTCGGGCGGCAGTTTTTCCGCCACTTCCAGGAGAGTTTCTTTGGCGCTCATGGAGTCATCGTAAAGGAATCGACCAGCTAAGTGGCCATAGGCGCAAATGCAGTCACGGTTCCGACGGAGCCCGCTCCTCCGCAATCGCAGATCGCGAATCTATTTAAAATCGCAAATCGTGAATACGTCACCGAACTTACGCACCGAAGCACCAAGTCAAAGCCAAGCCCCCACGCCGCCTGTCACCAGCCCGGCGGAGCTTAGTTCCCTTCGAATTGCGCTACAAGTACGCCGCCGCAGCCATCCGGGCGGCGTCACGCCCCGACGCCTTCCAGCTCCACGCGTTTCATTGTTTCGCGGCCGCCGAAGCGCTTTTGTGCGTCCAGAATTTCCGACCCTGCCAATCAGCCTTCGCTGTCGTAATCCGCGGCGATGCCTTCGGCCAGGTGTTTGGTCATGACCGTGGTTTCGCGGAACGTGATGCTCAACGCGTCCACATTGGAGGCCCAGGCTCCGATAGCCCGGACCCGAACAACCAAATGACATGATGAACATCCTGGCAACACCGTCACCAACTCACCCTCGACCTCGCCCACCGGCATCGAGCAAAACCCTAACCGGATGTAACGACGCAACTCCCGTTGGGCCGGGTTTAGGCAAGTTTAACCAGGTTTAGCCAAGAACATGCTACCCCACACCCCTCATGTTGGCTGTTCGGCGCTGGCTGTTCGATGTTGGATGTTCGCTTCCCGTCCCCATTTCAGCCTTTCGGCTTTCGGTCTTCTGCTTGGAGCGGCAGGTTTCCGTTCAGCGGCCTTTCGAGTTTTGGTTTCTTCTGCTCTGCTCACCCGCCTTCTGCCTTTCTTGGATGGCGTGCGGCACCGCTTCCTTGGCGGGGGTCTCGTTGCTCACCGCGTTGAGTTGCGCGCGCGCTTCGGCCAATCATCCCGCCAGCATCTTCACGCGGGCCAGATGCACATAGACGGCCTCTCGGTCTCCCTCGTTCTGCGCGCTGGCCAGCGCGTTAGTCCAGGCCTGGAGAGCCGCTCTGGAAATCGAAGAAATTTCAATGCCGCTGCCACCAAACCCAATCCTATCGCTTTCTCACCCATAATGGCAAGAAAGTTCTTCGGAATCATCTCCGCTCGTTGGCCGTTCTGGTCGCGGCGAAATATATGACGTAGAACCACGAGAAAACGCCCGCCAATATCGCCCACAAGATCGAACGATTGCGCTGCCACGAACAGACAACAGCAATGGCCGAGCCGAGTCCAATGCCGGTCTGAGCGACCGTCTGCGTCTGCGTTGTGATTTGGCTAAGTAACATCATTGTTCTTCATTGTAGAAATCTCATTTCCCAAGAGTTCCCAGGTAAAGCACCGCGTCGGACTCGAACGGGGGTTTGAACTGTTTCGTTGTGCCGGAAGAGGTAATGCGTCCGGTTGCCTCCGTGGCGCTCTTGGCCGGATTGAACCACTGGCAGCGGTAGCGGCCAGGCTCCAGCTTGAGCGAAAAGGGCTCGCCGGGCTTGGGTTGATAGACCAGGTATTCGACACCGGGGTTAGCCAGGCAGTAGCCGGTGGATGCAAGCTCCGGGCGCGGTGTCATGGAAATCAGCCCCATCTTCTGCGCGAAGAGGCGGGTGTCGCCCATGCTGCGGCGCACGTCCTCCGCGTTCGCGGGAACCGGTTCCCAAGGAGAGGAGCGCTTGTACGGGTCCATCCAGATCGGGTTCAATCCGCGAAGAAAGCTCTTCCACACCCAGACCCGGTCGCCTCCCACGCCCCACAAATGATCAGTATCGGCGAGAATGATCCTTGCGCCAGAGGCGGAGGGCGGGTTGTTTTTGTAATCGTCTCTATCCGGGCTGGGGGAGATCCATTCGGCGGGGCTGTTGAACAAGCGCGGCGTGTCGTCGGCGCCGCCGAAACCATCCGAGGTCATGCCGACCGGGTGTTGCTTTGGCTTTGATGCTTCGTGGCGGTGGATGAAACGGATGAGATGATATTGCCATTCGGTGGAGTACATGCCGTTCTCGTTGGAGATTTCGTAGAGAACGTTGTCGAAAGCGTTCACCGTGTCGATCACTTGGCGCACGTAGGCTTCCTGCAGTCGCGTAATGGCGGGGCTGGCGAGGGTGTAAATCTCCAGGCCCTTGCCGTCATGGTTCAAATCGCCGTCGATGCCGTTAACGTTGTTGTGGGGATTGAACGGGTGCGTCTTCCAGCCGTCCCGACCAAACCGTAGCGCCCAACCCTCAAAGAGCATGATGGAAACATAGACGCCGCGTTTGGCGGCGGCCCCAACGCGCGTTCGGAGGCGTTCAAAGTAGTTCTCGTCGTACTGCTCCAGGTCGAAGCGGGACTTGCCGTCCAGGGCGTTGCCGGGGCCGGTTCTCCTCCACGGGTGAGGGGCGCAGTAGAAGAAGCGCCGACCGCGCCGCGCCCGCCATTTGGGGAGCTCCCAGCGCCAGAGCCGGATGAAGTCATGATGATGCTCGCTCAGAAAATCCAGGTAGGCCTCGAAATCGAACGGGGACGGCGGGTCGGCTGGTCCTATGTCTTGGAGGCTGCTCCACGTGTGCGAACCGGTCAAATAAATGGCCCGGCCGGTCCGGTCGGTGAAATAGCGCGGATTCTTCCGGCTCACGCGCAATGGACCAGAGGCGAGTGATGCCGCCATCGGGCGCGCGCCTTGAGCGCCGACCATTCCCGGGACGGCAGCCAAAGCTGCAAGCCGGCTGGTTGCGACCAGAAATTCGCGTCGGTTCATGTGCATGCCAAGCTAGTGTTTTGGCCCATGCGTGGAACATGCGCGCCATGCGGAGCCGGTGTCAAGAAAACAGGACTGAGACGTAGCAATTCTCGTTCTGTTGACCGGAAAACGAAAGCGGTCCCGACCCGTATCGGGACATCCCAAAGGCTGGCGCCAGGTTCGAACGGGCCGTCCCAGCCCGCGGCCTTGCCGACTCCAGGGCGTCCCGATCTCGCGCAACGTTTGGGGATCTCGCGGAGCGTCTGGAGTGCGACGCCATCCGGCGCTTTCAGTCCCTTCCCTCCCAATGGCAAAATGAGCAGGCCGAGTGTTATCGCCCGTGGCAAGGCCCGATGAACTTTCTCCAGATGGTTGCGCCCGAAAGGTTCGCGTGCAAGTCCGCCGCAAGACTTGCTGATTGAAAAACCAGCCGGGGCCGGGCATACCTGTGAGGCCTGAACTGGGTTTTTCCATGTATGAAGAGATTTGCCGTGGCGATTGAGGTTGCTCTGGTGCTATTGACCGTTCCAAGCGCGCCGGGCGCTGGGGGGCGGCTGACCGCCCCCGTGGGTTTGCTCGTCAATGGGGTCAGGAACCCCCTGGCGATTGACGTCGATGCGGCGCAGTTCACGTGGATGTCCGTAGGTGACCGCCGGGGAGAAGCGCAGACGGCCTATCAGATCCTTGTTGCGTCGAGGCCTGCCCGCCTCGCCACCGGAAGAGCAGATTGTTGGGACAGCGGCAAGGTAGATTCGGACAAATCGGCTTCGGTTGAATACGCCGGCAGGGGGTTGCCTCCGACCACGCGGTTCTGGTGGAAGGTTCGGATATGGGACGAGACGGGGCAGGCCAGCCCTTACAGCGTTCCGGCCTATTTTGACACCGGACCGAAGGAATGGACGGCGCATTTCATTTGGGATGGAACCTCAAATCTGAACAACTTCGCTTATTTCCGGAAGGTATTCCCCGTCAACCGCAAGCCGGACCTTGCCAAAGTGTATGTCAGCGCGCACAACGATTACCTCCTTTATTTCAACGGACAACTCTTGGGGCGCGGGCCGGCCCGGTGCGATCCGTATCATTACGGGCAATACAACGCCTACGACATAACGAAGCTGGTGAAGGCCGGTCGGAATGTGTTTGCGGCGATTGGCCATTGGCAGGGGAACTGGAACGACTCCGGCGTGAACGGCCAACCTGGCCTTTTGCTGGAGACCCGACTGGCGTTTCCGGAGGGCAGGTCCCTGACGATTGGAACGGATGGCTCCTGGAAGGCCTTGACCCATACAGGGTTCATCGAAACCAATGCGACCTATTTTGGCGGAGCCGGGGGAAAGAACAATCGTGCGGCCATCCAATTCGATTCGCGCCGGGAACCCAACGGGTGGCGGACAATTAATTTCGACGATTCTGGTTGGAAATCGGCCACGGTGGTGGCTCGGCCCGGTTACCACCTGTTCGCCCAGATGGCGCCGGCTGAACGGGAGCAGGCTGAACTCAAGCCGGTCAGCGTTAAAGCCGTTGGCGGAGCGTGGCTGGTGGATTTCGGACGGTGCATCGACGGGTGGCCCAAGCTGACGATGCGCGCCAACCAGCGGGGGGACATCGTGCGGGTGGAGTATTTCCAAACGTCGGGCGAACGAAAGTCCAGCGGTTGGGACCAATACACCTGCCGCGGCGGGCCAGAGACGTGGGATGCCGGCTTCGGGCGCCATGCCTCGTTCCAAGTGCTGAGGATAACAGGCTATGCGGGGGAGTTGAAAGCTACGGACGTGCGTGGCATTTGGGCCTATAGCGATGCCGACGTGGCGGGCCGTTTCCGCTGCTCGAGCCCGTTGCTGAACTCGATCTACAGGATGTGCGTCCGCTCGGCCCAGCAAAACGTCCAGCAAGGCATGATCAGCGTCGATGCCAACCGCGAGCAATCCCCATGGCTGGCCGATAGCTGGAATATTGGGAACGTCCTCCTTTACAACGATCGAGACACCATGATGCTCGACAAGGTTGTGCGGGATTATGCGGCGGAGCAGCGCCCCGATGGAGATTTCTACGCGTGCAGTCCGGCGGCGAAATATCGCATTGCGGAGTGGTCCATGTATTGGCCGATGTTGCTCTGGCAACAATACTTGTTTTCGGGAGATGGGGCGCTTCTTCGCGAAATGGCGCCGCATCTGGCGCATTTTTTGGATTGGATTAGGAGGTATCAAGACCCGGCGACCAAGCTCCTGAATCCTCCCGGATGGCGAATTTCGGATTATGCCGGTGGCAACATGCCCAGCGGCGGCTACAATGTGGCTACTGCCTGCCAGTATTATGAGGACCTGCGCATTGCTTGGCGGGTGTTTTCGGCATTGGGGCGGACGAACCAAAGCCGCAAGTATTTGCGGGAGGCGGAGGCGGTCAAGGCCGGCATCAACTCCAACCTGTTCAATGGCCAATACTACCTCGCCCGGACCGACCGCAAGGGAATGTTTCCCCTCGCTTCGGCATGGGCTTTGCGCTTCGCCATCGAGCCGGAGGCCCTCAAACCGAAGGTGCTCGACGCCATTCTGAAGGCGGGACGACCAGACATCGGCGGCTACGGCGGCGACGCCTTTTACAGCGGGCTGTTCAACGCGGGCGGCGGGGCTTTTGTGGTGCGCGATCTGGCCCGCTATCGCCCCATGCTGAAGGAGAACAAAGCCAATTGGGAGAGTTTCGATGTGCGGGGTGAAGTGAACCACGCCTGGACCTCCTATCCCGGCTATCTATTCCTGAAATACATCTGCGGCATCCAGCCCACCAGCGGCGGCTTTGCCACGTTTGATGTCCGGCCGGAGACGGGCGGTCTGACGTTTGCGGAGGGCGCGGTGCCCACGGTCAAGGGCCTCATCGCCACCCGCTGGGAAAAGGAGGCTGGTGGCAGGTTTTCCCTCCGGGTTACTGTCCCGCCCAACACCCGCGCGTCCCTCTATATTCCCAGGTCACCAAAAAGAAAGCTCACGATCACGGAATCCGGAAGGCGTCTATGGCCGGTAGAAGCAAAGGTCGAGGACCCGGGAGTGCTGGCCGTCCACGGAGCGTCATCTTTTATTAATTGCGTCGTTGGGGCGGGCACTTACCGGTTCGATGTCCAAAACTCGCCGTCTGCCGGAAGTATTGGTAGAAGTTGACGAATGTTGGCGGATTCAGAGCGTCGGTTCGATGATTCAACCGGTGCGCAGCAACGGTTTCTTTCGCTGTTCCTGCGCAGCGAGCGGGAGGTTTTTCGCTACGTGGCCGCCTTGGTTCCCAATGTGACGGACGCGGAAGATATTGTTCAACAGACCGCCATGGCGCTTTGGGAGAAGTTCGACGCCTACGATGCTTCGCAGCCGTTCACGCCTTGGGCGTGCCGGTTCGCCCTGAACAAGGCGCGTCAGTGGATCGAGCGGCGCCGGCGATGGCAGGCCTTGCTGGAGAACGGGTTGGCGGAGGAGTTGGCGCAGCGTCGGCAGGAGTTGCAGCCCGAATTCGAAGTGCGGCTCCGGCACCTTGAGAGTTGCGTGGGCAAGCTCCGCCAGGACCAGCGATCTCTGGTCGAAGGATATTACTACGAGCGAAGGGGTGTCGAAAGCCTGGCCGAGCGCTCCGGCAGAACAACCGCTGCGACCTATAAGATGCTCCAGCGTATCCGGCACGCGCTGCAGCTTTGCGTAGAAAGCCAGGCGGAACAGGAGGCGGCGTGAGCTTGGCTTTTCCATCGCGCGAGTTTGACGATGCCGTGGCGGCGGTGTGCCACGGCTTGGCGACGGAGACGGAGATGCGAGCGCTGAATGAGGTGTTGCGGAACGATTCCAGGGCGCGAGACGAGTACTTGATGCGGGTTGAGATGCATGCTCGGCTGGCCTCTGAGCCGGACCTTTTTGCACAGCCGCAGGGCGCGGGCGTCGATAGCGCCAGGTCCGAGTGCAGCCATGGCGACGGGGGCTTTGGGTTCTCTCCAAGCGTCGGGGCGCCGGCGCGCCGCGGGAGGGTGGTCCAGAGCCTGGCGCTGGCGGCCGGCTTGATGGTTATCGGAGCCGGGGCATGGGGCCTGTGGGTTAAGTGGGCTGGGATGAGGCATGGAACAACCAGCACCGCTGTCGCGATGTTAGCCGGCGCCGTCGATGCACACTGGGACCAAAGCACGGCATCGTTGCGCGTCGGCAGCGCCTTGGAACCGGGGTGGCTGCGGTTGAAGTCCGGCCTGGCGCAAGTGGTCTTCTATAGCGGCGCCCGGGTGGTGATGGAAGGGCCGGCGGAACTAAAGCTTGTTTCGCCGATGATGGCCGTTTGCCCCCAGGGAAAGCTGTTGGCGGAGGTGCCAGACCTGGCACATGGATTCCGCGTGAAGACCGCTCAACTCAACGTGGTGGACCTGGGAACGGCTTTCGGCATTGACGCAACCAATGGCCGGACAGAAGTTCACGTTTTTAAAGGCGAGGTGGAATTTGCGGCGGGCAGAACGCCCGCGCAGCCGTTAGCCGCGGGGCGGGCGGCCATGGTGCCGGACAGCGGTCCACCGCGGTTTATGGCGGCGAACACGGCAGAATTCGCCGCGCTGTTCGAGCTCCAGCAGCGGTCACTGACTTCGGAGGCGATGCGATATGCCGAGTGGCGGGTCGCAAGTGAGCGGCTCAACCAGGACCCGTCATTGGTGATGCATTTGGATTTCGAGAATCTCACCGACTCGGAGTGGACATTGCGTAATAAGGCTGAACCCAGCCGGGCTGTGCCAGACGCGACCATTATCGGCTGCCAGCGTGTTGAAGGCCGGTGGCCGCAGAAGCAGGCGCTGGAGTTTCAGAGCGTTAACGACCGCGTGCGGCTGGTTGTGCCGGGGGATTTCAGTTCGTTGACTCTGGCGGCCTGGGTGCGAATCAACGGGCTGGATCGGCAGTTCAATTCGCTATTCATGTGCGATGGGTTTAAGCCGGGCGCCATTCACTGGCTCATACGCAACGATGGCGTCCTGAGCCTGGCGGTCCTGGGCCCGGGGCCGGGAAGCTTCCAAATCCTGGCCAGCCCCCCCGTGCTCACCCTCGACCAACTCGGAACGTGGCTTCAACTGGCTGTGGTCGTTGATGGGCAAACCAGGCAGGTGGTCCATTACGTCAACGGATGCCCGGTGGCTCGTCTGAGGCTGAGAATGGGGCCGCCGTACCGGCTCGGTCCCGCTGAGTTGGGCAACTGGGATGCGCAAGCGGGTCCGAACCCTCGCCCATTCCTCATTCGAAATCTCAGTGGAGTGCTCGGTGAATTTGAACTGTTCAGCCGTGCGTTGGGCGACGCGGAAGTCCGCTCCCTCTACGCCGAAGGCAAACCCGAATCCGGGAGGTGACTTGAGCGCGGACTGTCCAAGGTGCGGGATGACCCAAGGCCGGCTTGAACTGAACGAGCCTGTGGGGGTGAATAGCCCAGACACCAGCGCTGATGGCCTCAGATCCACCATTATGACGAATACCGGGGTCATCCCCGTGGAGCCTGGCCGCTGCTCAAGCTCTCGGCGGCAGCATGTTCGGGCGCCTTGCTTCCGCGCGTACGACGTGGGCGTGTCTGGCTTTCAAAGCGCGTTCGATCGCCTCAACGGAAAAACCGGAACGCTTGCTCTGCTCAAGCAGCAAGGCCTGGTAAAGGAGACCAAGTTCCTCCGCGCGTTCCGCTGGCGCCTCATGGAACTCTCTGTAGGCCCTAAGCAGTGCCTGGAGTTGCTGGTTCATCCAGAAAAACTTGGTCCAAGGTGGCCTCCGCCTCTTGATCCGACACGGGATTATGGACCAACTCGCGGGAATCCTCGAGCTGCCACAAGCGCCCCCGGATGGTGCTGAGCTTCTCAGGCATGGAACGTGAGGCCATGGAATAGACGTGAAGAGTCAATCCAAGCATCAAATCAAGCTGCTGGCTGTGCTCGCACAACTCGCGGGCGGAAGCCTCGCGCAAAACAAACCTTCTTTCTTGCCAGGCCATGAACTCGTTCGAGCGGCGAAGCCAGAAGTCAAAGAGCTCCTCAGCGGACAAAGGACGCTCCGTCTCGTTTTCAAGCGCTGCAGCACTCATCCTGCCCTAGCATGGCCCAAGGAG
>JAJYHY010000511.1 GCA_021784555.1 bacterium
GGTTGGGACTGGGATTGGTTGGCGAGGAGGGCATCCAATTCGGAGCGGGGGATGTAGCGGCGGAAGGCTTCGGTGAAGTCGGATTCGAGGCAGCCTTTGGCAACGGCGCCGTCCAGGCGGAGGGTGCGGGGGCTGATGGCGAAGGGACGGAGTTGTTGGGCGAGCCACATTTCGGTGGGTTGGCGGCCGTTCCTGGCTTCTCTCCAGGGGCGGTCGGCGAATTGGGTGTTGAGGCCATCAAGGAGGTCGCGGGTGAAGATGCGGTCACGGCCGGTGGTGCTGAAGAGGATGAAGATGTCGAGGAGGAGGGAGCCCAGGGCGCTGTTTTCGGGGGCGGAGGCGGAGAGGGCGATGGCGGCCTGGCGGGCGAGGTCGGGCCAGGGTCCGCCAGCGAGGTCAGCGAGGGCGAGGAGGGGTTCCCAGATGTCGGCGGCGCGGTCGTTGGGGGCCGGGGGAAGTTGCGGTTGGGAGGCGGGGATGGCCAGGGCGTGGTCGGCGACGAAGCGGACGCACTGGCGGCGGATGGAGTTATGGGAGTTATGGACAGCATGGATGGGTTCACTTTGGGTGACATTGGGAGAGGGGCAAACCACGGAATACACGGAATGCATGGATTTTCAACTTGTTGGCCGCTCGCCGGTTTTGAGCATGCGCGCGCACCGGGTTCAGATGGACATAATCGCAGGCCGTCCGCAAATATCCGGTGCCGCTGCCCTCGACGAGTTGCGCCTTGTAGCGTCTGGAAAAGAGATGGCCAGAAAGTTTGTGGCGATGGTTGACCCGGATCGTGTAAGTGCTTTGCAGCCAAGCCATGCCGGCCACCAGATTTGGTTCCGGGATTTCCAGCACCAGGTGATAATGGTTCGGCATCAGGCAATAGGCAGGCACCGGTTCACCCCGTGAGCGACCAAACCGCCGACGGGGTCTCAGTTATACCAGAAACTGGAGCGCATAGGCGAATGAACCGGCGAGAGCGGAATTTGCTAAGTCCTTACCGCTGTGGCGCTTGGAAAACGAGTTTCTGGAGAGATAAACATTTGGCGCGCTCTTGTCACCTCACCGGGGGCTCACGGGGTGAACAGATGCATGCCTGTTGTCTGACGCCCAAGCACTACCACTTGGGTGCTGGAGACTCCGGAACCGGAAGGCAAGCCTGGGGAGCATCACTCGGGGGAGTTGCATCGTGCCAGCGCCGAGGCCAAGGCGGAGCGGATCATCGCCGAGGAACTGCGGCGGCAGGGCTGGAAGGAGGCGGACATTGCTGGCCCGGCGCAAGACGACCCGGTGAAGCTGGAGCTGGCGGCGCGGTTAAGACGGGAGACGACCCTCTCGACAAAAGCGATTGCCGAGCGGGTGCATTTTGGCAGCTCGAAGGCGGTCAGCCGGAGCCTGCACTGCTATATGAACAGGAGCGCGGCAGGCGGTGCGGGCCAGGGGCAACTGCGGCTATGACCGGCATGCACATTGGAAATGACCCAAGCTATTGAGCCTTTAATTGGGCTGACCCTTTAATGGCCGAAACCAGACAACAAAGTCCGAGGCTGGCAATTGACCTGTTGATCATCGGCGTCGCCGTGGCGTTGGAACTTCTCGCCTCGCACTTCGGCGTAAGAGCGGATCAGGGGGTACCAAAAGGGCTCGGCACGGTTTTGGGCGATGTCTCGATCATTTACCTGGGGACGTTGTTTCTCATGAGCTGCTTTTTCCCGGAGAGCAGTTATGGCTCCTCAATTTCCTGCGATTTGTGTGCGAGGAGTGCTCACGAGGCGCAAGGGGCCGGCGCATGGCGCTGTTGTATTTCGCAGGGGCGCTTCTCTTCGGTGGCTGGCTCTTGCTCTTCGGTCTGGGAGTCTTCTGAGGCATGAGCCAGCCACTAACGCTTGGCCTCGCGCTACTGGTTGACCGCCAATCTGTCTGGCAGTTATATTGGCCTGCATGAACATCAAAGCCGTCGTCCATAAGGCAGAAGAAGGCGGATACTGGGCGGAAGTGCCCGCCTTGCCCGGTTGCGTCACCCAGGCGGAGAGCATGGATGAGCTTCGCAGGAATCTGCGAGAGGCCATCGAGGGTTGGTTCGAAGCAGGAACACCCGAGTCTGCGGAGAATCAGCAAGATGAAATCCTGGAACTTGCCGTGTGAAGCAGGTTTCCGGCAAGGAGCTCGCCCGAGTGATCCGACGCAAGGGCTGGTCGCTCTCCCGCATCAACGGCAGCCATCATGTGTTCGTCATGCGGGGCCGCCACGAGCGGATCGTCATTCCGATTCACGGCAACCAGCCCCTCAAAGTCGGCCTTCTCAAGTCGCTGATGAAGATCGCCGACTTGACCGAGGCGGTATCTGATGAAGGGGTCAGTCCTATAATCTTTGCAATTTTAGGATTGACAAGCTTGGAGCGTTCTGCCTTAATGCTTGAACTGGCGCGCCTGGAGAGCAAAACCTGAAGGGGCGGGGAAGCCGGAATGCAAAGATTATAGGACTGACCCCTGCTAATGAGGGTTGGGCGTTACGCGCAATCGGAATCGTCGTAATGGAAAGCGTTGGAACGGAGGAGATTATGAAAAGCGTAACGGTTACGGGATCGTAAATATTCGGGCAAACAGGAGAAAACAGAGAAAACGGAGAAGGGCATTCGTGGCTTCCAACGGGGGGCGATGGCTCACGCAGATCACCTGCCCGTGCGCAATTGCCAGTCCCCGCCAACGGGGCTCTCGCTCGGCGCCCTGCCTCAGTTTCCTCTGTTGCCTCCTGTTTAGCCGAATGTTTACACGGGATCGTTACACTTTAGGTGACTTTGGGGTGCCTGGCGGTTGAGGTTTCGGGGGCCTGAACTGCTCAAGCTCGTTGGCGGTGATGCAGAAGCCGAGGCGGAGGTCGGGGGCGCTGGGGAAGGGTAGAGTGGCAAGGGGCGTGTTGCGGTGTCTTGCGGATGGAATGAGCGGGCGACACGAGATCGCCGGGCTTCTGGGAGTGACACGGGAGGAAGTCAGCGCGGCAAGGAAGAGGCTTCGGAGGTGCGCATCGCACATTGACGGAGGATCTTCTCAGCCAGCTTGGGGTCGTCAATGACGGCGATAACCCGCATCGGGTTCCGCCAGAGGGGGCACCGAAGCGGCTTTACGCGAGGGGGGGATGCTGCCAATATCCCCACGTGCCGATTCAACCGTGCTCATCTACCTCGACAACAGTGTCCTGAATCGCCCCTTCGACGATCAACGGCAGCCGCGCATCTGGCTCGAAACACTCTCGTTCAGCCTGGTGCTGACACTGATTGAAGCCGCGGAGGCCAAGCTGATCCGCTCGCCGATTCACGACCTGGAGAACAGCCGCAATCCGTTCGTCCCGCGGCGGCAATGGGTCGAGAAGTGTCTTCGGTTGGCGGAGCAGCGCGTGGCGCTCTGCGAGTCCATCAAGACGCGCGCGTCGGCGTTGGGGCGGGCCGGTATCGGGGCGCTTGACGCCTTGCACGTTGCCTGCGCCGAAGCTGCCAGCGCGGAGCGATTCCTCACTTGTGACGACCGGGTGATTCGGCGATATTCGGGGCGGATGACAGTCCAGAACCCGGTGACGTTCACCACCACCCTGACGTGAGAATATGAGTGTAACAGTGCCAAACGAGTCTGCGACGGCCGCCGAGGCCGTCGAGGTGTTGATGGAGCGATTGCCCGCGTCGAAAGTGGCCCGTGTACTTTCTTCATGGCAGATCGGGCAAGGTGACTATCTCAAGCTGCGGGAGGAACTCTTCGCCCACGAAACCGTGGAAAGCCTGTATCAGGCCGCGAGCAGCGAGGGTCGGAAAAAATGAGCCTGCCTTAGGCTTTTCTCTCCCGCGATGGGCCCCTACAGAGAGTGGATGACCGGGGCGGCCCCGGTTGCACTGAAGGCCGCTCTGTCGTCCAGTCCGCGTTTCACCGGCTCCCGCACAAGCAGGTTGGACAGGTATTTCCAACTGGCCACGCCCAGTTCGCCGGCGATCTACTTCAAGCTCAGAGTTGTTTCCCGCCGCAACCGCGCGGCAATCTCAAGCTTGTCCGTGTCGCTCTTGCTTCGCCGCGCCAACTCCGCCTCTGCCCATCCGCGGCGCCGCAGTTCCTCCCCCACAATTTTCCCCGCCTTGGCCAGGGCCACCCGCTCGTGCAGCTCACCCGCATGATGCGTGTTGCTTCGGCAAGCGTGCGGAGGCTGGCAAAAGGCGCCTGCCCGGGCGATGACCGGGTCTGGAGCCAGGGCGGAGGTTTTCAATCCAACCCGACGCGGCGGCGCCAGCGACGGCCAACGTCGATGGCTGAGCCACTGGTCAAGAGCGCCCGCCGCTGGTGGGTGCCAAACTCAAACCGGCGGTTTTAAGGCATTTTCATTCCGCCGCTGACATTCGTCCGGGGATTAGGTGGCCCAATCTGGCTTCACGCTGTTACGGGCTGCTGCTGGGCCGTGTGGCGGAGGATTGGCAAGCCCGCTACGGGGTGCGGCCGGTGTTGATCGAGATTTGCGCTCATGCTGCACAGCCGGTGGGAGCGGCCCCAGTGCAGCTTCTACCGCAGCTTCGGCTCGGCGGCCGCGGGCAAGG
>JAJYHY010000116.1 GCA_021784555.1 bacterium
GGTCGAGAGGGAGCGGTTGTAATCGTATTTGAAGAGCAGGCCGTTCTTGATGTTGTCGAAGGTGGCATCGTAGGGGGCGCTGCTGTTGCCGATCCAGGAATCGGGCGAGCTGCGCCAGATGCCGCTGACGAGGGCCGATTTGTTGGGCGGCACGCGGTCGTTGTTGTCGTTCACATACATGAGCCAGCAGGTCTGGAGCTGTTTGAGGTTGTTGAGGCAGGCGATGGATTGGGCCTTGTTCTTGGCCGCGCTGATGGCCGGCAGGAGCAGGGCGGCGAGGATGGCAATGACGGCGATGACCACGAGCAGCTCGATCAGCGTGAAGGCGACTTGCGATTTGTAGCCGAGCCGAAGCGGACCGCGGAATACACGGAATACACGGAAAGAGACAGCCCGTCCGAGGCTGCGGCGTGTATCCCGCGTGCGAGTGGTGTTCCCCTGGTCATGATTCTGTCCCACCATGATTCGGCCCTGCCTTTGGTCCAATGACAGAGTTATGGCAGGACAGAACCATACAGGAAGGACCCGTTGTGTTCCCGTGCTTCCCTTTCGCGTATTTCGTGTATTTCGTGGTCCATAACTCGGTTTTGGCCGCCTGGCTCCGCTTCTCCTTCAGATAAGTGTTTATCAACGAGAATTAGTGTTCCATGTTTTTGCCCCCATCTTTTTGCCGCTTGGTTCTGCTCCCGCCAGGCCAGGCTTTGCTGCTTTGCGGTTCCGGGCCAGTTCCCTCCTGAGCCGCATCAGCCCGCGCACGTCTTGCCAAGCCGTCCGCAGAATCTTCACCCGGCTGTCGCGGTCCTCCGTCCATCTTACTGGCACCTCGGCAATCCGCCACCCGGCCCACTGCGCCCGGACGAGCAGTTCGGTATCGAAAAACCAGCCCTTGTCCTGGACCTGCGGCAGCAGGGCCTGGGCCGCCGCCCGCGAAATGGCCTTGAACCCGCATTGCGCGTCCGAACAGCGCAGCCCGCACAGCGCCTTCGCCAGCCGCACGTACCCTCGCGAGATCAACTCCCGCCGCCAACTCCGATTCGTCTCCGACCCGGCCATCAACCTCGACCCGACGGCAATATCCGCCCGGCCCGAAGCCACCGCCTCGACCAGCGCGGGAAACGCCTCCAGATCGGTCGCCAGATCCACGTCCATATAGGTGAGCACCGCCGCCTCGCTTCCCAGCCAAGCCTTCTTCACCGCTCCGCCCCGGCCCCGTTCGCGGATTTGAACCACCCGCACCCCCGGAAGCTCCCGGCAAAACCGCTCCGCCACCTCCTGCGTCCGATCCGTCGAGCCGTTGTTGGCAATCACGACTTCGAAAGGTAACCGCTCCCCCTGCGACAAGAACGGGTGCAACACAGGCAGGCTCCGCGGCAGCCGCCGCTCTTCGTTGGCCACGGGGATGGTGACGTTTACCGAGCGCATTGGCTCCTCACCTGGGAGGTTCGTGTTCGCCGATTTCTGGGCGAGATCGTGCCATCGCCTTCCATGTGCTGGAGGCCCCACTCGAATAGCCGGCGCGCGGACAGGGAGGGCAGCAGCGCCGCCGCCAGTGTGCAGACGGAGTAAACCCGCGCCGCTAACGGCGGACGGTAACCCAGCCGCCGCGCTTGTGTCATCCGCGCCTGAAATGCCCGCCACGCCAGCGCCCGCAGCTTCCGGCTTGTCAGGCTGCCGCCCCAAAGCCGGTAATCCACCAGCGGCCGCGGCACGTTGGCCAGCTCCCACTTGCGCCCGAGGCGGAACCAGAGTTCCAGGTCCTCCACCAGCGTGAATGCGGCGCTGTAGCCCCCGGATTCCTCCAGGGCGCGTTTCCGGATGAGCGCCGCGCTGTGGCAGAACGGGTTCCGATACCAGATCGCCCGCAGGCACTCGGCATGGGTGCGAGGAAACCGCTTCACTCCAATCGGCCGGCCTGTCTCATCTATCAGCGCCGCGTCGGCTCCGCACACCCCGACGCGCTCCCCGCCTCCCGTCCGCAGGAAATCCAACTGGGCGCGAATCCGGTCCGCGTGCCAGCGGTCGTCGCTTTCAATCCGGGCGACGAACTCTCCTCGGGTCTCAGCCAGGCCGATGTTAAGCGCCTCCGGGCAGCACATCCGCTCCGCGATGAACAGCGGCTTGATTCGCCTGTCCCTCCCCGCACAACGGCGAATTATCGAGCAGGACTCATCCTCCGAACCTGTGTCCACAACGGCCATTTCCCAGCGGTCGTACGATTGCGCCTGAACGCTCTCTATCGCCTCATTCAGAAACCGCGCGCCATTCCAGTTGGCCAGCAGCACCGACATGAACGGTTCGATATTCATGGTTCGTTTCCTCCCGGCAATTCCCCCGCCGACGCCATCCTCCCGCGCAGCTCATGGGACGGCGGCAGCAGGCCGCGCAGCACAAGACCGATGGCGGCAAGGATGGGGAGCGGGAGCGCCCACCTGGGCACCGGCGTATGGTTGAACAGATACGGGAGATACGAAAACGCCGAGGCGAACTGGACCAATAACGCCACCCAGACCCCGCGCGGCACACAAACCGCGTAAAGAACCGAGAATACATCCGCGGCGAAAAAGTAACGCTCATGCATCCATGGCAGGAGGAACGGCGGGAACAGCGCCGACAGCATCGCCATCGAGATCAACCATTGGCCTCGGGTCAAGTGTTCCGGCGGCCCTTCCCGCATCCACAGCACGAACAGCGCCGTCGCGATGAATGCTAGGCCCACCCCCATGGTCCAAAACACGTCGGACTGCCGCTCCGGCACCCATTGGTACCAGTTGGGCGCCCCGAATGCGAGCCCAGGCATCGCCTCCTTGCCGTAGCTGATCATCTGCGTCATCATGCCCGAAAAGGACCATCCCGCCACCACCGCCGGCAGGCCGCAGCCGACATACACGGCGGGCGGAATCCAGAGCAATCTCCACGGCAGCCGCCCGGAGAACAGCAGGCCCGCCAGCATCGGACACCAGAACACCGCCTGCGGTTTGAGGCAGCAGGCCAGCCCGAAGGCGACCAGAGCCGCCGCGGGCCGCTCTTCCCGAAGATAGAAGAGCGAGGCGAGGAAACAGCCGGTGTACATCACATCGCACTGCCCCCACAGTGCCCCGTTCATCACCACCGTCGGCAGGAAAAGGAAAGCCGTGAGCCCTGCCCACGCCCGCTGCCCCGAGGGGAACTCGCGCCTCAGTATCCGCCACAGGAACCAGGCCGCCGAATAGTCGGAAGTGATAGAGATCGCCTTGATGGCATAGAGCTTCGGCAGGGGGAGAAGCGTGCCGAGCGAGAGCAGGTACATGTAAAGTGGCGGATACACCGAGTGCGGGGCCATCACTCGGAACGCCCCCCACCGCCCGTGCTGAACGAACAGGTCGTACCACCTGGACAAAAAGGCGCGGAAATCCCCGCTCTGAAAACCCAAGACCGACACGCGCAAGACCGCCGAACCTGCAATTGCGACATGCAGCCACGGCCAGGCTGGCGCTTCTCCCCTCTCTCTCGCGCCGTGGCCCGAGCCGCTGGCTACCGCTCGTGAAGCAGCACGTGCAGGCCTCATCGCACGGCTTGGGATGCACCCGCGGCAGGGCGCCCCGCCGCTGCCGGCCGGTCGCGTCCCACCTGCGCGGCGTGTTTGATGCCACGGAGTCCGGTCCGCCGTGCGCTTGCTGCAAGGAGGCCCGCGTGGGCCTGGTGTGCTGGCTGATAGGCGCTCACTGGACACGGCCCGGTGGAAGCACGGCCTCGGACCGCCTCCTCCTGCGCTCCCGCTGCATGAGGACCCCGCCAGCCACCAGCATATAAACAATAGTCGCTAACATCAGCCAATTAGCCGTTTGGGGTTTCAGGCCGAGCCTATCCGTCACATTCCCGAGGCATGGGCACGGGGCGCCGGGATGGAGAATGGACATTCCAACCCGATATAGGCAAAAGCAGGAGGCGAGCCAGCACACGCAGGCGCACTTCGCCAGCGGGTCACCGCTCAGGAGTAAAAATGCCACCGCCGCCAATTCCACGGCGGCAGCCCCGAACAGCACCGCGCGGTTGGGCAGCCCAAGGACCGGGTCAGCCAAGGCGAGGACCCCAGCACCCCCCATCGCGGTGTACAGCTTCGCGGAGGCGGTTGCGGTCAAGATCGCCACACAGCTTAAGGTAAAGCTCTTCACGGTGCCACCTGCAGTCTGCTGTTGTCCAGGCCTGCCGCGCGGCCTCGCCGGGCTCGCCGACGCGACGTCCATTGATTGCGAAGGACCGTCGCGGCATTCAAGGGCAGGGTTCGTGTCACCGTCCCTACGGCCTGTACCGCCCTATGGCGTGTAATTCTCGCAGTCCAGTTCGCAGTCGCCCGCGTCCCCTCCTATGAGGCTGTTGACGTAGATGCACTCATTTTCGCAACAGTCGTTCTGCGACTTGGCAATCGTGCCATCGCTGAGCGTCACCGGGTGGTAGTCATCGCAGTTATAGCACTTCGCCTTCCACGCGGAGGAGAGGTCCACCGCGTACACCGCAGCGGCAAAGGCTGCACACAGGTAGACAACGCCCGCTGCTAACCTTGCGCTTGCACGGTTCTTTGTTCTCATACGTCGATCCTTTCTGTTTTATGGCACAGGGGCCCGCCGGAAGGCGGGCGCCCGCGACGAAATTTGGCCAGGTATGTGAATACGCCCAACGACACAACCATCATGCCGATCATGATTGCGCGCACCCATACCCTTTTGGGATGGAGCAAGCGGTACTGCGCGGCGCCGATGATGTGCAGGAGTTGGGCAATATTGGTTGCCGCCTGCACGGATACGGCGGGAAGGGCGAAATCCGCGGCGGGCAACGGGCGCCCCACCTCAACCACGTCGTAGAGCTTATCGTCCAAGATCCTGCCGAAATCATTCTTCTTCACCCGGCCGATGATAACTCCGTCGTATTCTCGAATGTATGTGTCCGTCTCCGACGGGATGAACCTGATGGGGTCCTCGAGGACGCCCCGTTTGCGCCGCGCGGCCGACGCGTAGGAAGGGTAAGCCGCGCTCTTGAGCGCCTCCACAAATTGCGGTGTCGCGACGCGGGCGACCACCAGACACTCGTTAGTTCCCACCGTCTGCGGTTTCAGGAAGCTATAGTCGTACGGATGGGGGCGCTTCGCGGCAAGCGACGGCTCGATGGTGTCGGTACTGTATCTGAGTCTTAGGAGCTTGCCCGCCGCAAAGGTGTAACTACCGCTTTCAAGTCTGTAATCGGTCAGGCTCACCCTCCCCTCGTGCCACACGTACTTCGTTTCGCCCTCTCCGCCGGGCAGCCTTCGCCGGAAGAATTCGATTGAAGCAGTGGGGTTGTTCAGCAGGCGCGCCTTGCTCCCGTGAAAGTAAGGCAGCGCCCGGGTTATTGTCTCGGCCTGCGCCAAAACACGCTCCGCGGAGCGACCGCGCCACCACGATCGAGGCAAGGACCCTGCTGTGAGGGTCAGCGCGGCGAGACACTGAAGGAGCAGCAGTCGCCCGGCCAGGCCGATTACGGCGCTGCCAGCTTTGGCACGCACGCGCTCCTGGCGGCTGGCGCTGAGAACCGCGGGGCATTTGCAGGCGGAGTCATCCGCCTCACTCACCAGAGGCGTCAACCCACAGCTTCGGCGATCCCTGGCGTCTGCGCTGGGTGCTCGGCCAACGAGCGGCCACCCCGCTTTCGCACGGCTGCTTTCGCCCTCTCCACGGTTGGCCTTTCTGTTCAGCATAGCGGTCATCTGCATTCGCGGCCCGCGCTCGGCATCGGCCGAGACCGCCCGTCACATCGTGCGCGGGCACCGTCCCGGGCAAGCCAGCGTGGCCATCTATAATATATATCGAAAATTCCGCGGTTTTGATCGGCGAAATCTGCGAGAAGTTGCACAAAAGTTTGCGGAACACGTCTCAGCCACCCCGGCGCAGGCGGCGGGCAGCACCGGCGATGCGGCGAAGGGCCTCCTGCACCGTGGATGGGCTGTGCCCCGTCCGTTCGGCGATTTCGCGGTTTGTGTATTCCCGCAAACGCAAGGCGAGGATAATCCGGTCGGGCGGCTCCAGATGCCGCACGAGCTCCGAGAGCACGTCTGCCGCGCAGACATGGGACACGACATCGCCGGTGGTGGGCCGGAGCGCGTCAATCCAAGCTTCGGCGTCCACGCCAACTGGAGGCTCGACCCGGCGCCGATAATGCCCTGGGGCATCGAGGCTTATACCGCCCCTCATCAGATCGTCGAGACGCCGCCAGGCCAGCAGGAGCAGCCAGCCCGGGAGACTCTGGCCCTTGGCTTGGTCCAACTGGCGCGGATTGGCGAGGTAGCTGAGGACGGCGCGCTCGATCGCGTCCGCTATGGTTTGGCTGTCCGCGCGGGGCCATTCGCCGCGGAGCCGGTCACGGAGAGAATCGTTCCCCAGTGCCATCCTCGCCAAGCCCTCCCTGGCTTCCTCGGCTCCGGCGCAAACGGCGCAATGGAGCAATGCCCATCGCAGAGGCTCGGCTATGGGCTGGTCTCCTGGCGTTGTCTTGGGGACGAAGGCGGCGAGCCCCAGACCGATCTGGGGCGGGAGATTGGCCGATTTTGGGTCGGCGCCGATCAGAACGAGCGGGACGTTGGGACAGGATTGGTGGATGGCGAGGGCGCAGTTGTGATGGCAGGAAACGCAGCGGGGCCAGTCCAGGATGACGACGTGCGGGGGGTTGGCCGCCAACTCCGGGAGATGGGTGTGTACTTCGTCACGGGAGCGCATTTCCCACTCCGTCTGGCGGTCCGCCTCGCGGACTTCGCTCAGAACGCCACCCAGCGCGGTGCCGGCGCAGAGGACGGCCACTCGAATGAGCGACCGGAGCTTTGGGTTCGTGGTCATGGCCGGAACTGCTTGGGCCGGTGGCGGGGACGGGCCAGGCGAGCCTGGCGCTGATTCGCTACCCTTCTCTCTCTCTCTGAGAGAGGGCGTGCTTGGGTCTGAATCCGACAGGGGCGTTTCTGGGGGTTTGGGGTTCATAAGATCTTCTTGACATGATGTTTACGGGACGCGGGCCGAACCGGACGGCATAGACATTCGGCTGAACAGGAGGTAACAGAGGAAACGGAGGCAAGGAGGCGAGGGGGAGGCTGCTCGCCGGAGAACGGCAATTGGCCATGGGGCGGCCGGCTCCAGCGCCGTGAGTCCGCGGGACGGCGATTCCCAGGCGTGCTGGCGAGGCTCCGGGCTGGGAATGATTCGAGGCTTGGCCTGGCGAAAATAATGGAGCTCCCCCCGTCGCTCGAAAAGCAGAGCGGCGCGACCAGCTTGAACTCGAGGCAGCGGCGCGCATCCCGATCTGAATTTGTTGACGGAGATTATCAGGCTCGCTGGATTGCGTCAACGCAATCTTCGGGCGTACGGCAGCCCGTGCGCATCGCACCTCTCCTTTGGCAGGCGTGTATTCTCTTGCCAGCGGGGAGCAGCGGCAAGCGTCGCGCGCTCCTTTAACCCCGTAGGGGCGGCCTGTTTATAGCACAAGACCGTCCCGTCCCCCGGCGCTTGTTTTTCAGGAGCTTGGTTTTTTCGCGCGGCGCGCGCGAGAAAACCAAGCTCCTGAAAAACAATTGAGTGGTGTGGCTTCGGTTGCTATAAACAGGCCACCCCGCTGGGGTTAAGGAGCCAGCCCAGGTGGAAGGCGTAAAGAAAATGAGATGCGCGCCGGCAGTTTGGCAGTTCCTTTGTGCGCATCTGAGCAAAACAGCCGCCTCTGGCGACGGAAGAACGAAGCACATTACGCCGTCCGTTGGGCCGCAACGACTTACGTCGTGTGTGCTTGGAAGATTCTCTGGAGGTTGGCATCCTATTAACAGCGTGCCTCGGCGCGGTGGCTGGCACGCGCTGACGGCATCGAACCACTTCAACGGTTTGCGCCCGCTGCGGTGGCGAAAGTGTTAAAGCACCTAACTACAGGTTCTCTTTAATCCACGCGCGCACGTCATCATGGCTGCCGATCATCATCAACCTTACAGTGCGAGGCCGGATAAGGAGAAAAATGACACGCAGGCCCTTGGAAACTCGAAACTCAAAATGCCCTTCGCGCAAGGAACGAATCCCGAGGCCGGAATGGAGATGAGGCTCTCCAAAACCGGCTGCCAACTGGACGCACCGCTGTTTTACCTCGAGCAGTTCTTCATCCGTGCGCCGCCTGGCCCAGCGTTTCCAACTGGCCCCGACTTCAATCGCGAAGCCCTTTGAGTGTTCCATCCCATTTTGCGGCTTTTTCATTCTTGGCCAGCTTCCGGATGCCGCGGAAGGCGCGTTTGAGTTCCGCATCGGTGAAACCATACTCGAGGCAAGCCCAGTCTTGGCTATAGACCTTCACCGGGCGCAGAGCGACCACTTCTCCGGTTGCGCCATAAACGATACCGATGTCCTCGCCGTCGAGAGCGCGCTTCATCAGGCGGGTCAGGTTGTTGCGCGCCATGGTTGCCGTCAAAGTCTTCATAATGCCACTTTAACGCCGGCGCCTGCGCCGGGTCAATGCCGTAAGCGAGCTCAACGCCGCCCTTCCGTTCGGTGGCCCCCCAAGGGCGTGGTTGGAAATACCGGATTCATCGTAGCAGCCGGCGCCAGGAGGCTCTGATCCAATGGGAAACCAGATAAGAATCGAGCCTCCTGGCGCCGGCTGCTACATCTTAAAGCACGCTCTAAGAGAACCGCTTCGCTGGCACGTGCGCGTCTCATCCCCTTTGGCAGCCACGCATTCCGCGCGTTGACGCGCCCTTTATTGAATCGTATTTTTATGATCGTGAGTAATTTGACTGAAATTCAAGCGCCGGTGGATCAATTTCCGCTGCGCAAGCCTGTGCCAAAAGCGCAGCTTGATGTATTGTCACGTGAAATCCTTGTGCTCAAGAAGCAGCTCAATGCGGTCATCCTGGCGCACAACTACCAAGTGCCCGACATCCAGGACATCGCCGATTTCGTGGGGGATTCGCTGGGGCTTTCTCAACAAGCCGCGAAGACTCAGGCGGACGTCATCGTCTTCAGCGGGGTGCATTTCATGGCGGAGACGGCGAAGATCCTCAACCCTGGCAAGATTGTGGTTTTGCCAGATATGGACGCCGGTTGCTCGTTGGAAGAGAGCTGTCCGGCGGACCAGCTTGGCGCCTTTCAAGAGACCAATCCGAATTTCTACACCATCGCCTACATCAACTGCAGCGCGGAGGTCAAGGCGCTCAGTGACGTGATCTGCACCAGCGGCAACGCGGTGAAAATTGTGGAGGCGGCGCCCAAGGACAAGAACTTGCTCTTCGTGCCGGACGAAAACCTCGGCGCGTGGGTGATGGAACAGACCGGGCGTCCCATGACCCTGTGGCGAGGGAATTGTTACGCGCACGTCGAGTTCCGGCGCGAGAGCCTGCTCGGGCTTCGTGGGAGGTTCCCCGAAGCGAAGGTGGTGGTTCATCCCGAGAGCCTGCGGGAGGTCCGGGACATGGCCGACGCGGTTTGCTCGACCGAAAAGATGATTACGTATTGCAAGGCCAGTTCCGCCAACCAGTTTATCGTTGTCACCGAATCCGGCATCATTCACCGAATGCAAAAGGAATGCCCCGGCAAGGAATTTTTGTGCGCCCCCACTTTTGACGCGATGCGCGCGCCGACCGACCCGTGTCATTGCAGCGAGTGCAAGTTCATGAAGATGAATACGCTGGAGAAGGTCCGCGACTGCATGAGAGACCTCGCCCCGCGGGTTGAGTTGAGCGAGGACATCCTGCGCCGGGCCCGGCTGCCGATCGAGCGCATGCTGGAGGTCTCGGCTCGCCCACAAAGTTGAAATTGGCAGGGGGGTTGGTTAATCTGGCGTTGGAGTTCGAATGGAATGTTTATGTACACGGTTTACCGAGCCAATGCGGACGACCTTGATAATGGCTTTTTGGAGAGCCTGAAGGCCGCCTTTAAGAACAAGCAAGTCGAGATCACCGTCAGTGAACTCGATGAGACAGAGTACCTGCTACGGTCCCCCGCCAACCGTGAGCGGTTGCTGGAGGCGATAGAGGACGTGGAACGTGGTCGCAACATCACGGTCCCCGACCAAACCCAGTTCCGGTGAGGACGATCGCATTTCATTCGCATGGATGGGACGATTTCACTGGATGGGCGGCGCAGGACCCAAAGCTGTTTGAGCGTTTGACGAGGTTGATCGGCGAGACGGCCAAGGATCCGTTTGGCGGGGTCGGAAAACCGGAGCCGCTAAAGCACGGTCTCAAAGGGTACTGGTCGCGGCGAATCACGGACGAACACCGGCTGGTTTACAAAGTGACAGCGGACGCGATCATCGTCGTCAGTTGCAGACATCACTACTGATGCTCTAAGGAGGTTCCACAAATTCACTTCTACGGTTACGGGATTCCGAGGGTGAAAGAGCGCTGTAGAGGCAAATATCCAAGATGCACTCACAGATCCCATCTGGTGCCCTCAGACCGGGGCCATGTGGAGGCTGGCATGGCTTCAGCCTGGGTAAATAATGGAAAGGATTTGGCAACAGACGGTGAGCCGAAGCATCCCGATGGTAGGAGAGTGGGTAATCTATGATTCAAGATGTGATTATCGGGATAGCTGGGGCGGGAGGAGACGGTGTGATTTCAGCGGGTGAATCTCTGATTACCGCGGCGGCGCTGGAGGGTTACCACGGGATGATGACCAAGAGTTTCGGCTCGCAAATCCGCGGCGGGGAGGCCTCGTGCCGTGTCCGTTTGTCCACGCACCCGGTGCTGAACCCGAACGGGCCGCTGGACGTGGCCGTGGCGCTGAACTGGGAGGATTTCCGGCGGTTTGGCGCTGAGTTGCCGGTGGAATCGAGCACCATGGTGGTCTATGAAAGCCGAACGGGCGTTGCCGCGGATCAGTTGCCCCTGGAGGGCGTGAGGCCGGGGGTTGTTTTTAGCGTGCCGATAGCTGAAATGGCCCAGCAGAATGCCGGCACGGAGAAGGCAAAGAATATTGTGATAATCGGTCTGCTGGCCGGATGGTTCGGCATTGGCCGCGAGAGCATGCTGGCGGGAATCCGCAAGAAATTCGCCCGCAAGGGAGCAGAGGTCGTCGAGGGCAACGCGCGCGCTTTTCAGGCGGGCTTGGACTTTGCCGAGGCGCATCCGTTGAAGGAGGACCGGAAGCTGGGCGCCCCGCACAACCGCAGCGCGAAGATGCTCACGGATGGCAATGATATATGCGCCGCGGCGGCGATTTTCGCGGGATGCACCTTCTTCGGTGGTTACCCGATCACCCCCTCGACCGAGATCATGCAGTTCCTCGACCGGGAGATTTGGAAGTACGGCGGGGCGGTGCTCCAAGCCGAAGACGAGATCGCCGGGGTCGGGGCCGTCGTAGGCGCCTCGTTCGCGGGCAAGAAGGCCATGACGGCCACGTCCGGTCCCGGCATGTCGCTCAAGACCGAGATGCTGGGCCTGGCGAGCATTGCCGAACTGCCGCTGGTCTGCATCAACGTGCAACGGGGGGGGCCCTCCACCGGCATCCCCACCAAGGCGGAGCAGTCCGACCTTTTTCAAGCGGCCTTTTCGGCGCATGGCGATTGCCTGCGCCCGGTGCTGGCGCCAGTGAGCGTAGGCGACACCTTCGGCATCACCGTAGAGGCCTTCAATTTGGCCGAACAGTACCAGACGCCGGTCATCGTGCTCTCAGACCAGGAAATCGCACAGCGGAAGGAGACCGTGGAACCGATTGACACCTCCCGATTCGGATTGGTCGAAAGGCGGCGTCCGACGGACGCGGAGTTGGTCAATTACACGCGCTTTAAGGTCACCGAATCCGGCATCAGCCCCATCAGCCAACCGGGAGTGCCTGGGGGCAACTACCTGGCGTCTGGAATCGAGCACAACGAAGCCGGAGGGCCGACGGCCAACGGGGAGACGCACGCGCGAATGAATGAAAAGCGATTTCGGAAATTTAACTCGCTGAAGAACCGGAGGGACTTGTTCGCGGTGGAAGGGGAGCCGGACGCGCCCATTGGATTGGTGAGCTGGGGCAGCGTATCGGGCGTAGCCAAGGAGGCCCTGCGGTTGGCTCAGGCCGAAGGCCTGCACGTCAAATTGCTCGTCCCCAAATTGCTTTATCCCGTTGTAGAGACGGTCTATCAGGATTTCTTTGCCTCCGTCCGCCGCGGATTGTTCATCGAACAATCCTTCCAGGGGCAGCTCTACCGCCTGGTCCGGATGTACGCCGACGTTCCAGCGCGGGTCAGACCCTTGGCCAAGAGCGGCTCCAACCCGATTCAGCCCACCGAGGTGCTCGAGCGGTTGCGTGAGATGGTCGCTTCTCTTCAAGCCACCCACCAACACGCCGAGGCGATTGAAGGCTGAGTTCGAACCCTCGTTTCTTAAGCGATTATCATGACTACTCTCACTCCCGTTTCATCCCCTAAATTCCAAGCCGGGACTTTCAAGAGCGATCTCAAGCCGATCTGGTGCCCCGGCTGCGGCGACTTTGGTGTCTTGACGGCGCTCACGCGCGCGCTAGCCGCCGTTGGCCGTCCGCCGCACGAAATCGCGTTCATCTCCGGCATCGGGTGTTCCAGCCGGATCCCGGGGTACACCACCGCCTACGGATTCAACACCGTGCATGGCCGGGCTTTGCCCATCGCCCAGGGAATCAAGGTCGCCAACCCGGCCCTGCTCGTGATTGCGGCCGGCGGCGACGGCGACGGCTTCTCCATCGGCGGCGGTCACGTCGCTCACGTCATTCGGCGCAACATCGATCTGACGTACCTCGTCATGGACAACCACATCTATGGTCTGACGAAAGGCCAGTTGTCACCCACCTCCCACCGCGGGCGGAAGACGGTGACTTCGAACTTCGGCAGCTTGGAGGACCCGGTAAATCCCCTCCTTTACGTTATGGGTTATGGCGCCTCCTTCGTGGCCCAAGGCTCGCCGGTCGATATGGCGGGGCTGACTAAGGTCATCGAAGAAGGCATCCGCTTTCCCGGATTCGCTTTCATCAATATTCAGTCTCCTTGCGTCACCTACGGCGAGGAGGAGCAGCAGCTTAAGGCGCAGAAGGCCAAGATGCAGAGCTTGGGGGCGATGGGGCATGACCCCTCCGACCTGGCAAAGGCAACCGAGTTGGCCCGCGATTACGGGACCAAGCTTTACACCGGTGTCCTGTACCGCAATCCCAATCCGCCGCCGACTTACGGCGAGATGGCGGCCGAGCGGCACCACGCCCTGGAGTCTCAAGCCGTGCCTCGACACGACATCCTCAAGCGGTTCCTGCCAACCCACTGACCCCGCTCCGGCCGGACAGGGTTCTCATCGCGGAGGCGCAAGACAAAAATCTTCGGCATGTAGCGCAGGCGCTCTTTGGAACACGAACGACATCGATTATGCCCTAAGACAGCGCAAGATGCGCCTGGCCCTATTCGCGAAGTACCGCTACTGTGTCGAGCGTGCAATGCCCGACCTCAACCTGCGAGCAGCAAAAATATGAACCCCGTGTACCTTGTTGCCAAAAGCTCCGATGATTCAGCGTTGCTCCGCCGGATGTTGCCGCCGGACACGCTCCGAGCAATTCGATTCGTCGTCGCAGACGACCCGAGTTCAGCCCTTTCGACGGCGCGCACGCTCCTGGCCCTTGGCGGCAAGCCCGTCGGGCTGCTCGTCGATTCCGGCACCACAGAGGAGACACAAATCACCTCACAGCGCCAGACGCTCACGGGACTGCTCGGCAATGCTGCGGCAAACGTTCCGTGGGCTTTATTTATCGCCGCCCCCGACCTTCACCGCGTCTGGGAGCAACGTGTCGCGCTCAACAAGATCCCCTTAGCGCAGGATATCAAGGCCTTCGTAAAGAACGTTGGCAATTGACTATTGCCCCCAGCCTGGACGGGGGCACTTGTCTGATGCTGCGTTCAGGCCTCGGAATGCCGCGGAATGGTGAACAAGGCTGTTGACATGGGCGCGAAGCCGAATAAGGGATGGGTTTTCGAATCGGCGGGCATCTCAACTGCGTGAATCTGGCGCATCGTCGCCGTGCCCGGTGTGCTTCGCCGATTGCCGAATCCCCAGCGCTTCGAGTTGGGCGGAAAGCCAGTGGGCGGCGGTCCAGGATTCAACCTGGGCGCGGAGGCGGTCGAGCCGGGCAAGGCGCTCGGCCGCCGGCATATCCAGGGCGCGCGCCATCGCCAGCGCTCCGCCTTCGATGTCCAAGGGTGAAACCAGCAGGGCGTCCTCGCCCATCTCCGAAGCGACCCCGGCGGTTTCGGTGATGATGGCAACCCCTGGCCGCTCGGAAACCACCGCCCATTCCTTGACCACCAAGTTCATCCCATCCTCGCGCGAGTTGGCCAGAAGCACGTCGCACCGGCTCATTGCGGCCAGGGCCTGCTCCCGGTCGTTGGTATAGAACACCTCGATCGGGTCGAACCCGCACTCGTCCGCGAACCGCTGATTGACGAGCCTGATCGCCGCATAAACCGCCTCCCGGTAGTCACGATAGACGCTCAAATCCGTTCTGGATGGAACCAGGAAGGCGAGAAATCTCAGACGCCCGCGCAAGTCCGGCCTCATCTCCAACAGGCGGCCAAAGGCCCTGAAGCCGATGATCTGGTTCTTGCTCGGGTCCAGCCGGTCCACGCGGATAATGGTGAAATCCTCCAGTCTCCGCGCCAACCGCTCCCTGGCCTGGGCGACGCCGTGCGACTGCATCGTTTGGCGCACGGCCGCCGGGTCGGTGCTGGCCGGAAACACGCGCACGCGGACTGAACGGCCATCAGGCGCCCCGACTTCGCTCCGCTGGTAATCCACCCGGGCTCCCAGCAATTCATCGCAGCAGCCCAGGAAGGGGCGCGCGTCCCAGAGCGTTTGCATGCCAACCACGTCGGCGCCAAGCATGCCCTTGAGGATGGTGTTGCGCCAGGATTCCGGGATCAGCTTGAGCGTGGCGGCATCAGGGAAGGGGATGTGGGTATAGTGCAGACTCGGCACGCGCGGAAACACCTCGCGCAGCAGGGCGGGCAGCGGATACAGATGGTAATCCTGGATGAGAAAAGCACGCGGCTTGATACCGGACTCGCGAACGGCGGCGGCGATACGACGGTTGGCCTCAAGATAGCCTTCGTTCCAGGCGCGATGCCGCGCGGCATCCAGTGAGGAGTAGCCAAATTGGCCGACCAGGTGGTGTTGCAGCATCCAAAGCACTTCGTTGCTGATGGCGCCGTAGTAGGCCTGGTAAATCCGAGCCGGCAAGGGCACCGGCACGATGTGATGCTCGGGATCCGTCTGGTCCGCCGCGGTGGTGTACAGCGCGTCGCGGGCGTCTTCCGCCGACGGTGGTTCAGAGACGCAGCAAAACCAGGCCACATTGGGCTGCCGGGCCAGCGGGTCTATCATGCTGACGAGGCCGCCCGAGGCCTTCCGCGCCACCCAGCGGGACTGTTCCCAAACAAAGTCGTTCGGCCCCCGATTCGAAATCAGGATAACCTGGCCGCTTGGGCTTTGTGACTGCAATGTTGAACTGCTCACGCCGACAAGAAACCCTCCACACGCGCGTTTGGCTTCGCCCACAACTTCTACCGATTCGTCGGCGTTGTCACGCCAAAAGGGCAGTTTTCCGGCCCCTCCTCCACCGACATCCGAGACAAATCCACCAGCACATGCTCAAAATCGGGCTGAAACCGGCCAACCTCGTCCTTCAGCTCCTCCGGCGCCTCCAGCCAGTCCAGAAAATGGGTCGAAACGCTCCAGGCTTCGCCTCCTTGGTGCAGCACCATCGGAATATTTTTCTGTCCGGTTTCCGAATTGGTGACGATATACTTCTGGAATGAGCGAGATTGGCGACGGCCCTGTTTTTCTGAAAGATTCCAGGGCTGGGCGGGTGTATGTGGATAGGGTGCGAGATGGGCGACACCCGACAGTGGCAGGGCGCGCCTCCCCATTCGACGCGGGAGAGCCGTTGCGAGATGCATCTGCTGGCTTATGGCCAATGCACCGGAGACACGAAGCAGCTTGATACTGCGCTTGAGGGACCCGGCGGACTCGGAAGCATGGGCCGAGTTCGTTGAGGTCTATCGTCCCGCCGTGTACCAGTTCGCCTGCGCCAGGGGCCTCCAGCACGCCGACGCGGAGAACCTGGCGCAGGAGGTGTTGCTCGGCGTCGCGCGCGGGATCGGCGCCTGGTCGCCTGACAAGGAGCGGGGACGCTTCCGCGCCTGGCTGTTCCGCATCGCCCGTAACAAGACGATCAATCTGCTCACGCGGCCCCGCTACCAGCCCCTCGGCACAGGCGACACGCGCACACTGCGCTGGCTCGAAAACCAGCCGGCGCCAGACGAGGCCGACGGCGCCGACCTGGACCTCGCCTACCGGCGGGCGGCCCTGGCATGGGTGATCAAGAAGGTGCGAGCGCAGGTCTCCGAGAAGACGTGGCGGGCGTTCTGGCTGACTTATATTCGCGAGGCGCCGGTGCAGAGCGTCGCGGCACAGTTGGGGATGTCCGTCGGGGCCGTCTATATCGCCCGCAGCCGAGTCATCGCGCGGCTGAACCGGGAGGCCGGCCACTTTGAAACTGAAAACCCGGGAGGCGCGGTTTGATGCGCAGAGACTCGAAATCTAACGGCGATTGCGGCGATGATCGCTTGCGCCTGCTGCTCGAATCGGAGGAACAGAGCGCGGCGTTTGTTGAGGCGGCGCGTCATGTTGAGCATTGCCCGGCCTGCCGGCGGCGTTTGATGGAAATGGAGGCAGCACTGGTGGCCGATCTGAGGCGCTTGCTGGCCGACTGCGGTGAGAACCTCAGTCCGGAGGAGGATGGGCCGGCAAATAGTGGCCAGGAGCGCCTTCCGCTTGACTCCGGCTCGCCGGATCTTGGCTTCCTTGCTCCTGGTTCGCATCCCGAAATGCTGGGCCGTCTTGGACGGTACGAGGTGGAGCGGGTCATCGGCTCGGGCGGGATGGGCGTGGTGCTCAAGGCGCATGACATGGAGCTAAACCGCCCGGTGGCCATTAAGGTGCTGGCGGCCCACCTCATTCGGAACGGAACCGCCCGGCAGCGGTTTGCGCGTGAAGGCAGGGCGGCGGCCGCCATTCTGCACGAGAACGTGGTCGCCATCCACAACGTCGAATCCGAAGGTCAGACGCCGTACCTGGTGATGCAATACATCGACGGTCAATCGCTCCAGACGCGAGTCGATGAACACGGGCCGCTGCATTTCAGGGGGCTATTGCGCATCGGAATGCAGGCGGCAGCGGGCCTGGCGGCGGCCCACGCGCAGGGCCTGGTTCATCGCGATGTCAAACCTTCCAACATCCTGCTCGAAGGCGACCTGGAGCGGGTGTTCCTGACCGATTTCGGCCTGGCCCGCGCGGCCGATGACGTGACTCTTACGGGAACCGGCCTGGTGGCGGGCACGCCGAATTACATGTCGCCCGAACAGGCGCGCGGCGAGGCGGTGGACGGGCGCTCGGACCTGTTCAGTTTGGGCGCGTCGCTCTATTTCGCGGCGACGGGCCGGCCTCCGTTTCGCGCGGAGGGCTGGGTGGCGGTGGTCCATCGCATCTGCCATTACCGGCAGGCGCCGGTTTGCAAGATGAACCCGGAGATGCCGATTGAGGTGTCCGCGGCCATCGATCGACTGCTGCAGAAGCAGCCGCGCAAGCGGTTCGCCAGCGCGGAGGCATTACGCCAAAGGCTGGCCGATCTGCTCGTTCGCTCCCAACGGCCAGGCCGGCTTTTCCCAGCAAGGCCTTGGCGCGGCATCCGGCGCATTGGGAGGGGGGCGCGTCTGGCCGCTGCGTTGGCGGCGTTGCTCCTGGCCGCGGGCGGAGCCTGGCTTTGGTCTCATCAAGATGGTCACAACAGGGACAGCCGAACCCAGTTGCCTGCCATTGCCCAGCAACCAATCGAGCGGCCGAGCCGCCCAGCGCCGAACTCGAGTTTGCTTCGCGTGGCGGCTGGCTCCGCTGCGCTGGAGCAGACCTTGGCCCTTGAATGGGCGAACACCCGCTCAAATCTCACGCGGCGCTTGGACGAGATCGAAGCTGAAAACAACGCGGCGACGTTCGCTACCCGAGGCTCCTCCGGCTCCAGTTGGGAACAACAACTGGGTTCCGTTCAGGCGGAGGTGAGCAAGCTCGAATCGGAGTGGAGCCGGGAAGCGCAGCGGGAGGCGCAGGTGCGGGCCCCCGATTCTAGTCCAATCGCACAAAAGCGTTAGGCGCGCGGGGGCATGGTGGGGGGGGCGCTGCTGGGCGCGAATATAGCGCCGCCGCAACTGATCGATGCCCGCCACAACACTATCGTGGCTCAAATTCGGATGGGCCTCCAGGAACCTGCCCAGGTGCAGTTGAAACTCCTCATCGCCACGGGCCCTATGGTCCGTTGGGGCCTCTTGGGCGGCATCGTAGGCCTGGAGAAGTTCATCGAGTTGCCGATTCATTTCGGGTGCAGGATGCTGTCGATGAAGGCGTGCTCGTCGGGAAAGTGTGTCTTGAAGAATTTCTCGAGTTCCTCATCGCTCATCCAGTGGTTGGCCGATGTCCAACTGTAACCAAGGTGGACAAGGCAGCCGTCGAGTTCCGTCGCCAGTGTTGGGTTACGAAACTCCGGGTCCTTGACCAGCGTCTGGAGCTGTCGCCCCGCGCGGAGAAGCCACTTGAGTTCCTCGCGGTACTGCGCCAATGTCGCCTCGTCCGGTTCCCGCAGAACGGTGTGCTCGCGTTCCCATTGCCAGAAGGTCTCGCAAGTGCGCATCCAGTGCTCAACCAGTTCGGAGAGCCAGGTGGGGAAGCGGTTCTCGATTGGCCCGGCAGGCCCGGCCATCACTGTCGTGCTCATAAGAATAATCTGTTGCAAACCAGTGCTATTGGCAATCCGCAAGGTGCGGCAATCCTCATTTTGCTGGGCCGCAAGAGAGAATTGCCGCCCCAGACAGCCCCACAGCGAAGGTGACAGACGTGATGAAAGATTTGCTGGTTTGGTGTGTGTACTAAGGTTGAATGAGGCCGCATCGGCCAGAAAGGACCTACAGCAATGAAACGCAAAATATTCATCCGCACAGCCGCCGCCGTGGCCGCAGCCACTTTGACCTGCATCTTGGGCGCGTTCGCCCGCGGACAAACCAATGACACCAACCACGGCGCCTCGCCGGATCAAATGCCCGCGCCAGAAACCGGGCTCACCCAGAGATTGCGGAACATCGTCAAGACCAATGAAAGTACCGCCACTCAGGGTGTACCTGGAAGCGCCTTCACCCAGAGATTGCGGACTATCGTGAAGAAGGATGAGAACGCTGCCGCTCAAGGCGCGCCGGCAAACGCTTGGGATCAAAGGATGCGCAATTATTTTCTCAGGCGCTATGGGCTCCTGCTAAGGCGGCCGCACCCGGCGCCGGGAGCCGGAGCAACGGCATCGGCGGAAGCTAACAAGGAAGTGCCATACCTCGTTCAAGATGGCGATACCTTGGACAAGCTGGCGGCGCTGTTCGGCGTCTCGGTCCAGGCAATTGAGGATGCAAACCCGGGCCTCAGCCTGGCCGGACTCAAGCCGGGCCAGCAGGTAATGATCCCAACGGAGGCTACTAGTCAAGTGACGCCGCCGCCAGAGGGTCCACACATGCGGGGGCGTGGAGTGATGGTTCCGACGCAGACCGCCATGCCAGGCGCCCAAGTTCCCGCAGACGTTCAAGAAATGATGAAGGTGATGGTTGACCGCATCCGCGAGGCAAAGGCCGATGCCGAGCGCAAATCCGCCGAGGAGCAACTGCGGGCTCTGCTGGACGGCTATTTCGACCGCGATATGGCGCGGCGGCAGCATGAGTTGACCACCATTGAGAAGCGGGTGGACAAACTGCGCAGCCTGCTCGCCAAGAGAAGAGAGGCGAAAGCCAGCATCGTCGGTCTGCAATACCAAGTGCTGGTCAATGAGGCGGAGGGGCTTGGCTTTCTTGGAGAGGAAGCTGCCGACCATGTTAGCCCTCCGGGTGCGAACCCCCAGAGCTCCGCGGCTTCCCAGCCGGAATCGGCCGTCGCCCTCGACCAGACTGGCCACATCGTTCACTTCCCCCAAGCCCTCTCGACCGCGGCCGCCCCGTTGAAGTCAGCACTCGGCTCCGACCTCAGGGAATTGGCACTGGGACTGAAAGAGTATGCGCTTGACCACCAGGACGCTTTTCCCGATACCCTCGAGGACACCGCCCGCTATCTCGAGGGAGGCACCAATTTCCTGAGCCGCGTCGTGACCACCGATGGCGGGGAGTACCTCATCTACATTCGAGCGCCTGGACAGGTCGGAGACCAACACCCAGATCGAGTCGCGATCCTTGTGCCCGCCTCGGGTGGGTGCTGGGTTGCCAGATGCGACGGCTCTGTGATGCTGTCCCGGAAGACCGCCGCCACCCTGCTTCTGGAAGAGTGCCGAGAAATCGGAACGGACCAGCCCGGAACGACGGCGACGGTCTCGGGGAACGCGATCGGTCAGCGCTGCGCAGAGGATATGGCTAACGTGCTAAAGGGCGCTGGAATTTTTGTCACCGAACTCGATGCCACTCTGTTACCCAAGAGGATCCGAATCCGGCTGACCGGCCCAAACTCCGGCTCGAAGTAGCGCCCGCGCTTTCCGCAAGCGCGTTGGGTCGTACCCGAGTTGGAGCGGCTTCGGCCATGGAGTCGATCCACGCGGACTTGTCGTCCCGGAGGGACGCTCGACAATAGCCCACGTTTTCAAACGTGGGGTTGCGCGTCGCAGGGGAACCAGTCCCGAAGGGACGGCTGAAACGGATCCCCCTCGGCCATCCTGGAGGGATGGTCGCATCCGGCTGACCGGCCCAAACTCTGAGCTGAAATAGCGGCCTGCCGAACTGCTGGCGAACAACTCAAAGGCGCCCTCGCGCAGAACCGCTTCTTCAACCCAATGTGAAGTGCTCTTCATTGCCTCAGCCTCCAGTATTCTATCCTGCAATCCCGATACGGGCAAACCTGTTCGCGGTGTTCGCTCAGCCCTTTTGAAGTGCAGGCAACAAGGCCCGCAGCCAATTGGGCACCGCGTCCGCTGACCAAACCACCTGGCCACTCTGTATGACGGCGACTCTTCGAAACGGGGCTGCGAGGTCGTCGTTATCGAAAATCAGAACGTAAGGGAGCTCGCGAAGAGCGGCTTTGAGATTCGCCAGAGTCCGAGGGAAGCGAGATGCCAGCTTGTCCGAAGGCACGTCGTGGCCCCCTTGTGAAACGCGCATCGCGACCCGCTGTTCGGAGATTTCCGGCCCGGAGACCCCGATAAAGCAGAGCACGACGCCGTAGCCGGAGTGCGCGGCGGCTTTCAGAAACGCCAGCTTGTCGCCTGCGGGATCCGAAAACACGGTTTCCAAAACAAAGCTTTCCCGTTGCCTGAGCAATTCCCGCCGCAGTTCGGCGATAAGCCCTGCAGCTTCGTAAGCATCAATATCCAGTTCGCGGGCAACCTCGTCCCCGTTGAGGACGCGCAAACCGGCAGGCTTAAGGTAGGTGTGGCAAAAAGTCGTCTTTCCGGCGCCATTTGGCCCGGCCAGCGCAACCAAGACAGGGCGCTGGTCCAGAATGCGGCTCCAGGCTGCCAACGGATCCGCTCCCCTTCCCGCTCGGTTTCGCTTGGCCGGCGCCTTCACCCCCTGTCTGCTCGAAGCGGCTGGAATTTACGGTTGATAAACCGGCCCGTCGTGCGTGTGCCGTTGGCCTCGATTCTCACCAGCAAACCGCCCGTCGCCGGTTCATAGTGCGGAAAAGGCAAGGTCTTGAGGTGGCCGGCCAGACGCCTGCGGCCTTCCGGCGAATCCACTGACCGCAGGCAGGCCGAAAGGGGCCTGGCCCTTCCCGCCTTGCACAAGGCCAGCACCTGGTCTCCCCGAAGGAGAGTTTCGACGGCCCGGCCGAGCCTGGCCCAAAATTCAATCTGGCCGGCAATCGAGCGCTGGGTAGCCTCGCCCATCAGGCGGGCATCCAGCACCAACGCGTCGGAGACCTTAACCGGTTGACTCATAGGATTAGGGTAGCAAAATGCTACTCTCTGTCAACCTGCGCCACTGTGGCAACTCGGGCCGGTGCGGGTCTCAGAATCTTGTGGGGCGCCTCCCCTCTCATCAACACCCTGCTTCAGCGAGGTGTAACCTGGACCTGCAGCGCAGTGCTCATCACCCCACGACTCCCCCACTCCATTGCCCTCCAATCCACTCATCCATTAATCCATCCATCCGCGCCAGCTTCAGCGCGAGAGGTGGGCGCGGTAATCGGTCGGGGACTCGCCCACCACGCTACGGAACACGCGATTGAAGTGCGTGAGGGACTGAAAGCCCGCCTCGAAGCCGATCTCGCTGATGCGCAGGTTCGGGTTGAGAAGGAGGTTCTTGGCCTTTTCAATCCTCAGGCGGGCGACGTAATCCGTGAAATTGAGGCCGGTCGCCTTGTGGAATATCTTGCAGAAGTAGAAGGGGCTGGTGTGCGCCGCTTTGGCCACCTCGCCCAGGCGCAACGTCTCGGTCTGATGCTCCTGGATATACTCCTTGGCGCGGGTAATGGCGGGCGGTTCGGCGTTCTCGCGCCTCACAATAATCTGGTTGCTGAGCATGGCCAAGTGTTCGGCGAAAATCGAGAG
>JAJYHY010000512.1 GCA_021784555.1 bacterium
CTGACAGATCGATCAAATCGCGGAAGATTTGGCGGGCTTGCGCATCCTCGTAACCCCGCATTCGCTCCGCCACCAAGCGGTAGAGGCCGCTGGCCAGCACCAGCAGGGCCATGTCAAAATCCACCCTCAAGCCCACCGCGGAGGAGAGCGCGTCCATGTGAAAGAAGCGCACCCCGTCGGAGAGGGCGTTTTCGATGAGCATGCGTTGGGCGTAGCGTGTGACCAGCGCCTTGGCCGGGACGTGTCGCTGGTTGGTCAAGAGGATCGTGGGCTCTTCATGGCCCAAGTCCTTGATGAACATCTGGCGAAACTTCCGCCCTGCCAGAGTCACCGTCTGCTCAAAAACCCGAGGCGTGCGATATTTGCGGGTGGGGACATCCAATTCGATGGTTCGCCAGGCCGAGGGGGGCAACTCGTAAACCTCCTTGAGCAGTTTGCGCGAGCGACGGCGCAAGGTGATGAAGGGGATGTTCATCTTATCCAGCCGTGCCAGACCCGCCTGGGTGGTGAGCTTGGAATCGAAAACCAGGTGGCGAGGCAATTCGCCGTGGGCGCGTCTCCAAAAGGCGATGAACTGGAAAACTTCCTGCGCCTCTTCGCCCTTGCGCAGGTCGGCATTGGAGTAGCAGAAGACGTGGCTGGCGGCGTCTTGGGCCATGAACACCAGCACGCTGGGCTGGCGCCGGCTGCGCATGGAGACGTAATGGCGCTCCACCATGGGATGCTCTCCTAGCGCCGAGGCAGCGCGGCAAACCCCTCGCTACGGAGGACCTCGCGCACGGCCGTGGGGCTGAGCGGCGTGCGCCCTTCCTTCAGGGCCTGGCTGATTTCATAAACCGAATGGTTTTGTTTGTGCAGTTGGATGATGAGGTCGCGAGCGGCCGATTTTTTGGGCTGGGCCTGAGGGCCGTGCCGCGGCGAGAGGAAGAAGGCCGGTTCGGGCTGCCGGCGGAAGTGGTGACACAGGACGTAGAAGGCGTTGAGCGAATAGCCGAAGGTGCGGGCGAGGTCTTTGGCGGGAATGTAATCGAGACCATAGAAAGACCATATTTGTTAGGCAGCCGCAGCGGAAACCTCAACCATACCAGCACAACGGCGGGCATTTACTTAGGCGAACTATGTTCCGTGGAAATCCAGGCTAGAGTTTTTATTCCTGCAGCCAGTGCAAAATTGACGGAATCGTGGGAGCCAACACACGGAGTGCTATTGAGCAATTCCGAATTGGACATGGTATAACCAAATCTCCTTCCGTGAACGAACTAGTTTCTGCGCTCGCGGAGGCGACTCTCAAGACTAACAGAAATGCTCCGGACAAAATGCTACGAATGAGAGGTGACGATCCAACTTCCGGAAGTCGAGGACGTATGAGCGCCGGCCCAACATCTCGCCAAAATCATCCAGCTTCAATCCGGCGAAGATTGGTCTGGAAATAACGGTGAGGGTTTCAGAATTGTCGTATAAACCGCGCGGCTCTTCGTCTCCCGAGTGTTGGTGGTCGAACAGCAAACCCGACCATGCCTGTTCTGGTTGAGTCGGGAATGCCGGCTTGTTTTGAACCTTATGCACTGATTCTGGATCCGAAGGAACAAAGAACCTAAGGAGAAACCTCTCCGTACATAAGAAGGAATTAGGGCTGCAGCTTCTCCTGGTTTTCAGGTATCCTACTGACAGAAGCGTCATTAGTTGAGGCCAAACCCGTCCTTCTCCTCGATGAAGGATCCCGTGACGGCGGAGATCCACCTGAGCCAGGCCGCCAGCGACCCCGCGCGGCGGGGAACGGTTGAACCAGTGAGATGGGGCTCTTTTGTGATCACCGGCTCAATGTCTTTTCTGCTCAAACACCGCGTGGACCTCAGCGTGTCCAGACAGTGCCGGACCAAGTCGAAGTCGCTCACAAGACCCACGATGAACAGGTTTCTCTCCTCGACAGGCAGCCGAACAAGGTGGTTCCCGATTTCCGTAAGGCGGTAGCGTCCCTTCTCCCGGACCACCATCCCGAGCGCCTCGGCTGCCTCCCGGTAGTAGCTGCTCTGCCGCTCGTCAAAATGGAAGTAATCGGCGACCTCTTTGTAATTGTCCAGGCCCTCGCTCACCTTGAAAGCCAGCTCGATGACCTTGTTCAGGTCATTGGCCTGGGGAACCAGCTTCTTGTAGGCCACGACTCCCTTGGGCTGGATGTCCGCCGGCCCGACCGGATGCTCTGCCGCTATCGTGACCCCGGGACATCCTTCAACCGGACCGAATTGTAGTTCTCGGGGTCGGTGAACTCGTAAATCCAGAAATTGAACACCTTCGTCCCGGACTCGTAGGTGAAGAAGACCGGCACGATTTTCTTGCCGGGCGATACCAGCCGGAAATGGTTGTAGGGATAGAAAAGCTGGCGAATGATGAAGTCCTCAGGGATGCCCATCTTCGCCTCGATGAGCACAATGGCGTCTTCGCCTTCGAGACCTGAATCGACCTCCAGTTGGATGGAGGACACATTCAGGAGCGTCTGGTTCACGAAGAACCGGAACGCCCGGCTGTATTCCCGGCCCCGGATGGACTGGTAGAGCGGGGAAATGCCCACAGCCGACTCCAGGGCGCCGGCGTTGAAGCTGTAGTCGAGATACTGCATCTCGCTCGACCCGCGCCCGGCCGTCGTGAGATGGAATCGAATCCGGGAGGGGTGCTCCGCCGGTGCTGCGGGAGGCTCCAGCCGGTGGAAACCCTCGCCGCGGACGATGGCATACTTGCCGTTCTTCACCGGCAGGAGGAAGCAGCCGTATCGCTTGAAGACCGGCGGAAGGGCCGCCGAGCAATCCATCTTGGCCAGGATGCGGAGTTCCGCCTTGGTGATGGCCTTGATCTCGTCCGCCGTGATGAAGTGGCGCGGTTCTCTGGGGTCGAACTGCTTCTCGGCGAAGATCTTCTCCCAGAGCCGGAAGGCATTGGTCATGGGCGGTAGTTTGTCACCACGAGTTCCTTGATCTTGCCGCGGCCGGTCGCCTTGCAGTTGATGGCGCGGTTGGCGAGCACCGTATGCTGATGGAAGCCCCGGTAGAGGTCTCTGACGAACTCGGTGTAGGAGTTGCTGAGCATTACGAGGCACCCGCGCTTGGCGAGATCCACGAATACGTCCCGCAGCCGCTCCTGGTCCGCCTCCGCGAAGTCCCGCGCGTGGTAGCTCGTGAAGCTGGAAGTCTGGCTTAGCGGATGGTAGGGAGGGTCGAAATACACGAAGTCATCTTTTCGGGCCTGGCAGACCGCCGCCTCGAACGGTGCCGAACTCAGTTCGGCCCCGGCGAGCAAGGCCGAGGCGCCTCTCAAGTTCTCCTCGTCCAGGATTCGCGGATTCCGGTATTTCCCGAACGGGACGTTGAACTGGCCGGTCGAGCTTTCCCGGTACATGCCGTTGTAGCAGGTCTTGTTCAGGAAAATCAGGCAGGCCGCCTTCTGGGGCGTGTGGTCCGGAAGGACGTTGTATTCGTCCCGGACGCGGTAGAACATCTCCGCCCTGGCCTGTTCCGGGGCGCCAAGATACTCATCCTGGAGAAGGCGCAGCCTTTCAATCACGGCATCCGGTCGGCGTTTGACGTTGAGGTAGCTCCCCACGAGCGCGGCGTTGATGTCGTTGAGAAACGCCTTCTGCGGTTTGAGCTCGAAATAGACCGCTCCTCCGCCCAGGAACGGCTCGAAATAGGTGCCGTAGGTTCCAGGAACGAGCTCCCTCAGATCGCCCAAGAGCTGGCCCTTGCCCCCGGCCCATTTCAGGAACGGCCTGGGCGAGCCGGAGGCAGGCTGGTCGCAAGCCAACGGCCACGCGACCGACGCCGGTTCCGGCAAGACGGCGGTGGCTTTGGACTTGGCGGCTTCTCGCTTCATGGGTTCATTTTAGACCAATCGGTGCGCGGCTGTAAACCGGCCGGCACAAGCGGCACGAGCGGCAGGGGGCCCTTCACAGCCGCCGCCCGGAATGCTACGGTTGGACCATACCCATTCCGATGCCGAAGGCGAGATACCTGATCCACATAGAACTCCGCGAGGGCGGGGGCTTCAGCGTCACCGTCCCGAAGCTTCCCGGCTGCCAAGCGAGGGCCCATCCGCCGGTTGGACAAACCTCAACGTCGCGCTTCACTGGTCGGTGATGGAGCTAAATGGCGCATCACTAATTTGAACGAGGTTGCGCGCGCCATTGCCAAATGGCCCTAAGAGTTGAGTTTTTCCCTCCAGCAGTTTTCGGAAGTTCTCGATATACGCGACGCCCACGGACAGCCGTGTGTCCTTATCGGCGGCCAAGCGGTCAATTACTGGGCTGAACACTATGCGTCAGTCGATCCGCAATTGGAAAGACTGCGTCCATTTACGAGCGAGGACATTGATTTCAAAGGCAATCGCGCCGATGTCGAGCGGTATCGCCCGCCTGTTAGGACTCAATCCAAGTTACCCGCCCAAGGTGGAGATGGCCGCGTTGTCTGGATTCATCTCCTTTCAAATCGGCGGCCTGAAGTCGGCTATTGAAGTCGTCCGGCGGATTCCTGGCGTTCCAGAGACTGCGACACCGGCGATTC
>JAJYHY010000117.1 GCA_021784555.1 bacterium
AGTTGTCAAGAGCTATAATTGATGCAATACTTATATAACATGCCTACAATTAGCATAAAGTCAGACCTCGATGATCCAGGCTATAGGACGGGGCGTTATGCAGTTTTAGGGCCTAAAATTGACTGGAAGTTCCGTTCCAAGGCTACCTGGGCGGCGCGCCAGGATTGGTCTATTCGGTTGAAATCTCGACGGACTTCCGCAATAGAACTCATGAGGATCTCAGCGATTCATCTCGCGCTGAATACCCGTTCAACACGCCAGCTCTGCTGGCTGCGGATATGAGCAACCGCCTGGAGTGGTTGAGCACCTGGGGTGTCGCAAGAGGAGGAACACGCAAGAGCGGTTCTGCCTGACCAACTCGCCGGGTCGGATTGATGCAAACAAGCCGTGGCTCGACTACTCCGGACCGACCGAGATGTGGACCATGGCACAGCCGCGCCGCAAGGGAACTGTCAGGCGCAGTTGGCTGTCGCGCAGCACCCCATTCAGCGGCGCGGGCTTATCCTCGCCCGGATGCAGAACCATGCATTTAAACCGCTGGGCCTGGGCGCTTAGCGAGGAGAGATTCCGCACCACCACGTTGGCGCTCTGGTTCGTTCCGCCGAAGCAAACCGGGATTAGCCATCCGCCCGGGATTTGAAACAGGTTGGCCTTGGCGGCCTTGCCCTCGACCTGGAGGACGTGCGGGGCCAGTACCCATTTGCGCCCGCGCAACTGGTTGAACAGCGGCCCGTAATCCAAGTACCACCGGTCGGCCCAGGCGCTGGGCTGGATGGAGTGGTCGTTTTCCGGCAACGGCGCGGTGGGGTAAACGCCCAGATAAAGATGGCGCTGGAAGTAGGCGTCCGGGTTGGGCTTGAGCGAGCCCTGGTTGGCCGTCCAGGCGATGCAGGGCTTGCGCACGCATTGCCAGGCGGCGCCGTTGATCTCGGTCGGCCCGTAACCGAACTCGTGGTAAATGCCGTCCACTTGGCGCATGAGGTCAGTGCGGTTGATAAGCGCGTTGACGAAGATGACCTTGTTGGCGGCATGGAACATCGGCCCCAGCCTGGCCAACAAGGCGCGCCAGGAGCAATAGAGCGAACGGCAGGCCCGCCCGTCTCGCCAGCTTATCCCATCGTCCGCGTGCATATTGTAGAAGCGCAGCCAATCCAGGCGGTCGATGCAAATCCCGGCCGAATCGGGCAGCTTCTCGATATCCCGCCGCGCCTGCTCCAGCAGGAAGGCGCGGTAATGCGGCGCTCCGCAGTCCATTCCGACCGCTCCCTCCCAGGAGCCGTAGGTGTGCCCGCGCGCGTCGCGCAGAATTCCGTCGGCCACGACCTGCTGCATGAAGTTGTGGACGTTTTCCCAGTAATTGGCCGGCGCCAGCGCCGGGTCGGCGCGCTTCGGCATGCCAGTGGTCGCGCCGAACTCAGTCACGTTGAAATAATTGAGAACGTAGAAGCCCATCTGGCGCATGCGGGCCGAGTAATCCCGCAGTTGGGCAATGGAGGTCTTGGTGCCCTTAACCAGCCGGGTGTAGGGCTGGCTGTCGGGGATGGGCGGCAGGAACATCCCCATATAGGGAAAGTCGTAGCTCGCCTTCCAATTGACGCGGAAGTCCATGCGCATAAGCCGCCTCACGTCCAGCGGGCCTTCCCAAGCCGAATAGGCGCCCAGGCCGGCGATTTGGTCCGCGCGCGGATTGGGCGGGTTGAAGAATTGCGGGTAGCGGCGAGTCATCCAGCCCAGGCTGGCGCGCCAGTCGGCGGGGTGTTCGACCAGGTCCATGGCAAACCGGACGGTATTGGTCCGTGAGAGACGGTGGTTAGTCCGCGTGAACTGGAACAAGCCGTCTTTGAGCACCTTCAGGGATAGATCGAGAATCGGGTCCTCCGGCGAGAGCGCCAGGCTTAGGGCGACATCCCGCTTCGGCTCGGCCACCATGACCAGCGGGACGACGAACAGCCCTGGACTGGGGTTGTAACCGGGGCCTTGGCCCTGCCAAGGCGGCGCGCCGTAATAAAGGCGTTTGTTGGCCAGGGGGCGCAGGACGAGCGGATCACGCCAGACATCGTGCTTCTGCTCCGGGTCGTCCCAGGCTGTCCAGAAGCGGGTTGTCTTGGCGGCAGGCCAACCCAGGCGCGTCTCGATTCCGGTGCTCCAAGGGTCGCCTTTGCCCTGGATTTCGATTTCCCATCGGATGCTGTTTTTGCTCGGAAGAAATCTTTCAATCAATCTGGCGCGGTGGCCGGAGGGGGCGTGTACCAGCGGTTTGGCGAACTCCACGCCGCCGCCGTTTAACTGGCGAAAGGTCACCGGCCCGGCATTGGTGCAACCGGCCAAATGCGTTTCACCGAGCAGCGCCTCGTGCCATCCTCCCCGGCCAAGCCTCGCGCCAACGATTTCGCCCGCGTCAGACAGTTCAATGGCCAAGCCGGGCGCGCTGACCTCGAACACAATGCTGGCCTGTGTGCGCCGGCGCATCGCCGCATCCACGCCCACCCAGGCCTCGAACCGCTCGTATCGCCCGTTCAGGTCGTAAATGATTTCGCTGTTGGCGTGCGTGCCCAGGCCGGTGGCAAAATGGCGGTCGCCAATTCGCAGCGTTCCGCCGGTCACGCTCCTATCCAGTTGGAGTTGGCCCCAATCCTGGTGCGCCGAGCTTGGGTCCAACACGTCCAGAGGCACCGAGGGGGTCGAGGGCATCTGCCCCGCGGCTGCGCTCAGCAGTGCCGCAAACAACGTGATTACCGCAACCGGCCTGCGGCTCGTCCCCGATGGGTTGCCGCCGCTGCGGAGAGCCCCGCCGCAGCGTACGGACGAGTTCAGAAATGGCTTTGGCATCCAGGCCGATTCTCTGCCGCAAAGCGCGCAGAATCAAACAGAATCGTGAAGGCCGAGGCGCGCATGCGCGCATCGCGCCGCATCCTAAGATCAGTTTGAGCCTTGCCAAAGATGGCCTCCGGGCTATACTTGTGTTGATGGGCATGACCGCTTTTCCCGAGTGGGTGCAGTCTCAAAAACTGATCGCCGAACTGGCGGACCGTCTGGCAGGCACCTTCAGCAACGCCAGTGCCGAGGCTATTCTCGCGTTGAAACTGGACGGGCCGACGCTGCAGCGACGGCGGGAACTGGCGGAGAAGGCGAATGAGGGCCTGCTCACTACTGAAGAGTTTGCCGAGTATGAAACCTACGCGCAGGTGCGCGGTCTGCTCTCCATCCTGCAATCCCGGGCGCGCCTCTATTTGAATCGCGCCAGCCCAACGTGACGAGCGCCGATCGTGACGCGGTCCGGGAGAGGGCGGGCCGGCGATGTGAGTATTGCCGCCTGCCCGATTTTGCCATGGAGCCTGGGGATTTCCACGTCGAACATGTCATCGCGCGCAAGCACGGAGGCGCAGATGATCTGAAAAACCTGGCCTGGTCCTGCATGTTCTGTAACCTTTACAAGGGTCCCAACCTTGCCAGCTCCCTTGAAAGTGAGCTCGAACGCGAATCGCATCCGGGGGCAGCGACATCAGCCGGGACATGCGAGTCGAGCAGAAGCTTGGCTTTCACACCCGCATGAACGAGTGATTGGGAACCAAAGCATCGATGCAATGGTGCTGGGTGGCGCGCACCCCCTGGGTCACGTAATCCGCGCCCAGCGTGGCTGGGCTCGCGCCGAATCGCTTGGCGATTTGCTCGAGGTCCTGCTTCACCGCTTCGGGAATCCGTAAAGAAATGGGTCGCGTTGCCATACAATGCGCAGGCTGCTTACCTCGGTGGCAATTGGAACCGGCCTGCCACGATCCCGGGAACCGTGATGTCCTCGTCCAGCTCCTCCCACCGCAAGGCATACCCGTTGACTTCCACTCGGACCTGCGCCAGTTGTTCCTCGGTGGCCGTCGGCGGGATGCGGAAACGGCCGGGAGGCAAGCCGACGATCCTTCCGTCGTGAAGCTCCACGTAGATCGTCCGCCCTTCCGCCCACGCCCGCAAGGCGGCGGGGTCCACGGCAAACCGTGGCTCATCGGTTATGGTACTCATTGAATGCCCTTCTCATAGCATTGTAATCTCCATGTGCGGCGCGATGTTTAACGAATCAAAGCTGAGCCACCCCGGTCGGGGAGCGGCTCCGCAAGCTCGATAATCGTTGTATACTCGAACCATGCACAAACTCAACCACAATCCCCAGGGGACGCCGTTTTAACTCCTGCGTCCGCTCGGACAATGATGTGGCCAGAGCGGGATAGATTCCGCAAACCACAAGCCGCAGAACGTGAACAACCACGGCGTTTGCCTCCGCGGCATTCACGGGCTTCTCGTCAGCCGCCGCAAGACGCCGCGGAATGAAACCGAGCGGTCCGCTGCCAGCCACGCTGCACCCTTTCCATGCACTCCGTTGGTCGGGCTCTTCAGAGTACAGGTTCATCCCGAGCGCCATGGCGCACATGCAGAATGTCCACCCGCCGTGACTCCTCGTTCACGTCATAGAAAATGCGGTATGACCGAAAGACAATCTCTCGTAGCGGTCCGCGCGTTCCTCGGGGGTATGGCGGTCCGATAAAAGGGAACTGCGCCAGGATCTGAACATGGTCGAGAATGCCGTTGCCCATGCGCAGCGCGGCTTCGGGGTCGCGGGACCCGACATAGGCACACTGTTCACGAAGATCCTCGATTGCCTGGTCGGACCAGATTACTTTGAAGTCCATGTTGTGGCCCAGGAGTCTAGCAAATCCCGAACCTCCCGCTGGGTCTTGGCGTGGCCGGCCGCAACATCGCCGCGCCCACGCCGAACCGCCGCCATGATGCGCAATTCCTCGGTGATCTCCTCAAGCGAGGCGTTTTCAGGCAGCCTCTCTAAAGCATCGAGCACGGCTTCTTTGTCAGTCATAGGCCAAGATTACGCTTTTCGTGAGCAGGGCGCAAGGCGCGCCAAGGACCAAACCGAGCAACTGGGACGCGCTCTCCGCGCGGTTGTCTCATTAGTAAATCGGTTGCGGCGGGATCGTCTGAAAATAGCCCCGGGGCTTCTCCTGTCCGGTCGCGCGGCGATAACGTCCTTTCTCGACCAGCACCAAAAGGCCAAGAGCCATTGGGTTGTAGGGGTCGCGCCGCAAAACTCCCTGCAATTTCCGGTCCGCTGCGTCAAACTTCCCCAGTTCGTAGAGGACCCTTGCGTCATTAAGATCAGTGCCATTTCCCCCCAGTTGATACACTCTCGCGTCATTAAGACCAGCGCCATCGGCTGCCGGCGTGTGGCTCGCAGCCACCTTTTGAGTAAAAGTTGTGCAGCCGACAACCGTGGCAAGCAGCAGGCTGCTGACTGAAATCGTGAGACCTGTTTTCACCGTATTCATTTCGTCGAACCCCACGGTTGGATATGAATTCGCTCCACCTCGGCACATCTACGCTGGGAGTTTTGCGATCGCTGCCTGGAGGCGCTCCGGAGTCATCGGCAGTTGGAATAGCCGCGCTCCAGTAGCGTCGTGGATGGCATTAGCCACCACCGCGCCCATGACGACGATGGCGGGTTCTCCTCCGCCTTGCGGCGGCTCCTTTGAATCGATGAGCGCCGTCTCGATGTTCGGCAGCCAGGAGAACAGCGGCAGTTCGTAAGTATCGAAGTTTGTGTCGAGGATCTTGCCGCCCTGGAAATGCACCTCTTCACTGAGCGCATAACCGAGGCCCATGGTAATGCAGCCCTCCATCTGGATTCTTGCGCCCTCGGGATTGATCACCAGGCCCATGTCCTGCGCGGCAACAACTCTCTTAACCTGAACTCTGCCGCTTTTGGCATCGACCGCCACTTCGGCAATGGCCGCCACCCAGGTTCCCGAGTCGATGCCGCAGGCCACCCCGTAGCCGCGTTTGCTGGGCGATTTCGCGGACGTCCAGCCGAACCGATCGGCGGCGGTTTTGAGCACGCGGATCATCTTCGCGTCCGTCAGGTTCTTCAACCGGAATTCAATCGGGTCGATTCCAGCGGCGGCGGCCATCATGTCAATGTGCGACTCGCGAGCGAAAGTGTTGGTGTTGTTGCCCGGAGCGCGCCAGGCGCCGGTGGCGAATGGATGCGCGTCGGAAGTCCAGCCGGAGGGGCGCGCGGTCGTCCGATGATTTGGGATGGAATAGAACTGAACCGCGCCGCGCTCGCCGGCGAAAGCGACGTCATAGTCCCAAAAGACTATCTTGCCCTGGCCATCAATGCCGGATTTGATCCGCACAATCGCCGCCGGGCGGAACGTGTCCAGGAAAAACTCCTCCTCGCGAGTGCGGCAGACCTGGACCGGTTTGCCGACTGCTTTGGCCAGGCGCGCCGCCTCCACCGCTTGAGAGTTTTGAGTTTTGCCTCCGAATCCGCCGCCGACAAAAGGCGTAATGACGCGCACGTTCTCAGGCGGGAAGCCGATGGCGCCGGCAATCTCGCGCTGGGCGCCGAACGGGTTTTGCGTTGAGGCCCAGACGGTCATCCGGCCATTTTCAAGATGAGCCAAGGCGGTGTGGGTCTCCATCGGGGCATGGGCCACATAGCTGTTGAGGTACGAGGAATCGACCTGCTTTGCGGCCGCCTTCTCCCCTTCCTCCAGATCTCCTCCTTGGGCGACCGTCCGGCCCTGGGGCGCGGCTTTGAGCAGATGATCAAAAATGGTTTTGTCATCGACCGTGGGCTTCGGCACATTCCATTCGGTCTTGACCTTTTCCAGCGTGGCCTTCGCTACATCGGGCAGTTCGTGCAGCACGGCAATGAGGTCGCCCTCCCGGACGACTCGAGCGCCCTCGACTTGCTCGCAGGGATTGGTATCGACGCTCTTAAGCTGGGCGCCATGGGCGGGCGGCCTGAGGATGCTGGCGTAGAGCATTCCTGGGAGCCGAATGTCTCCCGAGTACTGGGCCTTGCCGGTGACCTTGTCAGGAGAATCGCGCCGGAGCAGCGGTTTGCCGACAATCTTGAAGTCATCGGGAGTCTTGAGAGTCGGCCGACCCTGGAGACGCTTCTGAATTCGGCGGCCTTTGGTAAGCTGACCGTAAGTTACGCGGCGGCTCTTGTCTTCCCGGTCCCATATCACACCTTCGCTGGCGACAAGCTGGGATGGAGGGACCTTCAGCGATTCCGAGGCGAGTTCGAGGAGGACCGACCGGGCTTCGGCGGCGGCCGCGCGCAGCAGTGGACCAAAAAAGCGCGTGGTCATGGAACCGAACGTCCCCATGTCCCAGGGGCATCGAGCCGTGTCGCCCATGACGATATCCACCGATGCAAGTGGCGCGTCCAGTTCATCGGCCAGCATTTGCGGCAGAGAAGTTATCGGCCCCTGACCCATCTCAATCTTGCCAGTGAAGCAGGTGACGTGGCCATCCCCGGCAATGTGCAGAAACGCATTGAAATCCGATGGTGTCCCTCCGCGCCCGCGTCGTCCCCGGCCCCGGGGCCGTTGCTCCTGGGCGGCGCGGACCAAATCGGTCAGGGAAACGAATATGATAATGCCCCCACCCAGGCGGCCGAGAAAATCACGGCGCCTGAGACCCGTTCCGGGGCCAGGCTGCGAATCGGGCGAGCATTCCGGCAAAGCCGGGAGCGTGGGGTCATCGGGAGCGGGTTCCGGCAAGGAATGGATGTCCTGGAAATCCAGCAGCAGGTAATCTTGTGGGTTCATATCAGGCATTTCCTTTCATTTTGGCGGCGGCCTCTTGAATGGCATCGACGATGCGCGTATGGGCGGCGCAACGGCAGAAGTTGTCGTTCATGCCGGCGATAATTTCCTCGCGGGTGGGGTGAGGGTTGTCTTTCAGCAAGGCCACCGCCGTCAGGATCATGCCCGGCGTGCAGAACCCGCACTGCAGGGCGTCGTGGTCAACGAAGGCCTGCTGCACCGGATGGAGCTTGCCGTCTTGAGCCAACCCTTCGATGGTGGTCACTTCCTTGTTGCGGACGCGGCTGACTCTCGTGAAGCACGAGCGAACCGCCACGCCCTCCACCAGCACCGTGCAGGCGCCGCAATACGCCTCGCCGCAGCCGAACTTGGTTCCGGTCTGGTGGAGGTCGGTGCGCAGGACCCAAAGCAGCATGCGTTTGGGGTCGGTCCGCACCTGCACCGGTTTGTTGTTCAGTTTGAAAGAGATGGTTTCAAGCATAGGATTGCCTTTCAGCAGGGCCGTTTCCACAGCTCTCCACGAGGAGGAGCGAATTCATACGGACGCATTTCTACAACTTTTGGCCGGCCCACTCAAGCCAAAAATGCAGCCGCTCTATTCCGCCGCGGCAGGCTCCAGGTACAAGCCGAATTCGGAGAGGGCAGGACAAACGGGCGCCTTGGTGATGCGGAGGCGGACCTTTTCGGTGGTAATACGCGGGCCGCGGATCAAGCGGAGGTTGCCGATGCTGGTGGCGTGAGCAAATTCGGCCCATTGGCCATCTTTCCATTGATCGAGGGCGAAGGCGTCGATTCGCTGGCCCAGGGGCAGGTATTCGCGGAGGCTGACGACATTGAACGTGACCGGTTTGCCTAAATCCAAGACCACGTCGGGAGTCGTGACCGAATCGTCGGTGGCCCAATAGGTATTCCGGTTATGGTCGAGGAGGTTTTTGGGACTGAATTCGGGGGAATTGCCGCGGCTGTTGCTGGCCGTAATGGTTGCGCCCTGGGCCAGGTCATGGGCGAAGGTGGCATCCAGAATGCCGCGAAACCCGCGCAGTGAGTCGATGTCGGTCTGGTGGATCTGGCCGCGGCGGTCGGGCGGGATGTTCAGGTTGAGGCAAGCGCCGCGTCCGACGGATTTGTAGTAGATATCGACCAGTTGGCGGGGCGTCTTCACCTCCGAATTCTGGCTGGGATGATAAAACCAGCCGGGGCGGATGGAGACGTCGCATTCGGCGGGCAGCCAGGCGTCGCCATGCCGTTCGCCAGAGTTCAATCCATTGCTCGGCCCGCCCGGGTAGCGGTCGTCGCGATTAAGGGTTTCCCAGCAGGGGTCTCCGGCGACGCCGCTCTCGTTGCCTACCCACCGCACGTCGGGGCCGGCATCGCTAAACATGACGGCGTTGGGCATCAACTGGCGCACAATCTTCCATGTGTCCGGCCAGTCGTAATAGGTGCGCCGGTCAATGCGCCGCATCTCCCTGGCCCCGCCGTAATAGCCGTCACCGCCGTTGGCGCCATCGAACCAGACCTCGGAAATGTCCCCGTACTCGGTGAGCAGTTCGCGGAGTTGGTTGCGGTAATAGGTGATATAGGCCGGACGGCCATAGTCTTTGTTGTTGCGGTCCCAGGGCGAGAGATAGACGCCAAACCGCAGGCCCTGGCGGCGGCAGGCCTCGGAGATAGCTTTGACCATGTCGCCGTGGCCGTTTTCCCAGGGGCTGTTCTTGACTGAATGCTCCGTGTATTTGCTGGGCCACAGGCAAAAGCCGTCATGATGCTTGGCGGTCAGGATGAGGCCCTTCATCCCGGCCATTTTGGCGACGGACACGATTTGGTCGGCGTTGAAATCCGTGGGGTTAAAGACCTTCGGGCTCTCGTCGCCGTAGCCCCATTCTTTGTCGGTGAACGTGTTCACGGTGAAGTGGAGGAAGCCGAAGAACTCCATTTCATGCCAGCGAAGCTGCCGCGGGGTAGGCACGGGGCCATAAGGAGCGGGGGGCCGAACGGCGGCGGCGGCAAAGGTGGCGGCGCTCAAGGCCAGCGTAGCGGAAAAGGAAGCCAGAGATGAATTCATGGACGCATTCTCAACATCTATGGCTGGGCGTCAAGACTGGTCCACCAGCGAAACTTATTCGAGAACGGTCACGTCTTGGGCAGAAACAACTGCAAGGATTTGAGAGAGCGATGGTGGTCCAACGAGGCCCGCCGAATCGGTGAAATGGGTAAGCGCGACACTCGACATTCGGTGAGGATGGTTTAGCCTTTGGTGGAGAGCGCACCCGTAGCTCAACTGGATAGAGTACTTGACTTCGGATCAAGGTGTTGCAGGTTCAAGTCCTGCCGGGTGCGCCACTAAAAACCCGCCGCATTCTGAACCTCCTGAAAGTAGCCCATCCAGAAATGGATGACCCTGTATCCGATGAATAAGACGATGGCCAGGTACACGAGCCGGGGCGTCCATTGCGCCAAGGCGTGGAGTTTGCGCGAGCCTTCCTCGTTATAGTATTGGTGCAGGCGCTTGAGGTTCTCCTCGAGTTTGCCGCTGATTTCCCCGCTGCTGTATTGGCTGGAGAAAAGTTCCGGAAACCGGCGCGACGCGGTGACAACTTCCGCCGGAGTTTGGCCGGCGTCCACCAGGGGCCGCCAACCCAGGACAGTGCGGCGCAAGGCCGGGGAGCCACAGGCATTGGCGGCCAATTCCCAGGCCTCCACAATCGTCACCCCGGCGCTGAGCAGTGCCTCCAAGGCCGCCGCCAGCCGTGAGAGCGCCAAACTGCGACGCGCCCTCCCCAGGACGGGCACGCGATGGAGGAGGGCCTCCATGAAGGCCCGCCATCGTTCGCCATGCCGGCTTTGCGCGGCGTAGGTTACCAGGGCGATCAGGGCATAGATGGGGAGCACCACACCCAGGGTCTGGAGCAAGTAGCGCTTCCAGTCGCCGGAGAGGAAGAAGGCCGAGAACGGCAATAGGAACACCGCGAAGTGAAAGAGGGCGACTGGATAGGCCAAGTCGGCAATCAACTGCCGTGCTATCCTGGCACGGTCTTGGTAGTAATCGGAAAGCAGGCGGAAACAGGCGTCGAGCCGCCCGCTTTGCTCCCCGGCATGCAGCAGGGCGATGTCGAAGGCCGGAAGCCAGTTGCCCATCCGGCTGAGGGCGTCGGTAAGCGTTTCACCCTGGGCCAAATGGCCGAGCAGTGCCTGGGCAGGCACCCGGTAGGAACGGGCCGGGGGCTTCCGGCTGAGTTGGTCCAACGCGGCGGTGAGGGTGACCCCGGCGGCGGTGTACTGCGCGAGCTGGTAGTAAAACTCAGCCCGTTTCGCAAACTGGCCAGGCATGAACATCAGAGCCATTGATCGACGGTGTGACCTAGGGCCCCGCCTCACGCGGCCAGGACCCCACCACTGGCGAGGCGTTATCCGGAAAGCAAGCGAGCCTCAGACCGCTTTCCCCATCTCATTGGGTATCTCTCGTTAGGTATTGGGCATTGCCAACCCCCGATACTAACGGCCCAATGCCTCATGAGAAATGCCACCGCGCGTGCCTCAGATGCAAACCGCTTCCCCCTCGCCGCACACGCGGCAAATGGCTCAGGCGGCGACCCGGTCAAAGCGGGACTTCAGGTCGCGTTTGCTTCGAAGTCCGACAATCTGCTCGTTGACCTGTCCCTTATCGAACAACAAAAGTGTCGGGATGGACTGGATGCCGTATTGGGCCGCCAGGTTCTGCTCTTCGTCGATATTGACCTTGCCAATGCGGACGCGCCCTTCGTACTCGGCCGCCAACTCATCCAGGACCGGAGCTATCATCTTGCAGGGCCCGCACCACTCCGCCCAAAAATCGACCAGAATCGGCCTCGGCGATTCCAGGACCTCAGCCGAGAAATTCCCGCTCGTCAGTTCTACAATGTTTGGAGCTGCCATAAAAAACAAACCCTAGCGCTGTGCGCGGCTGTGACGGCACCTGGTCTTTAGGGCGGCTACCACCCCAGCAACTGCCAGAGGTAAATCGTACTGCCGAGCGCCGCCACGCATACGATCCCCGCGGCGACACCAAGACCAATGTCGAGGTTGCTGACAGGCGCCACGACCGCCACCGGGGCGGCAACCGGGCGCGGCGCGGCCACTGGCGCGGGACGCGCGGCGGTGGCTGGGGCGGCGCCGCCGGGGCCTCGACGGGCCGCAGCGGGTGCGCCAAACGATGGAGCGGGGGTTGCCCCAGGGGCGCCACCGCCGGTCGGCCCTCCGGGTGGGAGGGTCGGGAGCTTAATGGTCGGGGCGGCCGAGGGTTTCGGGGGCAGGTTGATGCGGACGGTCTCCTTTTTGGGTTGGACCTTGCCGGTTTCCTTTTTTGGTGGCATTGCGCCAGCCGGAGTGTTCGGGATGTTCTCAGCCATAAAATCTATTTCTTTCAACTGAAAGCTAAGGGGACCGGTTCTTCGTGTCAAACTCATAATCGCCGCTCCGGTTATCCTGGGCGCATCGCGTCGGTCCCCCCACATCCCTGCTGAACAAACTCGAAATCCGAAGCTCGAAATCCGAAACAATCTCATAAGCGGCAAAGGGAAATGTTCAAAACAGGCCGTTTAACGGAGAGGACCACGAAATACGCGAAATACACGAAAAAAGACATTAGCGCCAAGTTGTGGGGAGGATGCCATCTGTGAACGGCTCCGCGCCCTTGGTTTTGGTTTCTTCCCTCCTTTCGCGTATTTCGTGGTCCGTAAGCCGGTTTTGCTCATTGCCGCTTTTGTTTCGGATTCGGGTTTCGGATTCACCAGGAATTGGGGGTCCTTATAGGTGTTCCCGGCCACACGGTCCTCTCGCCCTAAACATCGACCAGCCAAGGCCCCCTGGTCGGGGTATCGATTGGATGTTGGGCGTTGGCTGTCGGCTGTTGGATGTTCGATGCTCCAGCGGTTCTTGGGGATGCATCGCTGCCCCGGGCGCGGGGAATTGGGGTGCTTGCTTGGAATGTTCTTGACCCCATCTTTTTGCCCCCTGCTTCTGGCTCTGCCGCGCGCGGATGCGGAACGGCTTTTTCATTTTGCCTCGCGCACTCCCGCGGTCCATCCTGTGCGCCGGCGATGAAAACGCAATGGAAATGCCAGACACTTGGAACGCTCTTGAATCTGCTGCTCTTGTGCTCGTGCGCGACGGAGCGTTCACGTCACCCGCCGGACGTGAGGATGAACAAAGGCGCGGGCCGGGCAGACTGGCTGATTGTAACTCTTCGCCTCGAAGACGGCGAGGAGATGGCTTTCATCGTGGACACCGGCGCGCCTGGAGCTCTCTTCGATAGCTCGCTTGCCTCGAAGTTGAAGCGGCTGCCGCTGGGCAAGTGGACCGTTGCCACGGGCCTCGGCAAGGAAAAATCGGCCATTTATTGGGAACCCCCGCTCTTCCTTGGGAACCCCCGGCTGAAGACCGGAAGATTATGCGCAACGTTTGATCTGAGCGGAATTTCAGAGGACGCAGGCCGGCCGATTATGGGAGTCCTCGGCATGGACTGTCTGAAGCACTATTGCATTCAACTGGATTTTAGGTCTGGGACGCTGCGGTTTCTGGATGACACCCATTTGGATGCCGCCAAGCTCGGCCAGCCATTTCCGTTGGAGTTTTCCTTGTTCAGAAAACTATACATTCGTCGCGCGAGCCTTGCCGGAGGAAGGACGGGTAGGTTGGTGGTTGACACCGGAGATAACGGGGATGGCCAGAGCTCGATTGAAGGGAACGAGGCCAAGCAGCTACATTTGTCTCGATGCATCTGGGCTTGAAGAGAGAAGGACAATTGCCGGGTTGGGCCAAAGCCGACCATGGGTCAACCACGAGGTTCCGCTTCCAACGTTTGCCTCACCGCAAAACTGTAACTCTGGAGGCGCGCAAAGACGGTGATCCAGGCGTGTATCACTACGTGTTTACCCGCGTGTCGGAGGACAGTTCGTGGAGGCTGCAAAGGGCGTGGCGGACGGATCAGAAGGGCAGGACGAGCGAAGATTCCCCATTCCGGAGGCCCGGGCTGGACAGCCCTGAAGTGACAACGGCACGGGAGGTAATTGGCGAGGCCGGGACATGGCGCCGCACTGTCCGGCGGTGCGACGTGCGCCAACGGCAGGCGACGCCAGCGGGAGTTTTGGATGTTTCCACGGGAACCGAGCGGCTGCCGTTTCACGGCAGGGGTGAGAACGCCGGGAACACAGCAACCTGCGCCCGTGAGCGGCTTGAGCCGCATGAGCACACCTTGCAAGGTGTGCTCAAACACAGTTTGGCTCCGGACGTCTCACTTGCTATGAGACGTCCAAACTCGGGCGGCTGTCGCACTGGGACATTCCTGCCTCAAAGAGCTGCTGAATTCCTCAAAGGATGCCCGCTCCGCTGCGAATGGTGTCACAATCCGGAGGGGATTTCGCACCGGCCCCAGGTCATCTTGAGTTACTATGGCTCGCTTCGAACGCGGTAGAAGCGGCAAGGCAGCGTTGCGTCTTCCGTGTCTCTGAATTCGAGTCGGTCGGAGTTCATCACGTTAGTCGAGATGCCCGTCCAGTGTTGAAGGTCAGTGGAAACCTCGATGACGAGCTTTTGGCCTGGGGTGCCACCGACGCTGAAGCCGAGGTGGCCAGTGGAGAGGCCGAAATCCGAGTCCGATGTCAAAATCTGCGGCCGCTGCGTGGGCGCCGGGCTTTGGATGGAAGTCTGCAGGTACCACCCTCCGTGTCCAGGACATTGCGTCGTGATACCCGTTCCGGCGGTCGTGTAGCCCCTGGCGCGAAGCACATACTTGGCCGGCAGCGACACCCCGGCAAGGTCCCAGCCTCCCGAACTGCGCGTGCCCGGTCCGAGGTCCGTATAGTTGGTTCCATCGGTCGAGTAGGCAAACCGAGTTGTGCAGACCTCGGGGCTTGTGCCACCCCTCAGCCACGTAATCGTTGAACCGTTGTATGTCAACGACTGGGTGGCCAGGGCTGTATTGTGCATTCGCACTATCGAGCATACAAAAGGGCCGTTCACGTAAACCAGGTTTCCCTGGGAGTCCAGGAGCAAGCAATCCACGACCGTGTCTGGCACGCCAGGGAACGTGGTGTCCCGAGTCCCGTCGGGATTGAGCCGCACTACGGGTCCGCAAGCCTGACCGCCCAATGTCAAGGGCGCGCCGATGAGGGATCCGCCGATAACAAAGATTTTGCCGTCCGCCTGGAGGACTATCTCCTTGATGAGGCTACCACCACCACCAAACTCCGGCTGGAAGGTGGCATCCACGCTTCCATCCGGGTTCAGCCGCCCAATCCCTGCCCGGGGTTGCCCGCCCAAGCTGCTGAGGCCGATGGGCCCGCCTGCCACGAGGATCTTCCCATCTGCCTGGACGACCAGGCATTGAGGCCATCCGCCCGTGGGAGTTATCTGGAAGGAGCTATCCGTGCTTCCATCAGGGTTGACTCGTGCAATGCCGAGCGAACAAAGGACGATGATTTTGCCGTCGCTCTGCATCGTCATGGCGAGGACTCCGCCCAGGTCGCAGTTGAAGGTTGGGTCGGGACTCCCGTCCGGATTCAGCCGCTCAACCTTCCTCTGGTCGGAGTTGAGGAGGATCTTGCCGTCCGGGAGAGGTATTACGCTCAAGAGGGCGGACCAATCCGGGCCGAGACATTGGTAATGAAAGGAGGAGTCGAGGCTCCCGTCCGGGTTGAGCCGGAGGAACTGCCTCGTTGTCGTGTGCTGTCCCGCCAGGGTTATGTTGCCCGCCACGAGGATCGCGCCGTCTTCCTGAACCGACAGCCGTTGAGGTTGGCTCTCGGACGCCAGTCCGTTGGAAACGAGAGAGTCGTCGGGCATGCCGTTGGGCAGAAACCGCACGACGGTAGGACCAGAAAGCCCCGGCGACTGCGCAGCCAGGATCTTGTTGTCTCCTTGCAGCGCGAGAGAGCTGACGTCCACCGCGGGTTCTCGGAATTCGTTGGCCCACGGGGAAACGGACAGCGGACCGATCTCCGCCTGCACATACCAGTGTGCCGTTCCATCGCTGCCGGCTGTCCCCTGCTGGCTGTCGATATAGCCTCGGGCTCGGAGCATGCATCCTGATGGTATCCACGCGTTGGTGAACTGCCAGCCGCCCTCGATCCGCGTGCCGGCCCCAAGGTCCACCCAATCGGTCCCGTTCGTACACCAGGCGAATCGCGTGCCCCAAACCTCCGGGCCGGCCCCGCCCCTCATCCAAGTGACGGTGTAGTTCGTGTAGCTGAGGCTTTGCGTTGCGGACTCGGTGTTGTGGAGTCGGGTGATATAATGCACGACATTGTTGCCGTTCGTCACGAGCCCGCTCTCGAAAAGCAGGTTGCCCATCGAATCCAGGAGCAGGAACTTCACGCTATAGTACGAGGGCGGGGCAAAGGTGCTATCCAGGGTGCCGTCGGGATTGAGGCGGCCGAAGTTAGTGCAGGATTGCCCGCCGAGGTGCTTGAAACTGCCTGTGACGAAAAGCTTGCCATTGGCCTGCAGGACGACGTCATCTACGGTGCCGTCGCACTGCGCATCGAAGCCGCCATCGAGGGTGCCATCGGCGTTCAACCGGGCGATGCCTTGGCGAGCCTCGCCGCCGACGTGCCAGAAGTGCCCGCCTATGAGAACCTTGCTGTCGGCCTGGACCGCCATGCAGTCCACTCCGCCGTCTATGCTGATATAAAAGCCCCTGTCGTTGGCGTTATTAAAGCCCGTGCCCACGCTGCCATCTAGGTTGATCCGATTGAAGCCACCGGACGCGATTCCCGTGCAACTCGCCAGGATTCTACCGTCCGGCTGCATGGCAAAGGTCTCCAAGTTGCTTAGGGTGCAGTTGAAACCGCCATCCAGACTGCCATCGGCGTTTAGGCGCTGGAGCACTTGTGACGCGTTCAGGAACAGCGTCTTGTCACCGCCGGGCCCATCCTGTCTGTGTCAAATGTGGCATCCGATGTTCCATCGGTATTGAGCCGCTTCATCATACGTTATGGCTGGTTGTCGATGGAGATGTAGGAGCCCGCCACGAGGATCTTGCCATCCGGTTGGAGACCGCGGGCGGACATGGTACCCGAACTTGGGAGACTGAATTCATTGGTCTCCTGCGAATGGGCGACCACACTTAGGCTCAGCCAAAGGAGGGTCAAAGGTATCCAGCACGCTTGCAAGACATTACGCTTCGATAGATGTGATTTCATAAGTATTCTGATCTCTTGGTTTGCTGCATTGCGCTGTGATCATTTCAATGCCTGTGTCCACCATACCGCTTGTGGGGTTCTTGTCTGTCAGGCAAGTACTGATTCACGTGTAATGAAAGCCATTACACGCTTGTTGCCTGTCCAAGCAGCCGGAGACTCGAGGCCATCGCCAGGTTCGCCGCCAATCTGCCCGGCGTGTGGCATTCCCTTGTCCCCATTCCTTTATCCAATCCTGCTGAGCCGCCTCTCGCGTGCGCGTGCCCACAAACGAGCTTGGCAAAGGAATGGGGACAAAGGAATTCAATCTGAAAGGAGCCTCGATGGGAGGTCTGAGGCGAGCATCAAGAAGGTCTTCCTGACAGACGAAGCCGACGGAAACGGCATCGGGGTTTCTCAGTTTTCCGCGTATTTCGCGGTTTCCCTCCGGCCCCCTTGGCTCTGGCTTTGCCGGGTTGGGATTTCGAGTTTATCAAGCCGAGCGATCTCGTTTACTCGGCGCTGGGTGAGCGAGCGCGCGGACCCTTGAGCAACTCCGGTGCCCGGCACGAGCGGGGCGTGACGGGGAACATTGAGATGCGGAACTTGGTGCAGCCGTAGGGCACAAGCGGAACGGTGGCCGAGGCGTCGCCTTTGACCGGTTGGTTGGGCAGGGCCTGGGCATCGGTCGGATGCCAATCGAAGCCGCGGGCGGGGACGCGCAGGACGAGCGGCGCGTGCAGAGGCCAGTCCCAGTGGGCGGGCATGGGTTTGCGCTCGACCGTGATGCCGAAATCCCGCTGCGCTGGGTTTGCGTCCAGCGCGTATTGCCACTTGGCGTGGGGCTGAGGCGTGTTGGGGTTGAGGTCTGGAATCGGCAGGGAAAAGAGCAGCGGCCCATAAAACACGCTGGCGTAGGGCAGCCGGCGAGGTTGGAAAACCTGCGCCGGCTCGAATCCGAAATACCGGCGGTTCGCAAGAGGGAACTGGGTCTCGCAGCCGAGAGAAACTCGGGGCCGCATCGGAAGGCGCAACTCGACCACGTCCCCCGCGGACCACTCTCGCGCGATTTTGACAAACCCTCTCCGGCGCGGCAACCGTTTGAGCGCCGAGCCATTGACCGCTATTCCAGGGTGGACACACCACCCGGGGATGCGCAGGTAAAGCGGAAAGGCAACGGTTCGCTCCGGCTTGACCACCATCCGGATGCCCTCGCCGAAGGGGTAATCCGTCATGGCGCGGATGGAGACTGGCACTCGCGCCCCGGCCAGAGCGGTGACTTTGCACGGTCCGTAAAGCGTCGCCGCCAGACCGTCATCCCACGTCGCCATCCACATATCCATGACGTAAGTGGGAATAATGCGATTGACCGAGCCGACGCAGCACAGGACGGTTGGACAACCCAGGCGGTGGAACCGGATGCCTTCCGGCCCCGGGCAGAGCGGCTGCGCGCACGGCAGCGAATCGGAGCGGAGCCGGTTTGGCGACTGGTAATAACACATCGTCTGCCAATCGCGGGCAATCGGCCCCGCGCCGGCGTTCAAGAAGGCGCGCTCCATCCGGTCGCCCCAGGCGCCGTCGCCTTGAATGCGGTACAGCCGGGAGGTCGTGTGGAGCATGGCCGAGACGTCACAGGTCTCGGTTTTGCGGAAGGCCCCAATGCCCGAGACGTATTCTTCGCCGGATGAGACGCCGTAGGGCAGGAGGTTGTATTCTTCCAGCCAGCGGAACGCGCCAAGCGTCTGCTGCAGGTAGCGCGCGTTGCCTGACCAGGGATAAACCAGCGCCGGCAGCCGGAGGTCCTCGTAGAGAATCACCGTGTGGGCGGGCGGGACATCTCCTTGCCCCCAAGGTCGAATGATACGGGCAATCTCCGGCCGGGCCAGCGCCTGGAGGGCCCGGCCAAGGATGCGCCGCTCGCCGCTGTAGGAGTAGGTGTCCAGCATCGCCTCCAGATTGCACAGGCCGGAGACGCTGGACAGGCTCAGTCCGCCCCGCGCCACCGGATAATCGGCATAGACCTTCACCAGGGCCTTCAGAACGCGCGGGTCGCCGGTGCCCGCGTACAAGGCCACCAACGCCCGGCCCAGTTGCGAATGCGCCCATCCATTGAAGCCTTGGGGTTTGTATCCCTTCTTCCAATAAATGAAAGAGACGCCGGAATCGGCCCGGTTGACCGCCGCCACAATCGGGTCCAGCCGGGCGCGGATTTTTCGAATCAGGGCCTGGTCATGGAGGACAAATCCGAGCCGGAGCGCCCCGTCCAGCCAATAAGCGCACTGTTCGAGCGGCCAGCCCGTGCCGTCCCTATTGGCGCCAGGGGCATGAATGGGAACGCCCTTCCAGCCCTCGGCGAAGGTCGGATGGCGCTCATCAAGGTGGCCGGTGATGCCGTGGCGCGCCGCCTCCGCCCAATCCCGCAGCCAGCCTTCGGGCTGCACGGCGCCCGGAGGCAGCGCCAGCCACGCCATGGGGATCTTGGGCGGATACGGCCGGGCGTAAATGGGGCGCGGAGCGGCAGCCGGGGCAAGGCGCGCAGGCGAGCTCGAGGGAAGGAGGACGGCGATGACGGTGGCAAGCACCGCAACTCTGCTTTTCATTGTAACAAGGGTTCACTCCTGAGCTTGAGCTTGAGGGTGGCGGTCTGTCCTGGGGTGAGTTTGATGTCGTTCGGGGCGATGTTGCCGGACTCCACACACAGCATGCGAAAGTATTCCTCGTTGCCGAAATCGGTCATCTGCTGCGCCTTGGCTGCCCACGGATTCCAGAGGATGGTGGCGGTGGAGCCCTCCTTCTCGACGATGGTTCTTCGGCCTATACACGGGTCGCGCACCTCGACGGCGCCGGTCGTCTCCAGATAGACGCGGTCCACCTCCGAGCCGATGCGAATGGGGTCGTCGGTCTCAAGCTTTCTTGCGAAATTAGCCACCTTATCCAAATAGTTCAGCCCCTTGAGTCCGCGGATCGAGACGGCGGTCACGTCCCCCACCTCCAAATAGGTGTGCAGACAATCCTCGAACGTGAGCGTGTCCTCCTTCGACTGGTTGGTGATCGCAAGTTGGAGGTTGAGAGAGTCCTTCACCGTGACCGTGTAGTCCGCCACGAACGGAGGCAAGGTGGAGGCCTCAGGGCAGTCGGGCAGCCGAAAGCGGGCGCTGACGCTGCCGTCGGCGCCGGATACGACTTCCTCCAAGTCCCAGCTTTTGAGCCGGGCAAAGCCATGCTGCGGCAGGCCCTCGCGGAAGCCGAACCACGGAAAAATGACGGGGATGCCGCCGCGGATGGGGTGGTCGTCATCGAAGCGGCTGCACTGGCTCAGGAAGAGCAGCGGCGCTTCGTCTTTCTTCCGGAATTGGGTCACGTGGGCCCCATGAAGGTAAATTTCAGCCGTGCTCCAGCGCGTGTTCACGGCCAGCATCGGCAGTTCTCCCTGGCCGTCCAGCATGCTGACGCGTCCGGGGGTTTCTTCTTTCAGCGATTGTTCGAGGTTGGTTGTCATAATTGGCTCGAACCGCTTATACCAAATTGTCTGGCGAAACGCACGCTGAATCTTTGCGCGGTTCCGGTTGACGCGATCTCGACAACCGCTCCGGTCTGGGGCTAGCTTAACGGGATGAGCGCAAGCACAACTCCATCGGAACTGGCCAAAGAGCGGTGGCGAACGGCGGGCCGATTTGCGGACGTACTTGAGGCACAGGTCAAGGCCCGGCGCAGCCCCATTGCGGCGCGGGTGGTTTCCTGGCTGAACTTCTGTCGAGTCTGCCAGGATCTTGAGGAGCAGATGCTGCTGGCCGAGGCGCCTTCCGCTGAGGACAAACAACTGCACCGCGCCCTCCTTTCAAGCGCCATCGCCAGCGGGGAGGGGCTTCTGCTCGAGAATCCGAGTCCTGAATCGCTTGAGGCGTTGCGGCTCACGACGGAGGGCATTGCCGCTAAGCTGGAGTCGCTCCGGATCACTTTCATCCAGTGGCATACAGAATTGAACGCCCAGCGCCAAATGGCGATATTGAAGGAGGCCTTCGGTGGCGAGGTGTGAGAAACTGGAAGCCATTCTCCGGGCCCAGTACGAACTGGAGTACGCCGAACCGGAGGACGTTCCGGAGCAGCTCCATCGCTTGCACGAGCTGCTGGATCAAGTCATCGCAGGGACCTCTTTGACAAGAATGGAATTACTCTCAAACCTGCGGGACCGCTATAAGGCTTACAAGCGCGCGCAATTGCTGGCCGAGGCACGGCGACGGTCGGTGTAACGGACGATTGGCGCCCCGCTCCTGCACGGCCCCTTTGGAGCGTCGGCGAGGATTTGCCCGCGGAGCCTTCACTCATTTTTCCGTTTTTATTCCCATGCCGAACGGTTATACATGATGCCGCTATGGCAAAACAACAGCAATACAAATTCTGCTTCGGACCCTGGAACATCAGCGAAGGTCAAGACCCGTACGGCCCGCCTACCCGCATCCCTCAGAGCTTTGATTGGAAGCTCGATCAACTTAAGAAGCTGGGCTTCGACGCTATGATGTTTCATGACGACGACGCCGTGCCGGACATCGACGCCAAATCCGCCGCCCAAATCACCGCCGAGGCCAAGGCGCTCAAGAAGCGCCTCAATGACGCCGGCGTCAAGGCGGAGATGGTCGCGCCTCGGCTGTGGTTTCACCCCTCAACGGTCGATGGCGCCTACACCAGCAACGACGCCAAATGCCGGAAATACGCCATCGAGCGCTCGCTCCGGGCCGTCGACATTGCCAACGTGCTGGGGACGAATCTCCTCGTGTTATGGCTCGCGCGGGAAGGCAGCTATATTCGCGAGTCCAAGAACGGACGCCGCAGTTTCGAGTTCCTGGTTCAGGCCCTGGATAAGATGCTCGCCCACGACAGCCGAATCCGCTTGGCCATCGAACCCAAGCCCAACGAGCCGATGGACCAGGCCTACATTCCGACGATTGGTCATGCCTTGGCCATTGCCCAGCTCACGCGCGACCCCAAACGGGTCGGCTGTCTCATCGAATCCGCCCACGCCATCCTGGCCGGGCTGGACCCCGCGGACGAGATCGATTTTGCGATGCTTTTTGGCAAGCTGTGGTCGCTCCACCTCAACGACCAAAACGGCCTCAAATTCGACCAGGACAAGCCCTTTGGCAGCGCCAACCTTCGTGTGGCCTTCAACCAGGTCCGCGCCCTGGAGCGCAACGGCTACGGACGCCGGGGCGAATACGTCTGTTTCGATGTTCATCCTTTCCGAACCACAAAGGAGGAGCATTGGCTGGCGCATCTGGACAACAGCCGGCGCACTTTCCAGCGCCTGGTGGAAAAAGCGCGCACGTTCGATGAGAAGAAGGCCCAGGCATTCGTCGCGCAACGCGATTACGCGGCGCTGGACCAAATGGCCATCGAACACCTGCTGGGCGCCGCCTGAGGCAAATCGGGCTGATTTGTATCGAGCGGGGGAGCCAACCCTTGTCCCAAGAACCGCAATTTTGGGACTCTATCGCCCGCTCTATCGTCCACTTTATCGCGCGCCGCGTCCATTAGCACCGCGGCCTCAGCCCGGTGAGTCGCGGCCCGGAGAGATCGCAGCCGTTTCAACGTGTTGCTTCGGCAAGCGTGCGTGACGGGATTTTGGCGGGGGCGGTAGTCTTGGCGCCAGATTATGGCAGCCAAGACAGCAAGCAGATTGGACAGCCGCTTCGCGGCCGGCGTGGCCCGGGTGCAACCAAGCCTGGAGGCTTGGCGCAGGCGGCGTAAACACCGAGAATCCATCCCCGAGA
>JAJYHY010000513.1 GCA_021784555.1 bacterium
GCATTATAAACGGCAAATTCGCGTCGAGGTGCGCCTTTTGAATGGTTTTAGTCGTGCATGTCCGCCTCAATACCCCCCGATTTTATTGGGGTTTTGCTGTTTTGGGACCGGCTCTAGCTAGCTGCCGGGGTTGGCTGCCCGCGCACGCTGCGAAGGGGCGAACGCCGCACGCCGCTCCCAATCCGCCGACGAGGGCGCCCGGTTGTATCCCATTGCCTCCGGTTGGCCGGCGCGCCCTGTCCATGCCCTATCGATGCCCTATGGGTGCCCTGCGCGTGCCCTAAGTTTGTTGTCGCGCTCCGGGCCGGCACGTGCTGAAATGCAGCTACATGAATGCAACAGTGCGCCAATTCGGCTCCACCGGCGAGATGGCCCGAGCCCGGTTTTCGGCACCTTTCCTGCGTAGCGCTTCATGCATTTTGCTGTTAACGGCCGCCCTCAAGCTCATCGGCCTCGGCAACCGGGCCTTCTCCGGGGCGGATCCGGTCATCCAATTTCTTACCGGTCGCGAACTGCTCGTTATTGCGTCGCTCATTGAGATTGCGGTTGTTGTGCTGGTGCTCCAGCGCCGCGTCGCAACTTGGTCCAAGCTCTCAGCCCTGCTTTGGCTCTCGGCAATATTTGCCACGTACAAGGTGGGGCTTGCAGCCGTCCACTTTTTGCCTAGCTGCGGTTGCCCTGGGGCGCGTGGTCGCGCCGCAACATGGGTGTCGGACGCCATCTTGGCCTGCCTCTTCGCGGGGGGCGGCGTGGTTTCTCATCCAGGACCTCCGCCTCAGCCACAGCAGCGGCCAGCACGCCGGGTGAAGCGTGGCCTATGCGATCCCCAAAGGTGATATGCCTGATTACGCTTCAATGACCAACCTCGAGTCTATCCGCAACCGTGTGGGCTTGGTTGCTCGGCGCCGTTGTTTGGTGCTCCTCTTGTCACTGGCGCCCTGCGCGGCGGCGCCAGCGATGGCCGCCGTGGCGGGCTACGAGGCGAGGGGGTGCATCACCTATACCATCTTAGACTCCTCCGCCAAGCCCAGCGGGAAAAAGGTGATGCTGTTCAGAGTGCAGGTGCGTGGCAATTCCTGGCGGATTCGCACCGAGCCTGCCATAAGGAGTGCGAGGGGCATCGCGTTCAACGATGTATCCCCCGTTCCACCCGATTCCGTTGTGATGGTCACGGCGTTCAGGCCAATTCCGGGATACGGCGATCAATACATGGACGCGCTCCGGGCCGAGGTGCGCGTTTTAAAGCGCGACGACATTGGGTTCAGCAACCCCCCGGTTCGAATCCCGCCGGAGATCGCGCGTTTGCTCGCCCCGGCCCCGCGCCCGGATACGGGCGGCGGCCCCACGCTCAGCGGCAGGCCGGCGACCAACCGCGCCAGCATCCTTGCTGAGGCCGATGTCTTTCCGGGTTCCGTTCCGCCCGCCGATGGCACTTACGCCAGCCTGCTGCGGTTCGCCTTTGTCCCGGCTGCGGACGAGGGGACAAACACGTCGCTGCCGCAGGTTTGGGATGACGGACACCCCAGAACCGTTCGCTTTCGGCATGCCCGCTGGGAGAGGCTCAAGGCCGCGCCTGGGCTGATTGCAAGCGCGGCCTTTGACTGGGGGGGCAAGGAACTAGCTGCGGGCGGAGCCCTGGTGGACATCCAGAGCTCGCAGCCGGGCGCCCAGCCTGGCGTTGAAGCTCGTTACCAGGTGGAGACTGTGACGAACGTGCAGGCCTGACGCTCCCGCTCCTCGCAACTCTTACTCGGTACGGGGACCCGCGTTCGCCCTCCGGGCGACAGCCGGTTGTGACAACCGACACGCTCACTGTGCTGGCGGTTCGCGTGATCGGTCCCGCCAAGCGCCTGCGAGCTCGGATTCCTGCAAGGACGGTAGTGCATGATTTCAGGGTCGCGGTTGGCGGACGAAGCGGAGCGCCGCTGAGCTACATACCCGACTCGCCGTCCGTTCCCCCCATCCAAGCAGTCAGGCAGAGCAAGCTCCTCAGGATCGCTCAAAGGACTGCCAAGGGCTCAGAGCGAAGAAACGCCCGCGTGCGGGGGTTGGTCCTCGCCGTGTTGTTCCTTTTTCTGACACTGCCGGCCGTGATCCTGGCCCGGAGAATCCCACAAGCCGGGTACCACCCACGAGTCATGCGCCTGTTCAACGGGCGGCTGCATCGCGAACCCGAGCAATCCGATGGATGATAACGTGTACCAGGCCTATAACGACGACACCCAGTGCTATTAGGCGGCCCCGCAGGCGCCTGGTCTGAGGTTCTGTCCACAGAGCCGGCACTGCCCACACGGTACTCGGTGAGGGGTGGCCACTTGGTGCGCGCCCGGCGTGAGCGGAGGATCATGCTCGTTCAGGGGGCGAGTCCGAGCGTGACGCAGCCGACCACGGCAGCATGCCAAGCCCACGCCAGAGCCGGTCGGCGAGACATATCCGGCGCATGACGCGGTTTTACACCTGGGGTGGTCGCATCAGTTCGCGGCCGAGTTTTGGGCCGGCAGCCTCTACCCGCGATGGCTTTCCGGGGTCAGTCACGGTTTCGGCAGCCCGACCTTCCTCTACTATCCGCCTATGCCGTACTGGGCGAGCAGCCTGTTCACACCTCTGGCCGTGGCCTTCGGGGGCCAGGCAGCGGACTGGCGGGCACTGGGGTGGGCGTCGGGCGTCGGAGTGATGCTGAGTTGCCAGACGGCATTCTTCTGCTTCCGAGCCTTGACCTCGCCCGATCGGGCGTTTGCGGCGGCGCCAGCCTACATGATCGCGCCCTACCATCTCGCCGTCGATCTGCTCCAGCGCGCCGCCTATCCGGAGCTCTGGGCGTTTGCCTGGATGCCGCTTGCCCCTGGCGGGCTGATTGGCCTGGCGAAGCACCCGCCCCGGGCATGGGAGATCACCGTGTGCGGTCTGGCTCTGCTGTATATGATGCATTTGCCGACGACGTTGACATTCATGCCGTTCGTGGTTCTTTTCGCCCTGAGCCAGGGGACGCGCGTCTTCGCCGAGGCGTGCTCCGCCATCGCGGCGGCCTGCGGGGTGGCGGCGGTGTTCCTCGTGCCGATGCTCACAACGGAATGGGCGGTCAAACTGCGGCGCCATCCGTTCCCTTACAAGCTGACGTTCTTCTTTCCGAATTTGAACATCCTGGCGCTGCTCTACTCGATGGACTGCTTCAACGAGCGCCTCCTATGGATCTTCCTGCTTCTGGCGGCAACGTGGCTGCTCTGCCTTGTCACGGGCCTGGCCCGGAGGCTGACCTGGAAAACGGGTCGAGACCAGGTGGTCTGGCTCGGGCTGGGCTTTGTGGCGCTGGTGATGATGCTGCCCATCAGCAATTTCGTTTACAAGGTGATCCCGGTTTTCCAATGGATCCAGTTTTCCCGGCGATTTCTCGCCCCGGCGACGCTGGTCTTCTGGCCCGGCATAGACTGGGTGGGTGGCGCACGCCACGGCGTTGAACGCGATGGCGGTGATGGGGCTTTACATGGCCGTAATACAATACAGCCGAACTTGCCTGGCGCTCCCGGCCATGGAGGCGGCCCAGCAACTGCCGCTCGCCGCCAACCGGGACGACGTGTTCGAATACCGCCCGCGCCAGGCGGACCTGGCCGCGGCGCGGGAGCGGATGGGCGATTCGCGCGCGAAGGTGGTCGAGGGCAAGGCGGAGGTTGCGGTGCTCAAATGGGAGCCGCGCCTGATCCAGCTCCGGGTGAGGGGCACGGCCCCCGCGCGGGTCGTGCTCAGGCAGTTCTACTATCCGGGCTGGTCGGTTACAACGGCGGACGGGAAGGCGCTGCGCGTGAGGCCCGAGGCCAAGACCGGTCTGGTCCTCTTCGAGGCGCCGCCGGGCCGGCAGGTGCTCACGGTGCGGCTGGGGGCCGGTCTGGCGGAAGGAACGGGCTGGGCGCTGACGCTGTTGACCATCGGCGGCTGTCTTGTCAGATGGCTAGTGCGCCGCCGAGGAGGCGCGCGACGGGATTTGCAATGGCCCACGGGCGAGCCATCGCCCGGTGAGACGACCGCTGGGCTCGCGGCATGCGCGCCCGATGCGCCGAGACAAAGCGACAAGGAACGATCTTTATGAAACACATCCCGAATCGGACAGATATCCCGCAGCCGCAGCATTTGGCATGTTGCGCGCTCCGCACGCCAAAGCGCCGGACCCCGGCGCTCCAAGCTTGGGCGGTCAAACAGTTTGTGAATTTCATTTAGGCAGGATGAGGCGATTTGCGATTTGCGATTGGCAGGCGCTCCGCCGGCCTCGAACGGCCGCCATATTGCGGGCCTTTCTACAAAGCCGCTTCTGGCGTAGCGCCCCACAAACACCCGGAGTTATTTGAACAGGAGGTAACGGAGGGAACAGAGCCAGAAGCTCTGTTTTCTCCGTTTTCTCCTGTTAAACAAACGGGCCGTCCGTCCGCTTTCCTGCGATTCAGACAGTGGGGGAAGGGCCTCTAAAACGCCGTAAAACGCGCTGATTTTCGCGCGCCGACATCCCACACCCGGATTTTTCATCTTTTTTGGTTTTTCCCCTTGCCAATCTGTA
>JAJYHY010000514.1 GCA_021784555.1 bacterium
GGCGGGCCATGAGTCCCGAAAAAAGTTCAACTATTTTCGACCTCTTGGCGGCCTGCTATAACCCGCCCTACCCCCGCCAGCGATTAACCCCCATTTCCGGCCTCCAAAGATTGTGAGATGCGCACCGCGGATGCCGCTTGCCATTCCCGCTCGCGACGGGCGTGGGCTTTGTGAAGAGGAACGGGCGGCGCCGGAGGGAACCTGGGGCGACGGGCAGCCCGTGGAGCGGAGCAAAGGCCACGCTGGTCGCGGCGGGGTGGCCGTTTGGTGATAGGCAGGTTGAGCGTTTTTCGCTTTGGGTAGGCCGCGCTGGTCATGGCAGTCCATTGAACGGCCAGCTCAGTAACCGGGTGCGTCGATAAAGCTGTTCCAACTAATCGTTACGCCTTTCGCCAGGTAACCGAAGGCGAGCAATGCCTTGGCGTCATTGGCCAGATGAGAGGGGATCAGCCGAATACACTTTCGCGCCAAAGTGGCAATGCGATACATACCCGCCGGATTCTTGGGCCCAGTTGGCTTGAGCAGTTCAACAACCTGCGCCCGGTCGGCGTAGCAGGGATTTGGTCATCCGTCCGAAGACAGGCTGGTTTGATCTGCACCTGGCCGACCTTTGGCGCTATCGCGACCTGGTCATGCTCTTCGTTAGGCGCGACTTCGTTGTCTAATATAAGCAAATCATCCTCGGCCCGCTCTGGTTCATTATCCAGCCGCTACTGACCACGCTCACTTTTGTGATCATTTTCGGCAATATCGCCAACCTCCCCACGGACAAGGTGCCAAAAATGTTGTTTTACTTGTCCGGCGTCACGGCCTGGAATTACTTTGCTGTCTGCCTGACCAAGACCTCCCTGACTTTCAGCGCCAACGCCAACATCTTTGGCAAGGTGTACTTCCCCAGGCTGGCCGTGCCAGTGAGCATTGTCATTGCGGATCCTTGCTGTTAACAGAAGCTGACGAGTTGATTTCGATCTTCGTGACGATGTCCAAGAACGTGAAGCGTTGCCTGACCTCAGGGTCTTAGTCTTCAGGTCTCATCCCTCATCCTTCCCTTCCATGTCCGTCGTCATCCAAGTTGATCGCCTCTGCAAGCAATGCCGCCTCGGCCGGATCGGCGGCAAGCGGCTCGTTGATGATGTCAACCGCTGGTCGGCCAAACTCCGGGGCAAAGAAGATCCGCTCTCAAAGGTTGGGCACCGAAAAGGGGAAAGCAGAAAACAGAAAGCAGAAATGGGGCAAAAGGACGACCGGACTACAGGACGACAGGACAACAAGACCTCGGTCAGTGGTCAGCCGAAAAAGTCAGTGGTCAATGGTCAGTGGTCTCGTAGGCCTTGCGACCGTATTTGGGCCCTTCGCGACGTCTCTTTCGAGGTCAACAAGGCGAAGTCCTGGGCATTATCGGACGCAAGGGCGCCGGCAAGAGCACCCTGCTCAAGATCCTCTCCCGCGTCACCGCTCCCACCTCCGGCGAGATCCGCATCAAAGGCCCCGTCGCCAGCCTGCTCGAGGGTAGCACCGGTTTTCAACGGCATTGACCGGACGGCCATAATCAACGATGCTTTAGCCATGAGCGCCTCAGCGACCATCGAAATCGGATCGGCAGCCTGATTACCCGCACGCCGGCAATCAAGGGCGGCACGCCGCATCTTGCCGGAACGGGCGTCACCGTCCGCACGCTGGTCCGCTGGCACCAGCTCGGCATGGCCGCGGAGGAAATCGCCGCTGAATACCCGAATCTGACCCTGGCACAGGTCTATGCCGCCATGCCCTATTACCACGCCAACCGGCCAGAGATGGACGCCGACGTGGCCGCCGAGCAAGCCGAATCCGACGGGATTGAGCAAGAGCATCTGTCTCAGCAACGCCGGGGGGGCGTGAACGTTCGTCTTTGGTTCGTGCCACGCCCGCCGCGCACTGGACAAGTCCTTACTTAGGCAGTACGTTTTCCGGTGTGAAATTGACCGCTATTTTTGAGCCCGCGGAAGAGGGGGGGTACGTTTGCTGGCTGGAGGAAATGCCTGCCGTGCAGAGCCAGGGCGAGACCGTGGGCGAGGCGCGCGCCAACCTCCTCGATGCCCTGCGCCTCTCCTTGGAATACCTTCGCGAGAAGGCTCGGCAGGAAACCTCCCCGCAATCCCTGCGCGAGCCTCTGGATATACCGGCTGAGTGAAACTTGCGGACCTTGAGCGCCATCTGCACCGCCATGGTTGTGTCCTGAAGCGACAGGGCGGCGTCCACGCGATTTGGGAGAATCCCGTTGCAGGAACGTGGACACCTGTTCCACGCCATCGTGAGATCAAGAACGATTTGGCGCGGCGGATATTCCGGCAGCTCGAAATCCCGCTCTTCTGAGTTGCGGGATCAGCGAGAAGGATTTGGGGAGCCTCTTGAACCCGGAAAACCGGCCGCGAGGCGCAGTGACAAGGCGCCAGTGATGCTCTGCCCTTTTGATCTTTCCACTCTACAGATGGTGGTCAGTCGTCAATGGCCAGTCGTCCCATGGTCCGATCATCCGGTTTTCAGCATTTTAGCTTTTCGACTTTTCAGCGTTCGGTTTTTGGTGTTTCAGCATTTTCTGCTTTCTGCTTTTAAGCGATTCAGCGTTCGGGCGATGCGATTTTTGCTTTCTGCTTTGCGGTGTCCTGTTTTGGCTGCATGATTTCTGCTCTCCACTTTCTGCTTTTCAGGCGGACCGCATCTGGGCCCTTCGCGACGTTTCCTTCGAGGTCAAGCAAGGCGAAGTCCTGGGCATCATCGGCCGTGACGGCGCCGGCAAGAGCACTCTCCTGAAGATCCTCTCCCGCGTCACCGCCCTACCTCCGGCGAAATCCGGATCAAAGGCCGCGTCGCCAGCCTCCTCGGAGCCGGCACCGGGTGGAATGTGGCGTTGACCGGTGACGCGAGGTTCACTATAGTGTGCGCATCAGTGGTCAAACGACAGTGGAGATCGGGAGACAGACCGCGGTTGGGATTTGCGTTCCGCCGCTCGTATGAGAAGATTGCCCCATGATGACCGTATCAAAGGCGCACCGGTGCCAGTTAATGCTACCGGGTCTGCAGGATGGGCGGAACTACTTGGTCAAAAGGAATGACAAAGGGTGGTGGGTCGAGCCCGTCTCTCAACCCAGACCAAAGCGTCGCCATTGGTCGGGCGCAAAGAAAGCCCTGACCGCTCACCTCGACGCGCTGGCCGGTGAAGGCTTTTCGTTTGAGCCGTTGGAGGACCAAGCTGTCCCGCCATGCCCGTTCTGAGTTTCCTGGCTGACACGAACATCGTCAGCGACTATTTTAAGCCCGGCAATCCTGATCGTGCCTGAACTCTCGCGATTCTATGGCCTCGTCATTCGCATGTTCGCGGAGACAGGCGAGCGACATCATCGCCCGCACTTTCACGTGGTCTCGGGCAGCGGCGAGGCCGTCTTCGCTATCGACGATCTGTCCATTCTCGCCGGCACGCTGCCGATGCGTGAGCGCCGCCTCGTCGAGGCCTGGGCGGAATTACACCGGCTTGAACTCCTTGACAATTGGGCGCGGCTTCAGTCCGGGGGACGGGTTGCGCCCATTGAGCCACTCCGTTAGATTGTGGCGATGAGACATCCACTCCATCATATCGTGAGATTCGAGACTGCCGGGGCGTACCGGCTCCGCATTTGGTTTGATGACGGTTTGGAGCGCCAAGTCGATTTCGAGCCGATCCTTTGGGGAGAACTCTACGGGCCCCTCCGCAGGCCGGAGCTCTTTCAGGCGGTTTGGCTGGACCCCGAGTTCAAGACGTTGGTTTGGGAGAACGGGGCTGATTTTGACCCCTCCATTCTACACGACTGGCCGGAGCATGAGCGCGCCTGGCGCGAACTGGCCGCCAAGTGGCGCGCTGCCCCCACACCCCCAGCGCCTGTTTCACAGTAGAATCTGACGTCAGCTTTCAGTCCTGAGTCTCCACGCAATCCATGAGCCTCCTGTCCCGGAATCCTGTAGTCTCGTCGTCCTACTTCTGTTTTCGGCTCTGAGTTCGATCTGAAATTCCTGCTTTCCGTTTTTGTATTTTAGCTTTTCAGCGTTTCAGGATTTTCTGCTTTCTGCTTTGCGGTGTCCTGTTTTGGCTGCATGATTTCTGCCTTCTGTTTTCTGCTTTTAAGAGATTAAGCGTTCGGTTCTTGGCGTTTCAGGATTTTCTGCTTTCTGCTTTTAAGGGATGAGCGAAGTCGTCATCCAAGTTGATTGCCTCTCGAAGCAATACCGCCTCGGCCAAATCGGCGGCAAACGCCTCGTTGATGACGTCAACCGCTGGTGGGCCAAACTCCGCGGGCAGGCTGATCCCCGCTCAAAGCTCGGTAGTCAGTGGTCAGCGAACCAGACGTGACGGGGAAAAGGCCCCATCCCGGGCCTTGCGCTGGACTTGCTTTTCGGAGAGATTGACCGCATGAGCAATCGCGAAATGATTCTCGACCTGATCGCCAGGCTTCCGGAAGACGCGCCGCTCGAGGAGGTCGTCCGGGAAATCGAGTTGGTGGCGGGTCTCAAAACGGCGCG
>JAJYHY010000515.1 GCA_021784555.1 bacterium
CCTACAACGAGAACTGGACGGAAACCGCCACGTTCAAAGACCCCCAGCCTTACGACGAATACTCAAGCCAGATCAAGAAATTCTCCTGGGCGTTCGGCTCTGGGGGGAGCGGGCGCTTGGACCGCTACGTCGCCGCGACCGGCGAGGACATCTGGGAGACTTGGAACTGGCCCGCCGACCCCGGCTGGCCGCTAACCGAGCGGGTGACGGTTACGTCTGGGGATCCTTCGGGGCCGCAGCCGCCAACGACTGCGGATCCGGCCCTGCCGATTGAGAGTTGCGAGGTGACCGTTAACACGACCGGCGCTTCCACCTCCGACTCCTACACGCGAACGGCACACACCACCCTCTGGCTCTGGACCGGCACGACGAGCGACCCCTCGCACCACAAGCTCTTCTGCATCTCCGCCAACGCCGTCAGGGTGCTCGAAAAGAAGTGGCGATATGACAGCGGCTCGCCCCTTGCCGACCTCGACAAGGTGGCGGTCCTGCCGCGGCAGATCGAGATTGGCGGCCTCGGCACGCTGGGCGCCGACGGGAATCTCTGGGTCGTCCTGCCCGACAAGGCAAACATCAATATCACCCCGCGCGTTAGCGGCGTGAACTACTATGCCTTCAGTGCCGACCAGCAGAAATATCGGCTCTGGGTCTGCGCCAACGGCCTCCCGACGGCGGGCGACCACATTACCCCCGACGCTCGGTTCTGCGTCGGCCAGCAGGTGACCTTCTCGCCCGCGTGGTCGCCAGCGCCGCCACCTTTCACCGGCGCGACCTATCTCTGGGTCTTGCCGGACAAATACGTCAACGAATCCTGGCAGAACCAAGTCTGGGTCCCCACCGGCGAAACCGGGGGCTACTGGGAGTATTACGGGTCCCTCAACTATCGCATTAACCCCGACCTGCTAACGCACCAGACGACCCAATGCTGGTTCGTTAATCAGCCCTCCGCGGACCGATCTGACGGCGTGGCGACCCTGGGTGTTGACCTCGCCCTCCCGAATGGCCAGAACGTTATGGTGGCGGCCAGCGGACGCATCGACATCTCCAGGCCGAGGGTCACGGCACTCGAGACCCTGACTCCACCGATTCAGTTCACGTGGTCGGTGGCCGGCGCGTTGGTCGAGGCGAAGATCGACTGCAACTGGACGGCGCGCGTCAGCGTGCCCCCGAAGTTCTCCGGAACAGCCACCTACACGCAACTCATCCAGAGAAACACCGCTTATCAGCTCTCCGGCCACATAGCGCCGACGACGGACACGACGGACGGCCAGTTCTGGCTCGACAGCAACGATCCGTACGCAAAGGACGCGCAGCCTGCCCTCTCGTGGACCGACGTTCCCCCAGGCCCCGCCGTCAGCCACCAGGACTCGCCGGGGTATGGCCCCAGCGCATTTATCGGCAGTCTGGCGATCGACGACCACTTCCAAACCTATCTTCGCTTCCAGCCGGCGGGCGGCATTCGGGTGACCATCGACCGCATAGACTGGACTTGGACGGTGAACGCGAGCGAGGACAACGGCGCGTGGAGCGAGCTGCATCAGGTGACGGGGCCGACGGAGCACCGCGACGACGACTCGTTCCCCGAATGGACTGACACCTACCATAACCAGAACTAGGTCTTATGAGACAGGTATTCTTGATCAGGAGCGCAGCCGCCGTAGCGGCCCTCCTTGCCCTTGCGGCCAGGGCCGCTGCCGCACCGGCCCAAACAAACCGCTTTCCGAGCTATGAGGTGCTGTATAGCCAGTCGAACCCAAAGATCATTTGGGGCGGGGCCACAAACTTCATCAGGGGTGGGTACGGCCCTGACACGCCGCCGAACGGCTCGACCCCCGTGGTCCCGATCCGCACATCGTTGCGGGGCGCTATCGATGTACCTGGGGGCGTCATTAAGCTTGTCGGCCAGCCCTTGAGGGAGGAGCGGCCAGCGAGGCTGTACGTTGAGAACGTATCCGGGCCGCTGTTTCGCCCGGCATCAGAGTACAAGGATGGGTCTTTTGCCCCCGCTGCCACCAACTTCGTCAGAGGCTTTCTGCCTCCCTTAGACCAGCGGTTTGCCATGACGATGATCGATGCGGCGGGGGTGCCCGTGCCGAAGACAAGCGAAGGCCGGGCGCTTGGCGAGCCGCTTTCGCTGAAGCCGCACACCTCCTCGTCATTCGCCTGGAGACGGTCGGGGCTGATGCCGTTCGGGGTGTTTCCGAGAGATCTACTTCAGGCCACATTCACGGACCACCCGCGCGGCATACGCGCCGAGGGCGAGATCAATCCGGCCAGGTATTTCAAGATGCGGCGCCCTGGGATCTATTGGCTCACGGTGGTGCAACGGTTGTATGTCACGGACACGAACATGTGCCTAATCCCCGTGTGTCTGCCGCCGGTCACCGTGGAAGTGCGCGTGGCGGCGGCACCGCCGGGAGCGGGGACTTCGCGGTTCCCGGTCGGCCCGCTCCTCGACGCACTGGGGGCGATTGCTTGCGCCGCAGGCGTGCTCTGGCTCTATACCCGCTTTCGGAGCAGGCGCCGCTCCGCTGCTGGCGAACACCTGCCCAACATGGGGCTCTGTTGACGTCGCCTGTGGCCCACGCCAACGCGGGCACCATATATTTTTGATTCCGCCTTGACCTCTAACAACCGGCCAGTGGATGAGGACTGTAGAAACATACGGTTTGACCACGTCGACGCGCCTGTCCCCATCGCGGCCAACGTTGGGAAATGGGTCGGCCTCACCGACGGCCCCCAATTCCCAGGGACCACGTCCATCTCAATCGACATGCACTTCAAGTCCTACCTGGTTTTCCGTCCGAACGTTGGAAACGCGTCCGACAACATCTACGTGACGCTTGCCCGCGTGGAATGGTCATGGACGGCGGCGGCACTATACCACACCGCGTCCCAGACGTGGGACGTCAGCAGTATATGCCCGGATCCCCAGCTTTACGGTGACGACACTTTCCCCTTTTACCTCAGGACCCTCGCCAATGGCGTCCCCTACCCATAACGAAAGGACCAACGCGTGAGCTACCTTGTGAAATGGTTTATCCTGCTCTTCCTTCTCCCGCCGGCCGGCACCTCCGCGGCTGGCCAGGTGCAATACAGCCGCGCCCAGGACGCTAGAGACGCCGCGAGGCTGCGGAATCTTTACACCTGGGGCGGCGCCAAGGACGGCGTGCGGGTGGGACTCCGGCACCCCCCTGAGCCAAGGCCCGACAGAGTCGAGGTCGTCCTTGGCCCGGCCGACGTCAACTCGCAGACAAATTTCATGCCCAAGCTGTACATGTACAAGCGAGGGCCGCGGTTCTCGATTGCCCTTCGCGACGCCTCCGGCAAGGAGGTGCCGAAGACTGCGGCAGGCAGGCAGTACGCGGGAAACCCCGGGCCAGCCAGCCTAAACTGGTTCCGCGTCCTGCAGCAGCCGTTTGAACCCCTCATCTTCATGGGCCAGTGGCCCGAAGACCTCGGATACCTCGACCTTGACAGGTGCTTTGATCGCGCGGCCGCGGGCAGGTACGAGGTGGAAGTCAAGGTCTGGATCTTCTCCAGCACCAACGGGATACGGCGCTTTGACCCCGTTGATGTGCCGGCAGCCAGGCTGTCCATTAACCTGCCGGAGAACCCGCACCCCGCAAGCCACATCGGTGTCATCCTTCTGTACGCTGTGGGCTTAGGCTCCTGTGCGGCAGGCATCCTGTGGCTCTACCATAGATCCCGGAAGAGGCGGCTGCGCTCGACCTCGATGCGCCTGCCCACCGCGGTCACCTGCTGAGTCCAAGCCAGACGGCGGGATCCAGGTGACGATCGACCGCATAGACTGGAGCTGGCGCGTGAACGCGAGCGAGGGCAACGGCGTCTGGGCCGAGGTGCATCAAGTGGACGGCCCGATGGAGCACCGGGACGACGACTCGTTCCCCGAATGGACTACGACCTACGTAAACCAGAAATAGACGCCATGAGACAGACCCCCTCAATCAAGAGCCCGGCTAGCGTAGCGGCGGTCCTCGCGCTCGCGGCCTCGGTCGCGACGGTGCCCGCACCCACCAACCGGTTCCCGAGCTATGTGGTGCTCTATAGCCAGTCGAATCCGAAGATCATCTGGGGCCAGACCACCAACTTTATCAGGGGCGACGTCTACGAGCCGCCGCTTCCGACCTCTCCGCAGGGGACCACGCGAGAGATGAGAGAGGGCCCGACGCCCATAGTGCCTCTCCACATATCCCATAGCAGCAGGGTCAGTGTGGACGCCGTGGCGGGCGAGCCAGCCCTGGGCCCACTGCCGGGAGACCCCAGGCCCGGCTCTGATTTGTCCTGGGCAGGCGGGCGGGAGGATTTCTTCTGAACAGACTCCTGAGGGGGCTGAACCGGCACCGGGGCGGCGGGCCTCTCAACGCGGGCGTGTTGGGGAAGTTTTCCTTTATACACCTCCAGCACTGCCAGCTCCTGCTCGTCATAATAGAGGGTGGCGGGCAAGTCCGGGTGCTGACGCCCCAACCGACAAAGCATCAGGGCCCGC
>JAJYHY010000516.1 GCA_021784555.1 bacterium
CGTCCCGGAACTCGTCGGCCAGCACCAGGTCGGCCTCCGCCCACACCGCCACCGTCGGCTGGTAGCTCCGTCCCTCATCATAATGGTAGTAGGCCGCTTGCTTAGGGCTCTCAATAATGGTCGCATCCTGATCCACGGTCGCAATCCGTAGCCCCTGGCCTTGTTTGTCGTAGAGCTTGGCAATCCGCCCCACCAGCCCGCTTTGCACCGCCTGCAGCCCGCTGACCGGCGCGCTCGAAGGGAAGATGAAGCTCTTCTGAACCTCCCGCTCCGGGCGCAGCTTCTCCAGTTTGGGGTCGTGGAACTTTTCCAGAAACCCACGCACCGCCGTGACCTTGGGCAGGCGGTAGCCCAGACCCCGCTCCAGGCAGTCGTCTCCGTTGAGCAGGCGCATGTCCTCGGGGCATTCCCCGCCTACGGCCTGGAGCATACAGATGGACTCCACGAACTGGCCCTCGGAGAAGCCGCGCTGGCGCTGATGCAGGTTGAGGTTGGCGGCGATGAGGCCGGGCAGGCCCAGGGAACGGAACGCGCGCGAGATGCTCAGCGCCCCGGCATGGGGGCTGGTCGCCTCGTGCAAAGGGCGGGGGTCCAAGACGAAGGGCGTCTTGTGGAGCAGGGGCAAGCGGGCAGCCATGGTGTGACATATAGAACATCTATACGTTAAAGTCAACAAAAAATGCGTTTTGCAGCGCATTTTTTCGCTTTTTCCTCAATTTTGGGAAATTAGGCGAGGATCAGGGCGCTCGCAAAGCTGTTGACGCCCAGGCCGGCGCTTGATAACATCGGCCCATGCCTGGTGAGTTCAAAAACCAATTCTCCATCACCCGCGCAGCGCTGAGTGCCTGCGGGCGCCAAAAAAGCAAATTCCTATCAGTTATCCTCGCTCTGAGTATTGCATGCGTGAGTGGCTTCAATTCGTTCGCGAACGACTCCCCTAAGGCCAATCCATTCACGCTGATCCTGGCGGCAGTCCCTGCGGCGGAACTGCCCGCAAAGGCTGCGGCTCTGGTCAAACATGCCGCGCGGCCTATCCAGACCGCTGCCGCGAGAGATGTCGTGAGGGCGGCGGTTGCGCTGAATCCCGCTGCGGCACCCGCGGTTGTGGCCGCCATAGTACGCGCCGTTCCGCAGACGGCGCCGGTCACCGCCGGGACTGCCGCGCTGATGCAGCCGTACTTGGCAAGTGCCATTGCCCGTGCAGCGGCGGTCGCAGCCCCCACCGAACTCTCCAAGATCGTATTGGTCGTCTGCAAGGCGGTGCCTAACAATTACCGGAGCATCGCCTCCAGCGTGTCCATGGCTATGCCAGGTTCCAGTAGAGAGGTCGTGAAGGCCGTTGCAAAAGCCATCCCCGCCTTGAAGCCATCGATTGACAGTTCGCTTGTCGCCAGTGAAAGTGGGCCGGCGTCGGCCGGACTGGCGTTGGGCCAACCGCCTATCACGGGCGTTCCGAGCGCTCCTATCGGGTTCACCAGCGGCGCCAATCCTCTGGGCTATGGCTACTCGATGTCGCGGGGGATCGGCACCGGCGCTCCGTACCTTCCACCCTCTCCGAACATCAGCTATGTGAATCCTGCGGACAGCGGAAGGCAAACTCCGCCCATCTGCTACGCCTCACCATAGCGTGACCCTGACAGCGCGTTTTGAAAATCACCCGCGCAGCGATCAGTTCCTGTGGGCGCCAAAAGAGCAAATTCCTATCAGTTGTTGACCAATCAGCGACACGCCCCGGCCAAAGCGCTGGTCACCCGTTGCGCGCAACGCATGCTCATCGAAAACTCGCTCTTCGACGCCGTGCGCTTCTTCCACATGGATGCGCTCTCCTCAGCGGTGGGCCCGAGGGTGGACTTTGACATGGGCTTGCTGGTGCTGGCCAGCGGCCTCTATCGGTTGATCGCTCAGCCTGCTCGCCGATCTACAACCGCAAATTGCGTTACTCGCAGCGCAGCGCCTCCATCGGATGGAGCTTCGCAGCGCGGCGGGCGGGCAGATAGCTCGCGACCAGCGCCACAGCGGCCAAGGCGAGGGCCGCGCTCAACAGTGCCATCGGGTCGAGCGGGCTGACGCCGAAAAGCTCGTGCCGGAGCAAACGGGTGAGTCCGAACGTGGCCAACAAACCGGCCAGCATCCCCAGGCCAAATAACCGCATCCCTTGGGTGACCACCATTACGATGACATCGCGAGGCCTGGCCCCCAGGGCGAGCCGCAGCCCGAATTCGCGGGTGCGCCGGAGTACCGAGTGGGCCAGGATGCCATACAGGCCGATGGCCGCCAGGAATAATCCTACCCCGCCCGCGGCCAAGAGGCAGTACAGATAGGTGCGCTGCATTTGGGTGGAATCGTGGAGCCACGCGTCCGCCAACACGAAATACGGCGTTCGTGTATGTGGTTCCATGGTCTTCAGGGTCTGGCGAATGAACGGAACGACGCCCCAGGGGTCACCCTTGGTTCGGATCCATAGCACCCGGAAGTTGGAGGCCAGATCGGGTGCAAAGGGCCTATAGAATAGAGGCTTCACGCGCTGAGCGTAGCCGGCCCGACGGACGTTCCCGACCACCCCGATCACCCGATAGGACCTGGCGTCCTTGGCCCCAATCGGCCCCCAGAACCGCTTTCCCACGGCGCTTCGTTCCGGCCAACACGCCCGTTCCATCGCGCGGTTAACCACCACGGTGTTAGCCGCGCCGCCGATGTCACTCCTGTTGAAGTCGCGTCCGGCCAACAGCGGTATGCGCAGTGCTCGGAACCAGTCGCTGGCCCCCACCGTGCAGAGCATGCGAGGGAGTCTCACGGATGCCCCGCGGTTCTCGATCCGATAGTCGGCAACGCCACCCCCCGCATAGGCGCCGAGCGCCTCAACGCCGGGCAGCGATGCCACACGGTGCTGCAACGCTTCAATGCGCGGCTCCAATGATGCATCCGGTCTGGCAGCCTCTGGCCTGACCGTAAGGTTGCCCTTTCGTCCCGGGAGCCAGAGTTTCGCGAGCAGTACGTGTTTCGGATCCCAGCCGAGGTTGACCTGGAGCAGTCGAATGACGCTCTGCAACATGAGTCCAGCCCCGGCCAGGAGGACCAACGTGAGGGCCACCTCCGCAATCACCAAGCCAGCGCGAAAGCGGGCGTGGGCTAAGCCGGACGTGGCGCGGTTTCCCGCTCCTTTGAGGCTCTCTCCCAAGCGAACCCGGCCCGCCTGCCAGGCCGGCGCCAAGCCGAACACGACAGCGCTCAGCAAGCAGGCCAGCAGGGCGAAGAGCAGGGCCGCGCCGTCCAGGTGAATCGGTCTGGCCTGCGGATTTCCTCCCGGGATCCAAGAGACGAGCAACTTCAGGCCTCCCTGCGCCGCCGCCAACGCCGCCAACCCAGAGAGTCCGCCCAACACCGCGCTCTCTGTCAGGACCTGCCCCATCAACCGAACCCGACCTGCTCCCAGGGCCGCGCGAACGACCCATTCTTGCTGACGCCGCTCCGTTCTCGCCAGGTTCAGGTTGGCCAGGTTGGCGCAGGCGATGAGCAAGACAAAGCCCAGGGCCACAAGTCCCCCCATGAGCGCGCGCTCGAAGCTCCGCTCGCCAAACATGGTCCGCGCCGGCGTAATGGAGAAGCGCAGATCGCCCGGCTTCGGGCCGCCAGTAGGGGCGAGAACCGACGCTCTGTCGGCGTGTTGATCAGCGAGTCGGCGCGCTACCACGTCCAGCATGGCTTGTGTTTGCCGCAATGTGACGCCTCGTTTGAGGCGCGCGAGCGCTTCGAAATACGGGTCCACCTCGCAGTCCACGTGGTCTGAGGGCACCGGCACCGCGCGGGCCGGCACCCAGTAGCTGGCCCACCCTGGAAAAAAGTAAGGTGGCATGACGCCGACGACGGTGAACTGGTGTCCCGCCAATGTGAGGGTCTTGCCCAGCGCCTTCGAATCACCGCCGAATTGTGATTGCCAGAAGGAGTAACTCAGGACAATCGCCGTGCCTTGCCCCTCCATCCCATTGGCACCTATGAATACCCCCTCGTCCTGCGCGAAAGTCCGACCGAGGGCGGGTGGCACGCGCCAGAGGCTGAAGTAGTTCGGCGAAACAACCCAGCCGCCAAGCTCCTCCACGAAGCCGTCCCGGTTGTGTCCCAATCCCAGGAAACCATCCCAGGCAACACCCGCAAAGAGGTTCGTGTTTTCCAACACCGACTCCAGCGCAGACCTTGTTAGAGAGGAGGATTGTTCCGTGCATATCCGCACCAGACGGTCTCCGACCGCCGCGGGCAGGGGGTTCAGGATCAGCGCGTCGATGACTGCGAAGATGGCGGTGGTGGCCCCGACGCCCAGGGCCAGCGTCAGAACGACGACGGCCGTAAAGCCGCGGTTCTTCAGCAACTGGCGCCAGGCGAATTTGAGATCATTCATGCGATCCAGGGGATTTGCGATTTCTTAGGATTACGAGTAGCCCGCGCACTGAGATGATAGACAAGGCTGTTCGGGCTACGTGTCACGGATTTGGCGACGGCGCGCGG
>JAJYHY010000517.1 GCA_021784555.1 bacterium
CCCGCGGCTCGGTCCTGCTCGGAAATCGAACCCGCATCAAGGAGACGGCCGCCGCGCTGAGCGTTTCGCTGGAGGGAATTCGCATCATCAACCCGGAGGAAAGCGAAGACCTGGAGACTTTTGCGCACCGCTTTGAGGTCTTGCGCCGGTACAAGGACAAAGGCATGAAGGCCTTCGAGGCGCGGGACGCTCTCCTCCAGCCCAATTATTTCGGGGCGATGATGCTGGCGATGCACCAAGTGGACGCCCTGGTCTCCGGCGCCGCTCAAAGAGGGGGGAGCGCGCTCAGGCCGCTGTTCCAAATCATCAAGGTCGCGCCCCAGGCCGCCACGGCCTCCAGTTGCCTCATCATGGAGGTCGAGGACTCCCGCTTCGGCGAGAACGGCGTCCTCTTCATGGCCGACTGCGGGGTAATCCCTGAACCGACCACCGAGCAACTGGCCGATATCGCTGTCTCCACCGCGCAGCTCGCGCATCACCTGCTGGGGGTGCGGCCGAGGGTGGCCCTTCTCTCGTTTTCAACCCGGGGCAGTTCGCGCCATCCCTCCGTCGGCCGTATCCAGGCCGCGGCAGCCCTGGCGGAAAAGAAGGCGTCTGAGAAGGGCCTCGATGCGGTTATTGAGGGCGAACTGCAGGTCGATACAGCCCTGGTGCCGGAGATGGCCGCCCGGAAACTGCCCGAGGGCCGGATAGCGGGCAATGCCAATGTCCTCATTTTCCCCGATCTCAACTCGGGTCACATTGCCAGCAGCCTCGTCGGCCGCATCTCCAGGTCCAATGCCTACGGCCAAATCCTGCTCGGCCTGGACCGCCCCGCCGCGGAGGTCTCGCGCGGCTCGACTGCGCACGACATCCTGGGCGTCGCCGCGATCCTCGGCGTCCAGGCGGTGGACTACGACAAACTCTACCCCGGGGCCGGCCGGAAACTGCCCGGTGAGGAAACACCCGCGCCGGAGGGAATCTCGAGAGGCCGGGCCTTGGAGAGTTAGAGAGTTGATAAACTGTCCAATTCAAGAAATGTCGCTCCCCTACCCCACCAATCCCGTCCTCCCGTCCTTGCCAGTCTATCAACCCGGACGCCCCATCGAGGAGGTTGCCCGCGAGCTTGGGCTTTCGGCCGCCAACGTTATCAAGCTGGCATCGAATGAAAATCCCCTTGGCCCCTCCAGGCTGGCCCTCGCCGCCATGCGACGGGCCCTGGCCAAAGTCAATTTTTATCCGGATGGCAGCGCCTTCTACCTCAAGCAAAAGCTTGCTTCCAAGCTTGGCATAGCCTCCGGCAATATCGTCCTGGGCAACGGTTCCAACGAGATCCTCGAACTCATCGGCCACGCCCTCATTTGCCCCTCGGCGGAAGTCATTGTTTCCCAGTACTGTTTCGCGGTTTATCCCATCGTCACCGCCCTGTTCGGCGCCCGTCTGGTGACCGTCCCTGCCAAGAATTACGGTCATGACTTGGACGCCATGCTCTCCGCGGTCACTCCGCGGACTCGCGTCATCTTTGCCGCCAACCCGACCAACCCGACCGGCACGTCGGTTCTTCCAGAAACGCTGGCCGCGTTCGTTCGCGCCGTGCCCCAGGACGTTCTTCTCGCCTTAGACGAGGCCTATTTCGAATTCCTCGACCAGCCGCTCGATCTCCTCGCCGAAATCCGCGGCGGGAAGAAGAACCTGCTGCTCATGCGCACCTTCTCCAAAATCTACGGCCTGGCCGGGCTGCGCCTTGGATATGGCATCGGCCATGCCGAGCTCATCGCCGAGTTGGAAAAGATCCGGCAACCCTTCAACGTCAACGCCATGGCCCAGGCCGGCGCGATGGCCGCTCTGGACGACGCCGCCCACGTCGAAAAAACGCGCCGCACCAACACCGCCGGACTCAAGCGGTTCGCCAGCGCCTTCCGCCGGCTTGGCTTGGAACACGTCCCCTCCTCGGCGAACTTCGTCCTGGTGAAAGTGGGCGACGGCCAGGGTGTTTTCAAAGGTCTTCAAAAGCTGGGCGTTATCGTCCGGCCAATGGCCAGTTACGACTTGCCGGAATGGGTGCGCATCTCCGTCGGCACTCCCAGCCAGAATCGCCGTTGCCTGGACGCCCTCCGCCAGGTGCTGGCGCAGGAGGCGCACGCCGCCACGGCTTGAGCGGTCGGATCGCTCGTGGGCAGGCGATTCCCAGCCAGGGGCGCTGCATGTGGCTGGCTTAGCGCGGTCATTAGGCATGCTTGTACTTTGACGCCGCCGAAAAAAAGATTGCAACATCACTCCGAGGTCTGGTATTCTTAACTGTCAGGCATCCGTATAGGACGGTGAGGACCGCGGCACGAAGCCTTAGTCGCTGCCATTGGCGGCAGCCTGCGTCAGAACCGGAAAAAATGAAAACCGAACCCGAAGGTTCCTCCGGCGGCCAGTTTCCCTGGTCTCACACCCGTCGTTTACACACGCGCTCACACGCGCGCGCGCGCACACACACACACATACTCTATGTGTGCTCCTCTGCATGTTCGCGGGACTGGCGCGCGGCCAAGTGACACCCGGCTCTGGCGTCACTAACCTGCCGCCTGGGGTGGTCCTAACCCCGGTAATTCAAGGCGTCCCGGTGGTCGAGCCCCCGCCGGCACCTCCGGTCAATGCCTGGTCAAACGGCGTTCCGGCGGGCGTCGTCACCAACGCGGACGTGCCCAGGCAAATTCGGCCCGTTCCCGGAGGCGCCGTGGCCGATTTTGGAAGGAGCAAAGTGAGTTTTCCCTACGATTTGGCCGATGGGCCGGTGACTATCCGGACGCCCGATGGCAAGAACCTGGCCTTCCAGCCCGCCTACCTCGTCCTGACCGACCGCAGCAGCGGCCAGGCCTGGCTCCTGGCCCAGGCGACCAATTGCGCAGGCGCCATCGTTTCCTCCTCCGAGGTGCTGTATTCCAACGCGTTTGACACGCTCAAGGCCAGCATCCTTTACACTTACAAGGCCGGCCCCTGGACGCCGGATTCTCTGGAGCAGTTCGTCATCCTCAACGAAGACCCGACGCCGTACTTCCCCACCAACGTCGATGCCACGAACCTGAGCCTTCAGGTCTGGACCGAATCGCTGGGGGCGTCGCCGGCGGCAATGCGGGCGCGAACGGCGGTGCTGCGGGCTGCGGGAAACGGCCTGCCTGAGGTACAGGCGCCCGACTCGGCCATCGATTTCGGCACGATGAGCTTTGTCGCCCAGGGCAGGGCGTTTGCCTTCGGGGCCGGGGGGAAGGCCCTCGCGGTAGCGAAGAACTGGGTAGAAGCCGCGCCGCAGGGCCAGACCAATTCCGCCTCCGCCGGCGCCGGGCCATCCCGCGAATTCCTCGTTGAGTCGATCGACTACGAGGCCGCCTCGCCCGAACTGAGCAGCCTGGGGAAGGTTCCCGGCCACGCCTGGATGGCCCGGCCCGCCTCGAGGGAATCGCTCCTGGCCGGGACGCCCCGTTCCGGGCGGAGTTCGGGCCCGAACTCAGCCAAGATGCTGGTCGCCTCGGCTGCTCGCAGACCCCGGAGCGGTTTCGTGCTGGACTTTGACCTGGCCGGCTGCGACCCACTGCCGGCCGGCCTCATCAGTTGGTGGCAGGGCGAGGGCGACACCACCGATTCCGGCCCCTATGGCAACAATGGCACCCCCAATGGCGGCGTTCCGTTCGTTTCCGGCGAAGTGGGTGAGGGCTTCGAGTTTAACGGCCTCAGCGACTATGTGTCGGTCAACGACGCCTCCTCACTCGACCCGGCCAAAGGCCTGACCATCGATGCCTGGGTCTATCTTTACAGCATGGACGGCGCTAACCATCCCATTGTCAGCAAGGACGGCGTCATCAACGATCGTCAATACCTGCTCACCGTTTCCAGCTCCGACAGCTTCCGCTTCCACAGTGGCACCGCGCAGGGGTTTACCTGCGCCGATGGCGGCACCAGACTCTCCGGCGGCCGGTGGTATCATGTCGCCATGACCTACGACGCCTCCAGCGGCATCCTCTCCCTCTACGTCAATGGCGCGCTGGACGCCAGCGTCTATGCAGGCGGCGCCGTCATCAGCACCACCGAGCCGCTCTACATCGGCGGCTCACCCAACCCCTGGTATCCCTACTATTTCCCCGGCGTCATTGACGAGGTCGATCTCTTCGACCACGCCCTCTCCCAGGGACAGATTCAGGAAATTTACAACGCCGGCTCCGCCGGCAAGTGCGCCAACTGCTGCGGCTGCTCCAGCCCGCCCGGCGGCTTGGTGGGCTGGTGGCCCGGCGACCAGACGCCAGATGACCTGGCCAACGCCAACTCGGTTAGCCTGTCCAGTCAGAACGATTACGCCCTCGCCACGGTCAATTGGGGCTTCTACTTCAACGGCGCTGGCGACCATGGTGTCGTCCCCGCCAATTCCGTCCTGGACGTCGGCCAGGGCGGCGGGTTGACCATCGAGGGCTGGATCAACCCGGGCGACTGCTACCAGCCGCACCCAATCGTCGAATGGGA
>JAJYHY010000518.1 GCA_021784555.1 bacterium
CAAGCTCGACCACTTCGTCTTCCTGCGCAAGAAGAAGACCCCGCACGGCGTCGAGTGGGAACCCGACCCCGAACTGACCGAGCACTACGGGGCCGAGTGCCGCGAGCTTCACATCATGCTGATTGACGACGACATCGAGAACGTCTTCCCAAGTTCCTACGCCTGGTGGACGGCCACCGAGCGGAAGTGCTGGGGCGACGGAACCTCGGCCACCCGACGCACGGCTGAGAAACCGGGCGGCGAGCCTTGGACTCCCTGCGGTTCGGGATGCTCCGAGCTTGCCTCTGGCCTCTGCAAGCCGAGCGGCGATCTGCGGTTTGTCCTGGCTGACTTCCCGCGCCTGGGGAGTGTGTGCCGCATCCACACAAGCTCCTACCGCTCGATTCGCCAGATTCACTCCGCCTTGCAAGAGATCCAAACCTTCACCGGCGGCCGCCTGGCCGGGATCACCGGCAAGCTAGTGGTTCGTCCGGAAGAGATCACCTATTTCGACCGCAAGGAGAAGCGGAAGAAGACCACTTCTGTCTGGGTGCTGAGCCTTGAGGTCGAAGGCGACGACATGCGGAAGCTCATCGCCAACCTGACCGAGAACGCTCGACTCTTTGCTGAGACTCGAAAACTGCTTGGGCCGGCAGGCAAGGTGTTCGAGATCGTCGAGGAGGAACAGGAGCAGGCGCCGGAAATCAACGGCGAGTTCTATCCTCCGCCGGCGAATATGTCTTCGCTTGCCAGCGGGAATGGCTCGGCTGAAGCCGCTGCTCCTGACCGTGATGCTGGCGCCGGAAGTCGAAGCGCGCCGGTACGGGACGCGGCTGCGGGACCGACCAACGGCAAGCCTGCGAGTGGATCGGACAAGCCAGCAACCGGCCAACCGGCATCGCCCAATGCCCCGAAGAATGGCAATGGCTCATCAGCCGGCAACGGTCTGAATCAACTGCGAAACGAGTTCCTGATGACCGCCCGCCGGATTGCAACCGCGAGTAAGCATCCCATTGGCGACGTGATCGAGCAGGCAACCGGAGGCGCGCTCAAGTACGGTGACATCGGCCGCCTTACCGAGGCCGATATTCCGAAACTCCGGGCGGCCTTCGAGAAATTGGCGATAACCACCAGCCCGGCAACTCAATAGCCCGTCAATTTCCTGCCTCGAGGATTGGCTGAACCCACCCGTTGATCCCGCCTCGAATCCTGCCACCAAACCTGGAGCGTTGGGTTGCCCTTACCTTTCAGGGTCCGTAGGTCAGCCAATGCTCCAGCCCTCTCCGCACTTTTCTTTCAATTGACGGTCAGAGTGAGCGTCACATTGTGCGTAAGGGCTGACGAGCCGGAGCCCACGCTCCCAGTGACGGTAAGCGAATAGGTGCCGGGTGGGGTGCCGGGGTTGCCACCACCGCCGCCTCCCGCGCCGCCTCCTCCGCACCCGGCCAATACAAGGGTCAATAGCGAAGTAGTCGCGAGCGCGGCAAGGCCAAACCCCCGTGTGCCTTCAGTGTTACGCCGTTTGCGACATGCGGTCCAGGCTCCCACAATCAGTGTCGTGAGAAGCACCGCGATGATCGTCGGCACCGGCCTCGACGGTAGGCCTGGAAGGCTGGGCCCAAATCCCGGAGGAACAATGGTGCGAGCGGTGGTTGTAACGGTGACAGTGAGACTTGTTGCTGAGGCACCGGGCGTCACCATGTTTGGTGAAACGGCGCATGTTGACTCGGAAGGCGCTCCGGCACACGTTAAACTCACGGTCTGATTCAAACCTCCTTGGCCTGTCAAGCTCAAGGTAAAAGCCGCGGCTTGACCGGGAGAAACCGTTGTCGTGTTCGAAGAACCTGAGGCCAAACTGATCGTAAAGTCCTGCCCAGTGCCGCTGAGCGCTACCGTCTGCGGACTGTTAGAAGCATTGTCCGATACGGTCACGCTCCCAGTTCGTGTGCCGCCCGCTGTCGGCTTGAAAGTTACGCTGATTGTGCAGTTCGCCCCAGCGCTCACACTGCTACCGCAAGTGTTGGTCTGAGAAAAATCCCCGCTGGCAGCAATATTTGAGATGGTTAGAGAAGTGTTGCCTGTATTGCTCAAAGTGACGTTTTGCGAGTTGCCGCTGGTTCCAGAAACCTGCGCTGGGAAGGTGAGCGAACCGGGGGACAAACTCACAGCAGGCCCGGTCCCAGTTCCGCTCAAGGCTACGGCCTGGGGGCTATTGGAGGCGTTATCCGAGATGGTGATGCTTCCACTGCGGGTTCCAATGGCGGTTGGGGTGAAGGTTACTTTGATTTCACAGTTGGTGCTGGCCGCAACACTAGCCCCGCAGGTGTTCGACTCCGCGAAGTCTCCGCTGATCGCCACGCTGTCTACAGTGAGCGCAGCCGATCCACTGTTGGTCAATGTTACCACCTGAGATGTACTCGTCGTTCCCAGTGGTTGGTTTGCGAACGTCAGGCTTGACGTGGACAGGCTTGCTGCAGGCGCGGTGCCAGTGCCCGCCAAACTGACCGATTGTGTCTGAGGGTTAGCATTGTCCGCGATGGTTAAAGTGCCGGTCCGGGTTCCCGTAGAGGCCGGCGTAAAGGTAACGGAAACGGTGCATGAGCTAGCAACGGGCACGGGTGTGTCGCATGTGCCGAGTTGTGCGGCGAAATCACCATTGGCAGTTACACTAGTGAGATACAGAACCGTTGTGCCCGTGTTCGTGATGGTTACGCCCTGAGAAGTACTGGTCGTCCCGACGAGTTGGTCGCCGAAGTTAACCGTCGTTGGGGCGACACTCACTGTCGTCGTCGGGACCGCCAGAAAGCCGAACGGCGGCTCGCCGCTCTGGAAGACCGAGTAACCTACCACCGCGCCGGCGTTATTGATGCCGTACACAGTCGTGGTCGGCGTACCCGGGAAGTCCAGAGACGTGAAGGTACCGCCTATATCTGCAAAACCGTGGTGGGCCGAACCCAAACCAGCATTCCACCAGCCAGAAATCTCTCCGCTGTCGTTTATACCGTACGCAGCGGTGGCGAATGCGCCGGGGTAAGCAACAGTGGTGAAATTGCCCGCCGAGTACAGGAATCCGTATGAGGGCGCGTTTGTCTTCGCGTTAAAGTAATATCCAACGATCTGCCCTGCGGAGTTAATGCCCTCGGCGAATGTCCAAACCGCACCTGGAAAATCAATAGAAGTAAAAGCTCCACCCACGTCCAAGAAACCGTGATAGTTGCCAGATGAGTCAGTATAATAACCAACGATTTCGCCCGCACCGTTCACATCGCTGGCCGAGGTTTGCGCTGCCCCTGGGTAGCTTATGGAACTGAGACTGCCCGCTATGTCAACGACGGTGCTGCCTACGATCTCGCCCGTATCGTTGATACCCTGCGCCGCAAAACTCAGTTGGCTCAGCGTCCCACCGCTGTACAGGAATCCCGCCCACCCGGCTCCGCCCTCATAGCCAACGATCTGTCCGCTGGAATTGATACCGTAGGCCTCGCAACCTTCGCCCGGTGTCCCTGGCGAAGCGGGGCACACCGCCGTGAATACGTAACCCCCAGACTGCGCCTGCAGCGCCCGTGGAAGGAGCGCGGCAATGAACAAGAGAAGAAAGGCTCGCGGCCATTGGCCGCAGAAGCGTGCGGCCGGTGTCCCGCGACGGGCGTTTGAGCACGTATGTGCTCGCCTCAATCTGTTAACCATTTGAGTAAGACGGAGCGCGTGAATGCACGAGCGCGAACGAATTGTATGAAAGCGTCGCTACGATGTCAAGGCGAGTTAAGTGGGCTAACCATGGGCGAAAAAGTCAGGTAAGCTCTAACGAATATTCTGACCTGGTTCAGCGTTGCAGCCTAACAGACAACGCTCCCCCCTAGTCACAAGAGCCCGCCTATGGCTCAGGAGACGTGAGGACGGTCATCGTTGAGGGCCTTATCACACAGGCGGAGGGCCTGAAATGACAACTCCGCTGAGTGGAGGGTCAATATTTGCCTTCTTGACGACTCTATCCCGGAGGCGCTCCAAGTCAGATATTCCGGACGGAAGTGCCATAACTACCTGCCAGTGCGGCAGCGCCCCGGGGGAGTTCCATCTGAAAGTCACTTTTCCGAGACCGAAAGAGGAAGCTGCCGCACTAAGTTTGTTTTCGATGTCAGTCCGTTCGCTCTCGGATAAGTCTGCCCACTTAGGCTCCATTGCTCCCTCCACCTCCATCACCGAGTTTACTCATTAGCCTACCACGATTCGATCCCCCGATCGCAGCTCGGTGGAAGTACCGCTGTAAAGACACCCGGCGCAGGCTTGCGTGGCCGTCCGGAGAGGGCAGCACAGTATCTCTCGCTTCTTCTCAATAATGCCCGCGAGAAAATCCCCTCATAAAGGAGTAAAGACAAAATGTTCGGTCAAATTCAAGTCAGTCGGATATTTCAATTAAATAAGCACGAAACTGTGGACGAAGCCACTGCCAAGCTGCTGCAGTTTGCTGAGTTCCCAAAGATCCATCGGTGGATTCAGTT
>JAJYHY010000118.1 GCA_021784555.1 bacterium
GCGCTGAGAGAGGGCACAATTGCTATGTATAATAGCATGCATTAGCCAAGAAGCGAATTGGTTTTTGCTCAAAGTGCTTGCAATGGACAACGTCAGGCCGCTAAACTCGGCGCATTCTGCTGGTTATGCTTAGAAACAACCCATGCCGGGCAAACCGGACTAACTGGCGGCCCTGGGCCTTGTGCTCCGGGCTGGTTCTCGCGGCGTTTTTCAACGTTCAGGCGGCGATCCTGGTCGTCACCAACAATCACGACAGTGGGCCGGGGTCTTTCCGCCAAGCCCTGCTCGACGCGACCAATGGCACGGACACAATCCTCTTTCGAATCTCAGGCACTGGAGTCCAAACCATCTCGGTTTTGTCAGCCCTCCCGCCGCTGACGCACCCCATCATTATCAACGGGGCTTCAGAGCCCGGATTCGCGGGCAAGCCGCTCATTCAGATCAATGGCGCCAGGGCTGGCAACAGCATCGGGTTGCGAATTGTGGCGAGCGGTTGCACCGTCAGGGGGCTGATCATCAACGGATTCGGCGGCCACGGCATCGAGATTTCCGGAGCCGGCACAAACATTATCCAGGGCAACTTTATCGGGACGGATGCCGCCGGCACGGCCGCCAAACCCAACGCCGGCGAGGGCATCTTCGTGTACGGTTCATCCGGTAATCTCATCGGCGGCGCCAACCCGGCAATTCGCAACGTCATTTCAGGAAACGGCGACGCCGGAATATACCTCATGAGCGCCAGCGGGAATGTCATTGAGGGCAACTACATCGGTGTCAGGGCGACGGGCTCCGGTTCGCTTTCGAACACCAATGGCGTGGTGGTCTATGACTCCCCCGGCAATCTGATTGGCGGCGGGGCCCGGGGCGCGGGCAACGTCATTTCGGGCAATCTTGGCAGCGGCGCCTATGTTTACGGCACCGGCAGCGTCGGCAACCGGCTGCTGGGAAATCGGATTGGCACTGACGCCAGCGGTAGCTTGGCGGTCGGCAACCTGAACGACGGCGTGACCCTGTCGGGCGCGCCCGCCAACTTCATCGGCGGCACAAATGCCGGCGAGGGAAACTTAATTTCGGGCAATGGCAAGGGGGGAGTGTTCCTGGATGGGGCCGCCATAACGAACACGTCGATCCAGGGCAATTTCATCGGGACGGACGTTAGCGGCACAAGCGCCTTGGGCAACAGCTTGGCGGGGATTACGCTTCGCGGGGCCAGCGGCAACCTCATCGGCGGCAGCGTTTCCGCAGCCCGCAACCTCATCTCCGGCAACGCCCAGAACGGCATCCTTCTGTCCACCAACAGTTCGGCCAACTTAATCGAGGGCAACTATATTGGTGTGGACGCTAGCGGGACCAAGCGCCTGGGCAATGGGTTGCACGGAGTCGTCATCGACAGCGCGTCATTGAATATGGTGGGCGGCCCCGCGGCCTCTTATAGGAATCTTATCTCAGGCAATGCGGGTCACGGTGTCGAAGTTGCCGCTTCGGCGCCCACAAACTGGATCGAAGGAAATTATATTGGCACGGACGTGACCGGCTCATCCTCCCTGTCCAATGTCTTTTGCGGGGTGCGGCTTGAATCCGAGGGCAACGTGGTGGGCGGCAATACCGCCGGCAGTGAGAATTTGATTTCCGGCAATACGCAAGAGGGCGTCTGGATAGTCGGGCCCCATGCCCGCGGCAACGTCGTCCAGGGCAATTTCATCGGGGTCGATGCCACCGGGACCAGGCCCTTGGGCAACGGCATCGCCGGTGTCGGCATCTCGGACGCCTCGGCCAATCTCGTCGGCGGTGCGGCCCCGGGCGCCGGCAACCTCATTTCAACCAATGGCAACGCCGGGGTCTTTATCCTTGGCATCGGCAATGGCAGCGACGCCTCGGAGAACCGCATCGAAGGCAACCGCCTGGGCACGGATGTCACGGGGACACTGCCTCTGGGAAACAATTACGAAGGCGTCTATCTGCAAAATGCGGCAAGCAATTACATTGGCGGCGTCGAACCGGGCGCGGGCAACCTCATGAGCGGCGGGAACACCCGCGGCATTTTCCTGGTCAACTCCTCCTGGAACGTCATTCAGGGAAACTGGATCGGGCTGCAAAGCGACGGCGCCAGCCCCTTGGGGAATCGCTTCCACGGCGTCGAGTGCGAGGCCGGTTCGGAAAACAACCTCATCGGCGGAGAGCAGGAAGGGGCGGGCAATCGCCTCGCCTTCGCCGAGACGGTCTATGCCGGCGTGCGCATCCGCGCCAACGCCTTCAATAACGCCATCCTGGGCAATTCCATCTTCTCCAATGGCGCGCTGGGTATCGATCTTGGGGATTATGGCGTGATGCCGCTCCATTCCTGCGGCCTTGTGAGCGGAGCCAACGACTCCCAGAACTATCCCGTGCTAAGCCAGGCCTTCTGCGGGAACGGCACCGTGGTGTCCGGAACGCTGAACGGACCGCCAGGCATCTATCGCCTGCAGTTCTTTGCCAACCCGGCGCCCGATCCTTCAGGGTACGGCGAGGGCCAGACTTTCGTAGGCGAGACCACCGTGACCATCCAGTCCGGTTGCGAGACGGCCTTTGTCGCCCCCCTTACGGGTCCCACGACGGCGGGTTCCTTTCTGAGCGCCACGGCCACTGATAGCGCGAATAACACGTCCGAATTCTCAGCCGACATCACGGTCTCCCAATGGCCGACCCTGGCTGCGCTGGCTTCGGCGCCCGGCCAGCTCCTGATTTCCTGGAACCAACCCGCCCCGGCAGGTTCCACTCCCCCGCCGAACTCGCCGGTCCTGGTGCTCCAGCAGTCCCCCAGCCTCTCTCCACCGGCCTGGACCACGGTGACCAACAACGTCGTGACCGGAAACGGACAATGCAGCGTCACGCTGCCCATCGGTTCCGGCCAGCAATTCTTCAAGCTCGGCTTCGAATGAAGGTTGAAGGATGTTGGCTCCAGCCCCAACGGCCACTGCCAAAATCGCGCGCCCATCCGCGTTCTCAATGATCAATGACCAATGCCTAATGCTCAAAGCCTAATGAGACTGCGGTTTCTTGTTCGATCCAACGTAAGCAGGTCAGGCCCTCCCGTGGGAGCGGGCGCGAATGACCTCCGGGCGCTCGCGATCGCCTGCTTGCTCACCCTGCTCGTTGTCTTGGCGCCTCTCGCGTGCCCCGCGCAGCAGGCCTCCTTCGAGACCCTCCTCACCAACGGGCCGGCGTCCAACCGGCTCAATGTCGTATTCCTGTCCGAGGGTTACACCAGCGGTCAACTGCCCGCGTTCCTGAAAGACGCCACCAACGCCATCAACGCCCTGCTCTCCCATGAACCCTACACCGAATACACCCGCTACCTGAACGCGTTCGCCATCTCGGTACCATCTCCTCAATCCGGTTCCGACCATCCCGCTTCGGGAATCTACAAGAACACCTATTTCAACAGCAGCTACGACCCGATTACCGATACCCTGATTACTATCCCTCCCGATGCCGAGGACACCAATTACGCCGATGGCCAGGGCAAGGTTGATGCCCTCCTCCAGACGTTCATGCCCCTATGCAACCTTCCCGTCTTGCTCGTCAACGAGCCGTTTTACCCGGGCGGCTCCGATGGATTTGACCGCACCGCCCTCGCCTCGGTGGCCTTCCCCATGTCTGACATCCTGACCCACGAGACCGGCCACGTGCTCGCCAACCTCGGCGATGAATACGACACCCCTTACCCCGGTTTTCCGGACACCGAGGAGCCCAATACGACTCGCCAGACCAACCGGGACCTGGTGAAGTGGAAGGCCTGGATCGCCGACGACACGCCCGTGCCAACCCCGCCCACAAGCCAGTACGCCAACGTCGTGGGCCTCTTTGAGGGCGCCCATTACCATTCCACCGGCTGGTATCGCCCCCAACTCAACTGCTTGATGCGCAGTTATGGCGGCCCTTTTTGCGCCGTCTGCCGCGAGGCCCTTGTCCTGGCCATCTATGGCAAGGTACGACCCATCGACTCCTTTAGTCCCGCCCAGACCGACTTCTCCGTCGGCGCCACCCAAACGGTGGCCTTTAGCTTGAACGTCCTCGAACCCCTGACGCACAGCCTCGCCATACAGTGGCTCACCAATGCCGCGCCCGTGCCCGGCGCAACCAACCAGAGCTTCTCCATCCCCACGGCCTTGCTCAACCCCGGCACAAATCTCGTGAGCGCCACCGTCCGAGACACCACCGACTTCGTCCGCAACGACCCCGCGGGTCTCCTGACCCAGAACGTAGCCTGGACTCTGAATATGAATCAGCCAGCCGCATCGAGAATCGATTCGCCGCTCTTGCTGGACGACGGGCAGTTTGCTTTCCGGATTTCGGGGCCCGCCTCGGCCAGATTTACCGTGCAGACCTCGCAGGATCTAACCAACTGGATGTTGCTCCAAGCCGTCACCCTGGCCGACGGCCCAATCTGGTACACCAACGCCGTCCCCCTGGACGCAGTCACCCGATTCTACCGAATCATCCCTCAGCCCTGACAACTCACGACCAATCCTTCGTGCCTGCAAACGAGGAACTGGTCCTGGCCGCCCCCCAGCCATGCGGCCTCAGCGGAAAGCAGGCGGAAGCGCCGACGCCCTGCCGCGCGCTTCAGGAACGCGATCCACGTCCTTGAGATGAAGCCGGCAGCGGAGCCGTTTTAAGGCGCGGTTCTGCAGTTGGCGGATCCCCTCGCGGCTCAGGCCCAAGTCGTCTCGCACCTGGGTCAGGGATTGCGTCTGTTCACTTTCGAAGCCGAAACGCCGGCGCAGTATGGCCAACTCTAGCGGCGGCAGCGTCTCCAATGTCTCGGCCAGGGCGCGCTCGATTTCCTCCCGTGCCAGTCTCTCGTCCGGCAAAACGGCATGCTCGTCGGGCAGGGCATCCGCCGGGACGGAATTGGAATCCTCGCTCGGACGTTCGGCGATCGGCACCAGCGGCAGGACGGCCTCGCGCATCGACTCGATCTGGCTGATACTCATCCGCGACTCCACCGCCAACTCCGCCATGGTTGGCAGCCGCGCCAGGCGCCGCCACAACTCCTTCTCGGCGTTGTCCAGCTTCCGGTAGCGGTCCCGGAAACTTACCGGCAACCGCACCGTCCGGCCGTGATTCTCAAGGGCGCGGCGGATTCTAAGTCGCACCGCCTGGGCGGCAAACGGAACGAACTGGCCGCCCTTGTCCGGATCGAATTGGTCCACCGCCTTCATCAGGGCGATATTGCCCTCGGCTATCAAGTCCAACAGGGGCAATCCATGGCCGGCGAAGGTCCGGGCGACTCCCACCACCAGTTTCAGGCTCGCCTGGATGAGCCGCTCTCGCGCCGCCTCGTCACCCGCCTTCGCCCGATAGGCCAGCGCCGTTTGTTCCTCAGGTGAGAGTGGCTTCCAACTCCCCACCTCTCGAAGATAAATTGTCAGGCACGGATCATTCATATCAGCAACTCCACCCGGTCGGAGGCGCCCGCGGCCGCTTGGGAACAGGAAGCGCCACGGCGCACCTTCAAGACCTGCGCCCAACATACCAGCACCCCCCGCCTCTCGTCTGTAGGGGGAGTTCGGAAACCGATGTAAGGAATCTGATTACATGGGGCTCCCCCAAAGACCCCGATCTTGGGACTTTATCGCCCACTTTACCTTCCACCTTGCCTCTCTGCCTCTCTCCGCCAATTGGTATCCTGGCTTGACAAAGAGGCTGGACCCTGGGCAGCCTGAGTTCATGAAATGGACCTTCCCGACATTGATTGCGCTTATCCCTTGGTTCTCCACCGCGACCGAGATCCCGAAGCCGGTTTTGCCCGCAGGGGTCGGGGTCAATATACATTTCGTCCGAGGCCACCAGCGCGACTTGGACCTCATCGCCGCCGCCGGCTTCAAGTTTGTGCGGATGGATTTTGGCTGGGCTTCTATCGAGCGGAAGAAGGGGCAATACGATTGGTCCGAATATGACGGATTGTTGAACAACCTTGACTCGCGCGGGTTGAGGGCGGTGCTGATATTGGATTATTCAAATCCGCTTTACGAGGAGGTGGTAACCAGCAGGGGTCCCGTCCACGGGCGCGTGCGGCGGAGTGTCGCCTCGCCTCAACACGCGGAGAGCGTGGCGGCGTTTGCCCGCTGGGCGGCGGCGTCAGTGCGGCACTTCCGGGGCCGGCACGTGATCTGGGAGATCTGGAACGAGCCCAACATCCAGTTTTGGAGTCCCCACCCGGACGTCCGGCAGTACACGCGGCTGGCGCTGGAGACATGCCGCGCGATTCGGGACGCGGCGCCGGAGGCCACCGTCATTGGGCCGGCCTCATCGGGATTTCCCTGGAGCTTTTTGGAGAGCTTTCTCAAATCGGGCGTGTTGAACTATCTCGATGGCGTAAGCGTTCACCCTTATCGAGACTACAGCCGTCCGCCGGAGACCGCCGCGGCTGATTTCGCCCGGCTGCGTGCGCTGGTGGACCGCTACGCGCCGCCGGCCCGGCGCGGGAAGATTCCCATCCTCAGCGGCGAGTGGGGCTACGCGACGCATCGGAGTGGAGTTTCCCTGCAAACCCAGGCGGCGTTCGCCGCCCGCCAGCAATTGGCCAACTTGCTCCAGGGCGTCCCGCTCTCCATTTGGTATGACTGGCAAAACGACGGGACGGACCCGAATGAACGGGAAGACAATTTCGGCACGGTCCTGCCCGATTTGGAGCCGAAGCCCGCCTATGTCGCGATTCGGACGCTCACTCACCAACTGGGAGGCTTTCATATCGTGAAGAGAGTGGCGCTTGCCAGCAAGGAGGATTATGTCCTGCTCTGCGCCAATTCAGCGGGCGCGAGGAAACTGGCCGCCTGGATGATGGGCGAGCCACACCCGATTGAGGTGGGGATTCAAGCGGAGGGGACGAGTCGTTTTGGCGCGATGACGAGCATGGGCAAGAGATTCACAGTTCATGGGGCGCAAGCAGAACTGGAGATTGAGTTAGGCGCCGCGCCGGTTTATGTGACGCTCGGGGACGCGGTGTTGGAAGCGGGCCGGCATCCACGGAGAAAGGCGGCTTTCGGCGGCCACGCGCGAACGTCCGGAATACGAAAAGGCCAACGAGTTCTTACTGAAGGCGCGGTGGCGCGGTAGCGCGGGGCGGAAAAGTGACGCCCCGGACGCCACGCCGGGCTACTGCGACTGGTTATTCGACTCCGGTTGGGGAACGATGCGGAGCGTGTATTGGGGTGAGAGGAGGTTGGCGGGTTTGGGCCCGCCCATGGCATTGTAGTCGTAGTCAAACTGGTACTGGTAACGGACGGTATCCTCGGAGGCAGGCACCGGCATCAGGCCCTCCCAGCGGTTGGTCATGAAGGGAGTCGGCTGCAGGGCGTAGGAGGTGTTATCGACCACCACCCGCGGGCGGATGGTTTCCCACAGTAACGTCTGCTGGGTGCTATCCAGGGCCACCGCCACCGGGTAAAGGTTATCCGCCTTGCGAGTCTGCAATTGCGGCGTGAGGTTGGTGATGGTCGTGGAGCAACCGGCCACCAGCAGCGGCAGAATCAGAACGGGCAGATACTTCATTAACATGAGGCGGGAGGTTGGCAAACCGGCCCTTGGCTGTAAAGAGCCAAAGGGCTGATTTTGAGTTTGACCCGCCCCCGGCGGGGCGGTTAAGTTCCGCGCTCTTACTGCAAAGTAGATTTATGTTTGGGACAATTCGAAAACATCAGACCTGGCTGTGGATATTCATCATCGGAATCACCGTCGTCAGCTTCGTCGTCTTTTTCTCACCTTATACTCGGATGAGCTCGGTTGGCGGCCCGGTCAACCTGGGGTCGATCAACGGCCAGCCCATTGACGAAGACCAGTTCCGCCAGGCGATGCGCGAGGTGAGCTTGCAATACTTCTTCAATCGGGGCCGATGGCCGGACAGCCAGTCCACCAAGGACACCCACTTCGACCTGAACCGCGAGACCTATTTCTGGCTCCTGCTCAACCAGAAATCCCAGCAACTCGGCATTCACGTCAGCCCGGAGATGGTGGCCGACTTTGCGCGCGCGATGCTCGGGCGGTTTGAGCGCGCCGGCATTTCCTCACCCCAGGCCTTCATCACCCAAGTGCTCGCCCCGCGCGGACTCCAGGCCTCCGACTTCGAGGGGTTTGTCCGGCATTTGCTCGAGCATCAAGAACTGATTTCAACCGTCGCGGTCAGCGGTCTGCTGGTCCCTCCCGAAGAAGCCAAGGAGCTCTATGCCCGCCAATACCAGGAGTTGGCGACCGAGGCCGTCTTCTTTGAGGCCTCCAATTACGTTGCCAATATCCCCGTCAACCCCGAGAGCCTTTCTCTGTTCTATTCCAATCACCTGGCCGATTACCGCATCCCGGAGCGGGTCCAGGTGAAGTACGTGGAGTTTCCCATTTCCAATTCGATGACCCAGGCCGAATCTGAGCTGGCCAAGACCAATCTGGCCGATGAGGTGGACGCGACGTTTGATCGGCTGGGGACGAATTACACCACCTTCGGCAAGACCCCCAAGGAGGCCAAGGCGAAGATCCGGGAGGAATTGATCCGCGAAAAGGCCGCCCTCGAGGAACACCGGAAGGCCAACGATTTTGCCACCGAGCTCTACGACAAGGAACCGGCCCGCCCGGAAAACCTCCAGGACTTGGCCAAGGAGAAGGGGCTGGCGGTCAAAGAAACACCTCCCTTTACTGAAAGCGACGGGCCGACCAACCTCGATGTCGGCTCCGGCTTCGTGTCCGCCGCCTTTTCCCTCACCCCCACCAACGACCCCATCGCCGGACCGCTTCCGGGCCAGAACGCGTTTTACATCATTGCTTATGATAAGCGCCTTCCCAGCCAGATCCCCAAGTTCAAGACCATTCACGACCAGGTCGTAGCGGATTACAAGCACGAGCAGGCGGTCCGGCTCGCACGAACGGCCGGAGAAATGGCATACGGACAGTTCACCAATTCCATCGCCAAGGGGAAATCCTTCTCGGATGCGGTCAAACAGGCCCGTCTTAAACCGGTGGAAATCCCGCCCTTCTCCATTTCCACCCGCTCCCTGCCGGAACTGGAGGGACGCGCCAGCCTCGGCTTGGTCAAGGAGACGGCCTTCGGCCTCAAACCAGGCAAGATGAGCCGCCTGGAGCCGACCAGCGAGGGCGGTTTTATCCTTTACGTCAAGGAGAAGCTGCCCGTCAACCAGGCCGAAATGGAAGCGGCCATGCCCGCCTTCCTCCGCCACTTGCGCCAAACTCGGCAGGACGACGCCTTTAACGAGTGGTTCCGCAAACAGGCCACCATCGGCTTGCGCGATACCCCCGTGTTCCAGGAGAAACGGTCGGCAGGCGCGGGCGCTGGAGCGGCGGGCCAGTCCTGATAATGCTGGACTTGAAATCCCGTATTCTGATCTGCTTGATCATCGACAGGCATGAGCATCCAATCCACACGTTCTCCCACTTTCTAGCACTTATTAGCACCTAAATCCATCTATCTTCCGCGGGCGGGACGTTTAGGGTTGCTTTCGGCTTCAGAGGAAATCTAAGTTATTAAGAGAATGGAATTGCGTATGAGTACTACCGCCGAACTGATGCTGAATGGAAGAAAGTGGTCGCTGCCTATTGTCGAGGGCACCGAAAAGGAGCACGCCATTAATATTTCGTCGCTTCGCGACCAGACGGGTCTCATCACACTGGATGACGGCTATGCCAACACGGGTTCCTGCCAGAGCGCGATTACGTTCATTGACGGTGAGCAAGGCATCCTGAGGTATCGAGGCATTCCCATCGAGGAGTTGGCGGCAAACTCCAGCTTCGTCGAGGTGGCTCACCTGATCATCATGGGCCACCTGCCAACCCATGAGGAATTGCGCCAGTTCTCAGATCTGTTGACGGAGAACGAACTTCTCAACGAGGCGATGAAGTACCACTTCGAGGGGTTCCCGACCACGGCGCATCCGATGGCGATCCTATCCTCGATGATCAACGCGGCCAGTTGCTTCTATCCGGAGTTGCTCCACGAAGGCGGCCGGAGCACGTTCATGGTCCAAGCCGCTCGGTTGCTTTCAAAGGTTCGAACCATAGCGGCCTTTGCCTACCGCAAGTCGCGAGGCCTGCCGATCATTTATCCCAAGCCGGATCTGAAGTACACGGCCAACTTCCTCCACATGATGTTCTCACAGCCATACCAGGACTACGAGCTAAAGCCCGAGGCGGTTAAGGCCCTCGACTTGATTTTTCTGCTTCACGCCGACCATGAGCAGAACTGTTCGACCGCAACGGTGCGGATGGTGGCCTCCAGCCGGGCCAACCTCTTTGCCAGCGCGGCGGCGGGCGTGTGCGCCCTCTGGGGTCCGCTCCATGGCGGGGCAAACCAGGCGGTGTTGGAAATGCTCCAGCAGATCCATGACTCCGGCGATGACGGTTCAAAGTTCATCGCCGCCGCCAAAGATAAGAACAGCGGCAAACGGCTCATGGGCTTCGGCCACCGCGTGTACAAGAACTACGACCCTCGCGCCAAGATCATAAAGAAGGCCTGCGACGATCTTCTGGCCAGACTCCACATCAGCGATCCCCTCCTGGATATTGCCAAGCACCTGGAGGCAGCAGCCCTGCGAGACCCCTACTTCGTCGAGCGAAAGTTGTATCCCAACGTGGATTTTTACAGCGGCATCATTATGCGAGCGATTGGCATCCCGCTGGAAATGTTCACCGTCGTTTTCGCCATCGGTCGCATGCCGGGCTGGATCGCCAACTACAAGGAAGTCATGGAGGCCCCCACTCGCATCTACCGTCCGCGCCAGGTCTATACCGGAGCCGCTCTGCGCCATTATGTCCCGATTAAGGACCGTCGCTAGCGCCTGACGCCGCGGAAGGCCAATGGCGTCCGGCGCGGGAAGAGAGCGCGCCAACTAGCCCCCCTCAACCGAGCACCTTTTTTATCCCCCACGATGAATATTCACGAATATCAAGCCAAACAACTCCTAACTCAATATGGCGTGGCCGTGCCCGCCGGACAAAGCTGCGACGCGCCCGAAGCGGCGAAGGACATCGCCCAAAAACTCTATCAGGACGGCGCCAAACTCACGGTCGTCAAGGCCCAGATCCACGCCGGCGGCCGCGGAAAAGGGACGTTTAAGAACGGCTTCAAAGGCGGGGTGAAGCTGTGCAAAACGGCGGATGAAGTTCTTGAAAACGCCAAGGCGATGCTGGGCAATGTGCTGGTCACCAAACAGACGGGACCCGATGGCCGGCTGGTGAGTAAGCTGCTGGTTGCGCTGGCGCCGCAGATTCAGAAGGAACTTTACCTGGCGGTGCTGTTGGACCGCGCCGCCTCACGCCCCATCATCATGGTGAGCACTGAAGGTGGCGTGGACATCGAAGAAGTAGCCGCAAGAACTCCGGAGAAGATTGTCAAGGAATGGGTTGACCCGGCGGTCGGGCTCATGCCCTTCCAGGCGCGGAAGCTGGCCCGGGCGCTGGAGCTCAAGGAAGGGCTCATCGGACAGGCGGCGAAGCTCATTTCGGGGGTCTATAAGACCTGGTGGGAGTGCGACGCCAGCCTGGTGGAAATCAACCCCCTGTGCATTATCACGGACGCCCAGGGCAAGCCGGGCATTTCCGCTGTCGATGCGAAGATCTCGCTGGATGACAACGCCCTCTATCGTCACGCCAACATCCAGGCGATGCGCGACCTCGCCGAGGAGGCGCCCTTGGAGACCGAGGCCAGCGAGCATAACCTTAACTATATTAAACTTGACGGGAACATCGCCTGCCTGGTCAATGGCGCGGGCTTGGCTATGGCCACCATGGACATCATCCGGCATTACGGGGGCATGCCGGCGAATTTCCTGGACGTCGGCGGAGGCGCCAGCACTGAGCAAGTCACGGCGGCCTTTAAGATCATCATGAAGGACCTCAACGTGAAGGGCATTCTGGTGAATATTTTCGGCGGCATTATGGATTGCAACATCATTGCCACCGGCATCGTCGCCGCCGTGAAGCAGACCGGCCTGAAGCTTCCGTTGGTCGTCCGCCTGGAGGGAAACAACGTGAGCGCCGGCAAACGAACCCTGGCCGATTCGGGTCTGACGCTCATCACGGGCGATTCCATGGCCGATGCGGCGCAAAAGGTTGTCGGGGCGGTGGGAAACTGATAACGTCAATGCATGAAGAGGCGCGTGGGAACTTTTTATACATCATAGACATGTCGATTCTTGTTAAACCCAATACTAGAGTCATCGTTCAAGGAATCACCGGAAGCTTCGGCGCCCGGCACACGCAGCTTAGCCTCGGCTATGGCACCCAAATTGTCGCTGGTGTAACACCGGGCAAAGGCGGCCAACTCTTCGACAACAAGGCGCCCATATTCGATACCGTGGCTGAAGCGGTCAAGGAGACGGGCGCCACCGCTTCGGCCATTTTCGTGCCGCCGCCCTTCGCGGCCGATGCCATTTTGGAAGGGGTCGATGCGGGACTGGAGTTGGTGGTCTGCATCACCGAGGGAATACCGGTCAATGACATGGTCAAGGTCAAGCGGGCCATGGCAGGCAAGGCGACGCGGTTGATTGGGCCGAATTGCCCGGGCGTGGTGACGCCGGGAGAAGGCCCGGATTCACACGGCGGCTGCCGCATTGGGATTGCGCCAGGATACATTCACAAAAAGGGGCATATCGGGGTTGTATCTCGCAGCGGCACGCTCACTTATGAAGCGGTTTGGCAGCTCACCTGCCGCGGTGCGGGCCAGTCCACCTGCGTAGGCATCGGGGGTGACCCGGTGGCGGGGACGACGCACCTCGACGTCATCAAGATGTTCACGGCCGACCCCGACACGCACGGTATTATCCTGATTGGCGAGATTGGCGGCGCGGCGGAGGAGGAAGCCGCCGAATGGATCAAACACAACTGCCGCAAGCCGGTGGCCGGTTTTATTGCCGGTGCTACGGCGCCTCCCGGCCGGCGCATGGGCCACGCCGGCGCCATCGTCAGTGGAGGCAAGGGAACGGCGGCGGTGAAAATTCAGGCCCTCCGCGAGGCGGGCATAGGAGTTGCTCCAACCCCGTCTGAGATGGCGGAGACGCTGCTCAAGATGATGTGAGAGCGGTGGAACCGCCAGAGAGGCGGTGGGGTGGAAGCCACCGACCTTTAGCTTAGGTGACGCAGGCCTATTGCTCCTTATCATGCTCTTGCTCTCAATCCTTGAGGGGGGAGCAAGAGCAAGAGGAAGAACGTGACCCGTCCTCAAAGCCATTCCAACTAAGTGGCTGTGGGGCGGAAGGAATCCGACCGTCACAGACACGTTGAAATGAGATTGATCGATTTTCTACTGAACGTGGCTGGAGTGCTGCTTTGGCTGCGCTGGCGCGCGGGGGCTATCGACGTGGTGGGAACAGCCTCGCCCGCGACATTGGCCAGCACCTTGCAGCGCACAAGAGCACTGCGCCGGCTGGGCGCCTGGCACTGGCAGTGGCCGGCGGCCATAGCGGCGCTCGTGCTGCTCCGCGCCGTAGTCTATCGGCAGATCGGACCGGCGCTGGAATGGACGCCTCGGGTGGACCTGGCGGTGGTTACGCTGGCATTCCGGGACCAGGTCTTCAGCTCCGTCCTCCTTTATTCCGCGCTAAGCTTTGGACGGATGCTGATCATCGCCTATTTCTGGCTTCTGATCCTGGCAATGCTCAATCGAAAGCCGATGGATAAGAACCCGCTCTTGCGCCTGATCCGGCATTACCTGGGGGGACTGGCTCGCTGGCCTTGGCCGCTCCAGTTTGTGAGTCCAATTGTCCTGGTTGCCGGCCTTTGGGTCGTGCTCCACCCGCTGCTGCTCCAGCAGGGGGTGGTGGATCGAACCGAGTCCCTGGGCCATCTGCTCGAACAGGGTTTGATGGTCGGCGGCGGGCTTCTCTTCAGCCTGAAGTATCTGCTGCCGGTGCTGCTGTTGCTCTACCTGGTTGCGGGCTACGTCTATGTGGGAACCAGTCCCTTTTGGGGTCTTATTTCCAGCATCGGCCGGACTCTGCTGGCGCCATTCCGATGGGCGCCTTTGAAGTTTTCGCGGCTGGACCTGACGCCGCTGGTGGCCGCCGTTTTGATTTTGCTGCTTCTGCACGCGCTTCCGGCGTACATTTGGCAACGCATGAGCGAGGTTCAGAGCTCGCTGTGGCCGCAGTGAGCCAGACTCAGGACTCCTGATCTCGTACGCCGGCCAGGGCATCCAGCTCGCGCGGGGTCAAATCCGCCACGAGGCTCGCGCCCTGTCGGTTGCAAATCGGCGATATCCCGACGCGTCGGGACAAATCTGCGCTACGTTGAGCACCTCTCACTCTGGGCTTGGAGGGGAAGCAAAACGAAGGCGACGGATGGCGTCGCACTCCAAACGCTGCGCGAAATACGGGCGCGCCGGAGGAAGCACGCGGCATGGGAGGTACAGGGGCAGTGCGGTTCGCTCCGGCTGCCCATCTGGCAGGTGGCTTGGCGCCGTGCGTAGGTCAGGTGGGGCGCTCATAATTTGCGATTTGCGATAGGTGCCTCCGGCACAGAGGCAAACGAGGCCGTCACAACAACTCGCCCCGCCAAATGCCACTGCCATTGCGTCGCGTTTCCTCGTCCCCTTCTACACCGGCGCCACGCTCCTCGCCTCCGCCTCCGAACGCTCGCTGCCCATTGAACCCTCCGCCCCAGCCGCGCCCGCGCGCCAACGCGGGAAGTAATAGTCATAGGCGAGCTTCAAAAGCCAGAGAATGAGGCAGTTCCGGGCGATGCCGAGCAAAGCGCCCCTCTTCCCAGCGGTGAAGAAACGGTCCAGAGGCACACCGCCGTGAGCTTCGGCAGACAGGGCTTGCCTCCCGCCTGCGCCCTGTTCCACAGGAGCCTGACAAACTCCTTCGCGTCGCCCTGACGCCGTGGGGAGACTCGCCCGCGCGCTGACGGACCGAGCAGGGCAACGGTGCGCGCGCTCGGCGCGAAGGTCCAGTGAAATCCGCCGGTCTTCAGCCGGTAGTACCCGTCCAGGGTCGGATGCTCAAGGTAGCCCAGAACCTGCGGCAGTCTCACCTTGAGCGCCGCTTGCTGCACCTTCGATAGCTCCCTCAGCGGGGCTGTAGCCAAGGCGGCTCGGGCGACCTTGGCCGCCGAGAAGTCGCTGTAGGCCTGGGCGCACCACGTCGCCTCCACCTCGCGGCTGCGCGCGGCGGTAGCCTCTGACGCCGCCCGGCGCAGGTCCGCGCCGTAGTGGGCTGGAAACACGAGTCTCAGCGCGCAAACGACCGCCAGAACGGTTCCGAAAATCCAAATGTGCCTGGCCGCTGTCATGGCGTCCCTTTCCAGGTCTCTGGATGAGGCTGGTGATCGTTGTTCCACCGGACGGCGTTTTTCCAGGGGCTGAAGAGGAGCCCAGGCCGCATCCTCCCGACGTGGCCATCACAGCAGGCAAAGTTATATTCCTGCCCGTGGCGTGGGGGGTAGGCCGCCGGGTCCATGCCCGACCCGTGCTCTGGATACGGCGGCACGGAGAGGTAATCCAGACCCTCGGTCGGATCTCTCGCCCAGGGTTCAAGCGTCGAATCAGCGAACGCAATCATTTCACTAGGTGCGCGGATGGTGGAATCGCGGATCGGTCGCACGCCTGAGCTCGGGACGGGGCCGCCCGCGGCGACAGAGCCCCAGGCGCCAAGGCCTAGGGGCGAGTTCGGGGCAGACGGTTCCGTGCCGAACCCGTTGTAGCCGTAACTCCCCACGTAAAGGTTTCCCTCAAGCCCGTAGGCACCCCCCACCAGCGTGTCCGCCAAAATTGGTCCCCTGTATCCAGGGCAGTGGTAGGCGCGGTTGGTCCAGCTCAGCGGATAGTAGGGAGCCATCTCGTCCTCCCACTCAACCAAGAAGTACGGGGCGGACCATTGCCGTGATGTGTTCATCACGGCGTAGGGGTACGAGCTGCGGTTGTCCTCCACGTACAGGCGGAGCGCAACCTCCATCTGACGCAGGTGGTTTTGGCAACTGGCCGACCTGGCCTGGGCTTGGGCCAGAGACAATGCTGGGAGGAGCATCGCCGCCAACAGGGCAATGATCGCAATGACAACCAGGAGCTCAATGAGCGTAAAGGCTGGCCGCCTCTGGCGGCGAGCCTCACCCCCGTCCCACGCAGCCGAACTCCGCTCACACCTGCAACTCGTGCCGGACATAGACTCAGCCTGACACCAGGAGCCCCATCGGCGACACCGCCGCCTTGCGCAGCACAGCAGGGCCGGAGCAGGCCGCACCTAGTGCCACCAGCGTTACTTGCTAGGGCTGCCAGGGCACACGCACCACCCCCCATAGTAGTACTTGCAGGTGTAGTCCACGTAATCCTGACCGCACGAGTCCCCTATTGGGCAGCACCAGTAATAGGTGGTGCCGCTGACGTTACACTCCAGGTTGGGGTAGCAGTCGGACGGCTGCGTGAAGACCGCGCATTGGGAGAGGCAGCTCTGGCCGCCGCCTCCCGATGCCACCGCCACCTGGATGAGCATGCCGGTGACGACGGTTGCCGCCAAGGCGCTGGGGCTGAAGAGTTTCTTCAATGGTTTTGTTATTGTGTTGGACATATCCATGGACTTTCCTGTGTTTACCCTTGCTTTTTACCACAACCGGCCTCTCCCTGCCAAGGTTCTCGAGGGGTCAAAAAAGGGTGTATCACCATCGAACAATGTTGTCGAACGTGGAACTCCGTGAGTCCGCGCTGAGCTTCGGGCGGATGCTGATCATCGCCTATTTCTGGCTTCTAATCCTGGCAATGCTCAATCGAAAGCCGATGGACAAGAACCCGCTCCTGCGCACCATCTGGCATTACCTGGGGGGATTGGCTCGCTGGCCTTGGCCGCTCCAGTTTGTGAGTCCAATTGTCCTGGTTGCCGGCCTTTGAGTGGCGCTCCGTCCGCTGCTCCAGCCAGGGGTAGTGGATCGTACCGAGTAGAGTTGCTGGCCGGGCATTGGCAGGAGACCCGGCGGACGGAAGCCCAAGCCCACACCCTGATACGCGAGGCTTTTTACAAAAAAGCCGTTCCGCATCGCACGGAACGGCGTTATTCAGCCTGGCCGCTGTTGGGCGCCTAGGCTGCAAAGGATTTTCCGCAACCGCAATTCTGCCGTGCGTTGGGGTTGGTGATCTTGAAGCCGCCACCGGTCAGGCTGTCGCTGAAGTCAACGACCGCCCCTCGCACGTACTGAGCGCTGAATGGATCAACCAGAACGGAAACGCCGTAGAACTCGGCGGTCAAATCATCCGTGCGCCATGCATCGAAAACCATTCCGTATTGCATCCCGGAACATCCCCCTTGCTCGACATACACGCGCAAGGTCTTGCCTTCGTTCTCCGGCTTGCGCAGGAGGTTTTTGACCTCTTGGGCCGCGCTCTCGCTCAAGCGGATGACCGCTTCTGGTGAGACAACTGCTTCCATTAATTCAAAAATAGGCCCATTCGCGCGCGTGTCAACCCCCAGCCTTCAACGGACGGCGCAAGGAAGACCTCCCCTTTTTCGACAGTCTGCATGTTTCTCCAGCTTTCTTTCCCTGATCGCTTCTTTTCCCCGGAAAACGTGAACGGCGCGCACCCGTAGAACTGGTGCCGGTGGTGGGACTCGGCCCTTTTTCGCCGCGATTGCGCCTCCAAAATGCCTGATTTTATTGGCTAATCAAGCATAATCTTCCCTGACCCGCCCATACCGTTTCCAACAGGTTTGGTGTCCGTTTTGGCGTCCGGGCATCCCGCGCGGCACGGCGCCGACGCGTTCACGCATTGGGAGCAGGTTGGGGGCCAATTCATTCAGAATGTCAAAGCAGGGTGGACTCGAGCCGGGCGCCCTCGAGTGCAGTTCACTCGGCGGCTACGGCGCCCGGACCGCCCGGAAGAAGCGGCAGGCATACTGGGTGACGTTGGCGTCCAGGAACAAGAACGGCGCGGCGTTGGTTTCGACCGGGGCCCAATTTACCAGGTTGGTGGAGGTCTCTATGATGTAACTGGCGCCACTGATTCCAGAGACGGTGAATTCAAAACTTCCGGCGGCGGTCACCGACGACGATCAATTATTTCAACACGGGTTCCGCCCTGAGGGACTTGTGACGAGGGCCCAATGCACTAAGCCCGGGCTCGGGCTCGGAATCCGCTCTGGCAGGCCCATTGATGCACAGCTCGCGCGTCGCAATGCCGTCCAGGCTTGCGCACGTTCGGCAGCCGAATCCGCACCGGGATCAAACCTCGATGCCGTAAGCCTTAATCTTGTTGTAGAGGGTTTGGCGGCCAACGCCCAGGCGCTTGGCGGTTTCGAGCTTATTGCCTCCAGTGTCCTTCAGCATTTGGATGATGGTGTTGCGCTCGACGCCTTCCAGGAGGGTGAAATTGGAATCTCCGCCCTCGCGGTCCGCGTGCGCCCCGGTGAAGGCGCCCTTGACCGAGCCGAACAACATCGGTCCATCGAAGGCGCAAGGCCTCTCCCAGCCGCAGGCCGGTGCTGTAGAGGATGCATATCAGCACGCGCATACCGCTTCTTCGGAGTCGCAGGTTTTTTAGCTCCCCAGTACGAGCAATGAACTGGGCTGCCTGCGCCCCGGAGAGGACCTCCGGCAAGAACGTGGTGCGAGGCCCTTTCGGCGCCCATTGCTGGTCGGGGATAAATCCTCGGGGATCATAACGCCGACGAAAAAGGCAAAACTGGCGAAGCGCGGATACATCACAGCGCATGGTTCCGGATTTACGTGCCGGCCCGCGACTCAGCCATCCGCTGACCAGGCTCGGCCAATCCAACGGCCCGCGCCTGCGGTGATGCCTGGCGACATAACGATCAAAGTTGAGCAGTCTGTAGTACCCGCCAGCATAGGGCTTGCCCAGGTTGCGCTTGAACTTTAGAAACGCCTCTATCTCCGCGGCCAAAACGCTCACAAAATGCTTAGGCATGGGGCAGTGGTAACGCCCAGTCACGCAACCGGCGCACCGCCGAGCGGGTGTAGCCAGAGGTGCTCTCCGGATAGCGATGGCCCAAGATGTCACCCACGAGCTTCAAGGAGGTTCCCAACTCGACCTGCCGGGTGGCTTGGCTGTGCCGCAGGACATGGCTCCCCAACGGGCCAGTGGTGACGCCCGCCTTCTGGCCGTACTTCGTGAGCATATGAGCAATGCCGCTCGATCCGCTGAACGGCCGGTGAGGCCTAACGGATCGGAGGAAGACTTGGCGATAAGCATTGGGACTGGGCCGGCTGTTCTGAATGTAACTGGCCAAGCCCCCAGCGGCCGCAGGCAGTAGCGGCAAGAGGATCGTGGATTGGGTCTTGGGCCGAAGGACACAAAGGGTCTTCCGGTCCCAGTTGATATCCTCAAGACGCAAGCTGACCACCTCGGCACCCCCGAGTCCCTAAAGACTCATGAGCAGGAGGATCGAATAATCCCGAAGCCCCATCCGGGTGCCGCGATCCACGGCGCGCAGGATTTTGCGGACTTGGGACCACGGCAAGGCCTTGGGCGGGTTTCGGTCGGGCTTGAGCCCCGGCCCCACTACCGAGGCGGCCAGATCGAAGCGCAACCGTCCGGAAGCATGCAAGAAGCGCAGCAGGGCCCGCACGGAGCATAGCCGACGGGGCGGATGGTTGGCGTGGGCGCGATGGGACTCCACTCGGGCACACCGACACCCAAGCTTGCCAAAGCGTTCGACCGCGCATAGAGGACTTTACGGGCTGCCTCGCGGGCCGGTGACCGCCGTATCCGCCGCTTTCTCGCGTACCATTCGGAAAACTCTCTAACCTTGAGCAGAGTCAACCGCTGCAACTCGTCCAGCCCACGCTCCCCGCAGTAGGCTCTAAATCTCTGGACCCACGGCCGATACACAGCAACTGAGCCGGGCGTGAGGCCATTGCGGAGCCACAACCGGGTCACCTCTCGCAGGTTCCTGTCAAGCACCGCTTGTCGTGCTGGGATTGGTTCGCCCACGTAAGGTTAAACGAGCGCAAGAGCAAAAGTGTTACAGGATTTATGCTGCCACCCAAGTGGCGCGCGACCCGGCCAGTGGCTTCGTTGCTGAGGCCGCGCGGCATATCTCCGGGGCAGCATATTACATGATATGTAGCGCGCTACATATCATGTATGTTCATTCCCGGTTCATCGCGTGACAGATGACGCCCGGATATTGAACTCGGAGCTTTCTCGCCATGGCGCTCAGTGTAGTGGCAACGGCCGAGAACCCAAGTCAAAATGTGGAAAGATGGAGAACCGACCCCTATGTTCGTTCGCCATCACCAAATCCGTAAGCACCACATGGATCGGTTGTCTCGGAAGTGGATCGCGGCATATTGCCGCGAGGTGTCGAGTCCTGGCGGCAAGGGTGGAGCAGCAGGAGCAACACAAGCGATTTCCAGTTCTTTCTCGGTCTTGTTGAACCAGGTGATGGAGTTGCGAACTAGCTCATCGAAGCACTCCGCCAAGCGATCCGGGTCGCCTCGAATTCTCACATTCTCAGGGCACTCGATTTGACACGTGACGCGTTGATCGGTTGCCGTTTGGCATGAACCAACCAGCAGAGGCCGCAAGAAAATTGGGCTCGCGTGTATTTCTTGCGCCCGCGTCAGGGATTTGAACTGTTCTACTGTGTTTTTGGCCTTTTCCATCGAGGACCTGATTCGGGAAATTACCTCGGTGGCTTCCGTTGTCCGCTGCTCATCTACCCGCCGTTGGAGAGGGTCGAGGTTCGTCTCGATAGCGAAGAGAGGATTGCCAATTTTGTGAGCGGCTGAGAATCGCGGGAGACCCAATCGACGAACGGCGGTAGTTTGTAAGCTCCAACCTCAACTGTGACGCGAGAATGCCAACTCCTTTCGGCGTTGCTTCATACGGGATGAGGACTTGGACCTGCAGAGTCGTAGGCACTCGTGATGTCAGGTCGTCGCCGGGTTTGTCAACCTGGGTCAGCAAAAACACGGGTTTACCCATGGCCTGAGCAAGTCCGGCCTCGACAAGAACGTTCGGGTTGAGGCTTGTGATTTCCGCTGCGAGACAGTTGGCGCGGGCAAGCTCACCAACGATCATTTCGCGGGCAGGAAGATTCTTGGATGCAAAATCCTCGCCAGAAATAATCCTGAAACCGGCGTTCCTGGCACTTTCCTCTACGGCTTCACGGATCCACCGGAAAACCGTTCCTTGAGAGGCTCTTTGACGTGCCGCTGATCCTGGACCGGCTGGGAATAGATTCCAACCTCAAGGACGCGGTCGAATTGGGCTGCGGCTACGGCACATTCACGATTCCTGTGTTGGGAATCCGTCCAAGGCCCGAACAGATCGTCCAGTGGGCGGCGCAGACCAGGCGGCTCGAGGCCGAGGGGCCGCCGGTGGCATTGCCTCCCTGGCATTATGGGCTGAGGCTGCGGCGCGGAAAACCATAGGAGGACGAAATGCGGCTGCCTCCTCTGCTGCGGAACAAGCTCTACCACCCCCCGGCCGTGTTCAGACCGGACAATCTCTTGCGGGAGGCGCGGCGGCAAAAGGCGCTCCCGAAGCGAAGAGTGCCGCGGGTCTGCGTGTCGGATCCGGACGGCGACTTGGTAAGGCACTTGCGAAAGACAGGCGCTGGCAGGCTGAGTTCGGCTTGGGCGTGCTATCATAGGGAGGTTTACACCGTTGCTTTGAATCGAGCACCCGTGGGTGTGATCGGCTGCGCGGTGGGAGCGCCCTCTGCGGTGCTGGTGGCCGAGGAGTTGTTCGCCTCTGGCTGCAAACTGATCGTCAGCGTCACTCCGGCAGGGCAGATCTGCCGGTGCTGTGCCTGGCGCATGTGACCAACTGCATGGCCAAAACCAAGGGCGACTTTGAGAAAGGGGAAGCGGAAGGAAGCGTGGCTGTCCTGGGGCTGTTGAGGAGACTCGCCGGCGAGTGGCGAAGGAGTGGGGACGCCTTGCGTGCGCGCTAAATAATGGATCGCCAATTTCGCGGGCAAGGCTTAAGCTAATCGCCGGTGTCGCATCTCGGAAGGATGAGGGTGGACGGCCGCAAAACCCGCCCTGTCTCGGCGGATAAACGGAAAGGAATTTGCATGAAAGATCTGGAAGCGACATCGCGTGTCGCCGAAACGAAACCGAGTGAGCCCAAGCCTGTGGACTGGCTCTCGCAGTTGAGCACCT
>JAJYHY010000119.1 GCA_021784555.1 bacterium
CTTTTGCCGCCGCGCCTCCCGCAAGAGGTTGTCCGGTGTCAACACGGCCGGGCGGTGGTAGAGCTTGTCCCGCAACAGAGGAGGCAGCCGCATTTCATTCTCCTATGGGCCTTTTACGCCGCAGCCTCAGCCCATAATGCCAGGGCGGCAATGCCACCGGCGGCCCCTCGGCCTCGAGCAGCCCCGTCTGCGCCGCCCACTCGATAATCTGTTCGGGCCTTGGACGGATTCCCAACACAGGAATCGTGAATGTGCCGTAGCCGCAGCCCAATTCGACCACGTCCTTGAGGCCGGCATCTATTCTCAGGTGGTCCAGGACCCGCGGCACATCAAAGAGCGTCTCCCAGTAAGCCTCTTCGGGCATTCCGCTTTCACGCAGTTTCACGGTCTCGCTTTTAATCGCTTGGATTCGTTGCCGGCCTGAGACAAAGGCGTTTCAATGTCCCGTTGAAAGTCGGATTTCTCGCGAGCCCCAACGTAGGTTTTTAGAATCTTGCCGTCGCGTCCGACGAGAAACGCCGTCGGAAGGGCTTGAATCCCTCCGTAGGCGGCGGCCACTTGGTCGGTTCCCATCATCACCGGGTAATTAACGCCAACTCGCTGCACGAAGGTCTTCACCTCCGCTATGCTCGCTTCATCCAGCGCGATACCCAGCATCGTAAAGCCCTTCAACACCCGCCTCATTGTTGTTCAGCCCCTTTCTCGATGGGAAAGCCTTTCGCGATCCAGTCCTGCCGGAAATTCCTGGGGACATACAACGCCTTGACACTTTTGAATCCCCACCCCTGTGTGGCCCGAAAGGCCGCGCGAATGTTCGGGCACCTCTTCCACGGGCAGCAGCCGCAGTAGAGAACGATCTCCTTGTCTCGCGGAAGCGCCCGCACCGCCCGTTTCAGAGCCTGGAGACCCTTGCGCCTTGACGCCGGTCCGGCGAATTTTGCCCCCACAATGTGGCCGCCCTGGTACAGCACGGGAAACCCCACGCAGACTACCAAGGGTTTATGGCCTGTCGCCGACGAAAGCAATTTGACAAGTCCTTCGGGGGCGATCAACTGGTTGGCCTGCCACGGGTCGGACGGAAGGATGGGAATTTGGCCGCTCTGTTTAGGCTGCCCGCTCCAGCACAATGATGCACTCCCTGCGAACACCAGCGCCGTTGCGACGGCTGTCATCCACCGCCGACGGTCAGAAGCCTTTGCCAGTTTGGGTAACCATTTATTCATTTTGCCCTGTTCGTTTGGTTAATCTCATGTCTTGGCATCGAATGTAGCCTATTCTCTCACTGGCGGCCACCCCAACAAAAATACAACTCGATGAAGCGCCAACCAAATCACAAACAAGCGCCCAGGAAAACAGTCTGCGCCGCCCGGCGCAGACGATGCGGCTCGGTTTGCGAGATCAAGCGCGACCCAAGACCAAACAGCCAATGCCCCGAAGACGAGGCCGCAGCAACTTCTTCCGGTTCAACCGCCCGGCGCGGCCTCACGTTCCTTTCGACCAATCCATTCACAAATCATTCTCTGTCACCACCCGAATCCGAAGAAGTGACACGAATTCCACAGTCAGGGTACTCAATGGCAACATTTCGCGGGACGGACGATACTTCTTGTTCACATCAAATTGGGGCGCCTACCCGTTGAGCAGGCGGTATCCTGTCAGGAAGGATGTGTGCCTGATCGACTTGGCGACCGCAAACGCCGCTCGAGGATAGGCTCTTGGGTGGGTGACATCCGACCCTGGACGCGCAGATCACTGCCGGCCATGCCTGGACACAGCGCCACCGTTCACTCACTCGCCGCGGAGAACGTCACCGCGCAGAGGTTTGGACCGAGCGACACTGCTCTTCAAACTTAGCGCTTTCTGGGCGGCGGGCTTCGATTTTGCGCAAGCTCGCTGGATTTGCTCCAGCCGCCGCCGAGAGCCTTGTAAAGCGCGACTAGGCTCTCCGATATTGTGGTTTGGCTTTGGGCCAGTTGGTCTTGAGCTTGATAGAGCGAACGTTGGGCATCGAGGACATTGAGGAAATCGGTGAGGCCTTTGGCGTATTGTTCATCGGCAACCCCCAAGGCACCGTGCGTCTGCCGCCGCGCGCGACTCGGCGCAGTAACTCCATTACTTGATGGCCCGTAGCCGCACCTGTCGCGCTTTGGCCAATCGCACCCGGCTCCGCCTGTTCGGATTGCTCGTGCATTAGCCAGATCAAACCGTCAGCGCGCTGGCTCGACACTTGAACCTGACGGAGGCGATCGCCAGCCAATACCTTCGCACCTTGGAGGCGCGGGGATTGCTTGCCGTTCGGCGAACGGGTCGCTGGGTGAAATATCGCCCCGGCGAGGCGCGAGACTCCAACGTGGCAAATCTGGTCGCGGCGATGATTGACACTTTCCGTAGGGAAGCCAATCCCGTCGAGACCATCTTCAAGGTGGCCACCGCGTTTACCACCGCGTTTACCCATCCGCGACGGATTGAACTCTTTCGCTTGTTGAACCAGCGACCATGCGGAAAGGCACAATTGCGCGCTGCGGCGCGCGCAGGCTCATGCGCCCGGCGATGGCATTGACGGGGTGGTTCATGGTTTCCTGCCCTCAATGCGTTTGATCTCACGGTCAAAATCCGAGATGTATTCCGCGTCCTGCCTTTGGCGATAGAATTGCTCCGCCTTGCCCCGAAACGAGCCGCAGCAAATCAGCAGCGAATGGCCGGCGCCGACTTCATCATTCAATTGAGTCAACTGGCGCGCCAGCTCCGGGAGCTGGCCACCCTGAGCCTGAGGCGGATTGCCAGCCGGTTGCGTATGGTCAGTTGGACTTATCTGTCGAACCTGTTGGGGCGCCCGCAAAGGCGCCTGCCTCATGCCAAAACACACTGCCGCTGTTTCAATAGTGAACTGAACCGTGGCGATCACGGAGAAGACCTATGTCCGGACGACGAGGACCGACTCCACCTATACTTTGAAGCTTCCGCGGGTTTCCCTGGGCTTCCGCGGGTTTCAGCAGCCTGCATTATGCGGCAGGGAACAGGGATCTGATCTCTCAGAGGAGGAGGGCGGCTGGAGGCAAGCATAGACGATTGCGAAAAGAATGCGGCGGATTACTGCGGATAGCTGCGGGCCACCGCGGCTTACTGGGGATCTCAAGGGCAAAGGCGGGGAAGGGAAGGCAGGGAGCGGGAACCGATGTTCAGTTTCCGGGAACCGGCAGGAAACATTGGACAACCAACAATCAAAGTCCGACAGCCGACATGCACCGTGCGATGGTCAAGGGCAGTGGGAGGGACCTTTGGGGGGCTGGAGCCGTTACGTCGTTACAAACCGCAAGAACATTGGGTGATCTCGATGTCCAGGTCGTTACGAAAACCGTTACAAGGCGTAACAGAAGGCGTAACAGGCTGATCGGGAACCGGCCTTCCGCCGTGAAAGGGCTTACCTGGTACTGGCTACCGGTTCCGGGTGACAGCTTGAACTGGCGGTGGCCCACGCTCAGCGCGATTCTCCATGCGCGAATTCTCCGAAAGAGCTTGCAGGTCGAATCGCAACGGGTCGAGACCGGGTTGGTTCAGGTCAGCCTGATCACCGCGGCGAGATCAACCTTTCCTCGAGGTTCACCGTGCAAGCTCGCTGGCAAGGCACCCGCTTCATGGCAGGCGACGCTTTGGGCGGATTCAACCTGGCGGAGGCGGCCGCTTCCTCCGCCCGCTTTGAGACCGCCAAGGCGTGCCGCATCCCAGTCGGCAAAAGGCTCGCCATCGGCCGGCTCCGCTTGAGCAGAGGTCGCGAGGTGCAACTTGAATTGGAACAACGTGCAGTGAGGTGAGGTAGGTCGATTGGCTTCTGGCGCAATGCCTGGACGGTGGGCCAGGGACAGTGACAAAGGCGCAGTTTGACTCGTTCTTCAGGGCAATCGCTTGCCAACCGGTTGGCCGCCGGCTAATGTTTAGTCACGGAAACAACCAGTGACGTTGCCGCCTTCGACCGTGGACTTCGTCCGCTCCTGCGCCTTATTTTGCTCGGCAAGGCACAGGAGGTGCTGAGCTTTCGCCCTCCGGCGGCGCTGGAAGGTCGTATCGAGTATCTGGCAGAGAAGTCCACCGAAGGCCAACTCACTGCAACACCTGGCGGCCCGCCGCAGCCACCAAGCCATTAATCTCCTTGAGCGTGGCCTCATCCACCAGGCTGACGTTGTCGCGCAGGGGGCGGTGGTTGAATCGCTGGGCCGTCGCGCCCCAGGCGTCCGCCGACACCCCCAGCACGTTTTGCAGCGCGTCTTTTCGCTTTTTCCTCAATTTGGGAAAATTAGGCGAGGATCAGGGATGCCCAATGCTTATTGACAAATGACATTGCGCGGGACGTGGGCGGACCGCGGTCCTTAGCTTGCCGGCAAGGGCCTGCGCGGGTATTCTCCCTCTATGGCATCCGTGCTTGAAACGGCGGGCTCAATCGACTTCGATGACCAGACGGCATTCAACCTGGCGGTGTGGGAGAAGGTGCTGGCCGATCCTTTTTTGGCCGGCGTACCTTATCGCGTCGAGACGGACCGCTACGGACAAATCGTCATGACACCCCCACCCGCCCCCGAACATGGAGAGGAACAATTTGGAATCGGCGAGCTCCTGCATCAACTCCTGCCCGGCGGTCATGTGATCACGGAGTGTCCCGTATCTACGCGCGAAGGGGTGAAGGGCGTGGACGTGGTCTGGATGTCGAAGGCGCGCCGTCAGGCACAAAGGAGGAAGAAATGCTTCACCAAGGCGCCGGAGATCTGCGTGGAGGTCATCTCCCCCGGCAATACACCGCGTGAATTGCGGGAGAAAAAGGCGCTTTATTTTGAGGCCGGAGCTAAGGAAGTCTGGTTCTGCCACGGTGATGGACGGATGGAGTTTTTCTTAAGGGCGGCTCCGAAGAAACCGGGGGTCTCCATCCTCTGTCCCCGTTTCCCGGAGCGGATTCAAATCGACCGGGCGTAGCAGGGCTTGAGAGGAGTGCCTGGCTGCGGTTTCGCTGCCCCGCCTCTCTCTCAGCCACAATTTTTTGCCACCATTTTTTTGCCGTAGTCCTTTTTGGGTCTGGTTTTGCCAAGTTAGGATTTCGGGTTTGCCAGGTCCGGGGGTACTGGCGGGTCCCGTGCGCCATTTTTGGCCGTGTCCTTCCTTCTTGCAAAGCGAGGCCCGCTCTTCCAAAGTGGCCCCATGCAATCACACGAGATCCTCCGGGAAGTCTTTCAGCAATGCAGCCCCAAGCAGGTGGCGGCCGAGATGGGCCTCTCCCTTTCGATGATCTATAAGTGGGCCGAGCCGCCTGACCCTCAGGCCGGCAGCGGCAGCACCAACCCGCTGGATCGCGTCGAGGCGCTCCTGCAATGCACCAACGACAAACGATTGGTGCAATGGATATGCGAGCGGGCGGGCGGCTTTTTCATCCTGAACCCGAAGATGAACCACGCCCACCCGGATTATCTCATCCCAGCCACAAACGAGATCGTGCAGGAGTTCGCCGATTTGCTGGCGGTGATTGCCAGCGCCGCGGCCGACAACCAGATCACGGAAAAAGAGGCCGAGCAAATCCGCCGCCGATGGGAGGAACTCAAATCGGTTACCGAGACTTTCGTTGCCTGTTCAGAACTGGGCAACTTCCGCGTCCTCAAAGAAAATCCCCCCGGCGTGAGCCGGGGAGCAACCCGCTCGGCATAGGCCCAGGCGATTAAGAACCCTGGCCGGCGTTGAGTTGTACCAGCCAAATATTGCGGTACCGCACTGGGTTGCCATGGTCCTGGAGCTGCAGCGGACCCGTGGCGGTGTTCTTCGGCTTCTTACCAGGTTCGTAGATGGCGGTCGCGCCCAGAATCGGGCTGTTGTCCTGAATCGTGATGCCATTGAACTTCACGGTGACGCGGGCCTTCTCCCGGACCGAGCCGTCCGAGTTCATCCGCGGGGCGTGGAAGGTGATGTCGTAAGTCTGCCAATGCTCGGGAGGCAGGCTGGCGTTGACCAGCGGGCGCCTCTGGTTGTAGATGGCGCCGCAGTCGCCCATGGATGGCACCAAACCAAAGGAATCGAGCACCTGGATCTCATACATGCCGTTTAGAAACACACCGCTGTTAGCCCGTTCCTGGCCGAAACGATCCTCCCTCAGCGGCAACCAGAACTCCAGGTGCAACCGGATGTCGCCGAACCTTTGCTTGGTCGTGATCGAACCTTTACCGGGGACACATTGCAGGCTGCCGTCGGGCAGGGGCTTCCACGGCCCGCCATTCCAGGCCGAGGTGTCGGGCGGCGTGCCGGGTGTAAAGGGCAGCAGCACCACGGCGCCGTCTGGCGGCGGGGCGCCTTCGGTGGGCGAAGTGCGCGTCGTTTTCCTCAACGTCAGGCTGACGCCGTAGTAGCCGGGGTCCGCCTGCAACCGGTCGCCGGAGATCGCGCCATGCCACATATTGGCGTTGGCCCGTCCGAACAGATTAACCCGCCTCCCTTGCCGCACGCCATAGATCACGAATTGCGCGGTTGGCTGGCCGGACACGAGCGGCTCAGCCTGGATTACCACGCGGTAATAGCCTGGCCCCTCCGGGATAACGTCGGCCGTAGCCTTGGTCGTATGCGACCTGTCGGCCTGGTAGGTGCCCTGATATTCGCCCATGAAAGGCTCCTGGGCGCGGACCGGTTCAAGCAGTGCCGTCAAACCGGCGGCAATGAATACGCACTTCAGCAGATGTGACGTCATCATAGATATTCTTCTGTCTCAATTCTGTCTCAATGTTCCTGAAAACCCAAATTACGCCGGCCGGCCCTCCGGGCGCAAGGCAAGAACGCTTCCACTGTAGCAGCGCCTCGCTCAACCGCGGCGCTCTCACGAGACGCCGCTCCAGCCAGCGCGGAGCCACGGCCAGTGACAAGATCGTGGCGCCGATTACCTGCATCCGGGCAACGGGTCCGTGCCTCCTCGATGCTCATGCACCCGTCCCAGAGGGGTTTCGGGGCTTGTGTGAGGTATGCTCGCTGAGATACTGATTAAAGCTCTTGGCCAGGGTAACGAAGTCCGATGGCACCATCAGCACGGTCGTGCTGTTGTTTTCCGCCCCCACTTCGGTCACCATCTGCATGCGGCGCAATTCCACCGCCACCGGGTTGTTGGCCATTTGCTCGGCGGCGTCTCCCAGCTTCTTGGATGCCTCCAGTTCCGCCTCAGCTTTGATGATGCGCGCCCGCTTTTCCCGAATGGCCTCCGCCTGCATGGCCATGACCTGTTGCATGGCCTCCGGCAACTCCACGTCCTTCATCTCGAAGCGCTCGACCACAATGCCCCAGGCGGTTGTGACGTCGGCGATGCTGCCCCGCAGCAGGTCGTTAATCTTGTCGCGCTCCTGCAACACCTCGTCCAGGTCATGCTGGCCGATGATGTTGCGCAGGCTGGTCAGCGCCAGTTGGTAAACCGCTGCCGCGGAGTCCTTCACGGCAATTATCGATTTGTCCGCTTGCGTGATGTGGTACCAGAGCACGGCATTGACGCGGATTGTGACGCTGTCCCGCGTGATGGTCTCCTGCTGTTCGGCGGACACGGTGCGGGTGCGAATATCAATAGTTCTGGAGCGCTCCACGCCCAGGGGGATGATCCAGTATAAGCCGGGGCCGCGCAGGCCGGCATAACGCCCCAACCGGAAGACAACGCCACGCTCATATTCCTGGGCGACGCGAAGGCCGGAGAGTAAAACCACGACGACGATTCCAGAGATGACCAAGGTTAGCATGGGCTATGCAGTATGCCAAAAAATTAACAGCGGAGCCGCGCCAAAAGCGCCGGCTCGGACCCATGATGGCCCTCACATCGTTTTTCTCAACCAAAAAGCGTCAGAACGGAACCAGGCAGCCCCGCTCCACCGATTCCTGGGCTTTCAAACACATCCGCACCGACCACAGCCCGTCCTCGCCGGTGGCGGCGAGTTTTGCGTTTCCGGACACCGCTTCGGCCACCATGGCAATCTCGTCCGCCAGTTCATACACCTCGCCGGTAATTTTCCTCAGCGGGACATCGGTGTGCTTTTCCCCATCGAAATACTTCAGCGAGAATGTGGGATGAAACGTCCGGTCCATCGCCCCGCTCCAACTGGCCCAGAGGGCGCCGCGCGTGCCAGTGACCTTGGCGACCTGGTGGTGTTCGAACCCGCTCAGCGTTTGCGAAATGACCGCATAAGCGTCCTTGGGGAAATTGACAATCGCGCTGAAGTTGTCCTGCAGCTCCGGGTGATCGGGCCGGCGCGCGTTGGCTCGGGCGAAAATGCTCTCGGGCGCTCCCAAACCCGAGAAGTACCACCGGGCCAGGTCGAAGAAATGTATCGGCTCTTCGAGAATCCAGTTGCCAACCCGCCGGATGTCGTAGCGCCAGCCTTCGCCGCCCGTACGATAGGGATTGCGCCACAACTCGATGAGCGTGTATTGCGGTTGTCCGATGGCCCCGGCGTCGATCATCTCCTTGACCTTGCCCCAGAGCGAAGAGAGGCGAAATTCGTGGCCGATGGCCAGCAGACGGCCCTGTTGCCGCGCGAGGCGGATAAGCTCTTCACAGTCGCTGACCGAAAGGGCCATCGGCTTTTCCAGGAGCAGGTGCTTGCCCGCGCGCAACACGTCCGCGCCAACCGGGAAATGCAGGTCGGTCGGCAGGACCACGTCCACCACCTCAATATCCGTCCGCGCCAGCAACTCACGGTAATCCGCCAGCACTGAGGCGTCCGGATGCAGGCGGTGGGACTCGGCCTGATTGGCTGGCGAGCGCACAGCGATCGCGGACAATTCAGCCTGGGCGCACTCGGCAATCGCGCGCGCGTGATGCCGGCCCCAAGCCCCAAAACCGATGACGCCAAAGCGAACCTTTTTCATGATTGATGTGTGGCGGCCGGTCCCAAATCAAAACAACCGGCATGGTTACATGGGCAAGCGGGATGACGGAGTGCTGGAGTGTTGGGTCTTTCGTCACTCCACCGCTCCGTCCCGAGTGCCCCAATGTTCCGTGCTTCGGTTTAGTTCGATCGCAGGCCAATTGCAAGCATGGTTGCAAATAGGTCTGATCCTGGCATACGGCCCCTTTGTCCCGCGCTTTTCGCGTACTTTATCCTCGGCTCTTGGTCGGGAAGCAAAGGGACAAAATGCCCGATAAAGTATGAGATACCCGGCCCGATAAAGCGGGCCTGGGTCGAGATGAATCGCCACGGCCATTGACAAAGTCCGCCCCCGCGAACAGCGCCACTTGGCCCCGAGAGCAGCTTGACTCGCATGAGCACACCTTGCAAGGTGTGCTCATGCAACCCGCCCGCCCCGCTTCAGCCAACCCTCTGGCGCACCGGCCGCGCCTTCGCCACCGCCTTGGGCTCTTCGCTTCGCCGGCGCAGCAACCCGGCCAAACCGTCGGTGCCCTCGCCCAGTGCGTGCAGGTGCCGCCCGCGCTCGCCAGCCAATATCTGCGTCGGCTCGAAGCGCGGGGATTGCTGAGCGCTGAGCGAGTCGGACGCTGGGTCAAGTACCGCCCCAGTGAGGCGCCGAACTCCTCAAACTCGAGCGGTTTGGCGGCGGCACTGGCGGCGTCGTTCCGAGGCGAAGCCGGCCCCGTGGAGACCCTCTTTAAGTTGGCCACCGCCTTCACCCATCCGCGGCGGATTGAACTCCTTGGCCTGCTGCACCGGCGGCCGCACTGAGTGGCCGAGTTGCGAGCGGTGACCAAAATGTCTTCTCAGGCGTTATCACGTCATCTGCGCAAGCTGGAGAGCCGTGGGTTCATTGCGCGAGCGGCGCAAGGGTATGCCGCGGTCGAGACGTCCACGGAGGTTGGGCGAGAGATGGCGCGGTTGGCGGTGCGGTAGCCGGGAGGGTTTGAGCACACCTTGCAAGGTGTGCTCAAACCCGTTTTGGCTCTGGAGACCCCAGTTGCCCTAAAATATCCAAACTCCAGCGGAGGTCGCGCGGCGACGACCCTGCCCCATTGAGCTGCTGAACGGGTTACGTCGGCGACGCAGGTTCGGCGACCAAATGCCACTAACATTTGGCCACGTGAGTCATTGCGAGGACCGGGTATGCCTGTGTGCCGGAGGCACCTTCGAGAATAGCCCAACGTCTTGACGTTGGGTGGGCGCACGGAATGGACCAAGTCCAGACAGGGACGGCCGAAGCCCTGACCAAGACCTCTGCTCACAGCCGCTTCAGCCGTCCCTAACGGGACTTATGGCTTTTCATCAGATGAATCGCCGCATAGTACCAGGCATGGTTTGACACGGCGCAAAAGTGCGGCGTACTCTCACACGGCTAATGAACTTAACTACTGACGCGGTTTCGGAAGCATTTGCCCGAAGTGAGACCCTTCGGCAACCGGTCGGCGCGGGGCCTGGATATTGGGCGGGCGCGCCGGGGGCTTTCTACGAGGAAAGCGAGCGCGCGTGGTATCTTACCTACCGGATTCGGCGTCCACGCGGTGTCGCGCCGGACCGGGGCGGGGAGGCGCGAATCGCGCGCTCAACCGATTTGAGGATTTGGGAGGATATTTGGTCGGTTACGAAGGACAAGTTTGGCACGGCCTCCATCGAGCGTTGCGCCCTCCGTCGCGGGCCTGATGACCAATGGCGCTACTTTGTGAGCTATGTCGATCCGGCCGACGGGCGTTGGTGCGTGTCGGTTCTCAGGGCGGCGGAGGTACGGAGGCTCGATGCGGCGCGAGCAACACCGGTCTTCAAAGCGGCGCCGCTCGGATTGGAAGGCGTCAAGGACCCTTGGATTCTTGAACACCAGGGGAGCCTTTACATGTTCCTCAGTGTCGCCTTGCCCACTTCCCAAACCACCGCTCAGTCCCACAGCACCTTGGACATCTTTAATACTGGCGAATGTGTCTCGGCCACGGGCTTGGCCACCTCTGGAGATCTGGACGAGTGGCATTGGCAAGGAATCGTCTTCAAGCCGGAGGCGAGCGGCTGGGACCGCTATTGCCGTCGCATCGACAGCGTCCTTCCGGAGCAGGGGCAGTTCCTTGCCTTTTACGACGGGAGCGCCAGCCACGCTGAGAACTACGAAGAAAAGACCGGGCTGGCGGTCTCCGCGGATTTGCGTCAATGGCACACCCTTGCCCCAGACACTCCGAAGTTCACCAGCAAGGACGGTTCCGGCTGCCTGCGCTACGTGGAGGCGCAAGTTCGGGAGGGTCACGCGCACCTGTTCTTTGAAGTCGCCCGCCCTGACGGCGCGCACGAACTGCGCCTGGCTACGCTGCCCGTGAGTTTGCCGGAGGCACGAAAAGCGGGCGAGACCGCCCCAACCTGACATGTTCCCTCCCTACCTCGCTATCCCTGCCGCTGAGCTTGGCAAAGGCACGCCGGTAAAGGTCCGCATTGTTGGCGACATGCCATCGCTGGGCCGCGACCTGGCGGATGTCCTCAAGCAGGAAATCGTAACCGCCAACCGGGAGGGACGCGGCGGCACTTTCATCATTCCGATCGGGCCGGTCGATCAGTATCCCCTCCTGGCGCAAGAGTTGAACGAGGAGAAAATCTCCTGCCGTGACGTGGTTTTTATTGGCATGGATGAGTACTTGGATGAGCGCGGCGCCTGGCTGCCGGAGAATCACCCGCTCAGCTTCCGTGGCCACCTGAACCGGATGTTTTACAGCGTGCTGGAGCCGGCGCTGGCGCCTCCGCCGGAGCACCGAATCTTTCCCGACCCGCATTCGCTCTCCACACTCCCGAAGCTCATCGCCGAGCGGGGCGGCGTCGATGCTTGTTTCGGCGGCATCGGCATAACCGGTCATCTCGCGTTCAATGAACCGCCGGAGTCAGGTGACAAGATGGTGTCGCTGGAGTCCTTTGCGGCGCGGCAAACGCGCGTCCTGGCGCTGAGCCGTGAAACCCGCACTATCAACTCCGTGACCGTCGGCGGGGAGATCGCCATTATCCCACAACTCGCCGTTACCGTTGGCATGAAGGAAATTCTGGGGGCCCGGCGCCTGCGCCTCTATTGCAACCGCCCATGGCAAAGCGCCGTGGTGCGGCGCGCCCTGCACGGTCCCATTAGTCCAGCCTGTCCCGCCTCGCTCATCCGTACGCACGCGGACGCCGTGCTGACTGTGGCCGACTATGTCGCTGCGCCGCCGGACATCAGGTTGCGATAGGCCATGACGTGAAGGGCATGAAGGCCAAAATGTCTTTGTCACGGTGGTCGCCGAGGCGTAAGCTTTTGACATGAGCGCAACAGTGGAAACACCTGCCGCTGATTTGGGACAGATAATAGTGCGCACTCCGGGGGTTCTGCAAGCGCAAGCCTTAAGATTTACTGAGGTCGCGCAGGAACGCCCACATGGCCTTGAGGTTGCGCGTAGGATAGCGGGCGGTGAAACGCTTGAGCGCGAAGGGCGAGGCGCCCGGCGGGTTTATCCCGGCCGCCGTCGTACAGGCGCTACGGTAACCGGCCTCGGCAACCAGGTCGCTTACGCGCTGATCCCAGTCGCCATAAGGGTAGCAAAAATGCTCGACCGGAAAGCCGAACTTATCCTCAAGGGCCTTCTTGCTCGCGACAATCTCCTCCCGGGCCGCGTCCTCGGAAAGGCGGGTCAGCCAGGGATGGGTTCGAGTGTGGGAGCCGATCTGCTGTCCAGCAGCCAACCACTCGCGTACCCGGACCTCATCCATGAGGGGCTGGGACACGTCTCCGACCCGTTGCTGCCAGAGATTGGTCTTGCCAAGAAGGTCTGAGACCAGGAACTGGATGCCGAAGAAATGGTGCTGCGTGAGCACCGGCAAAGCGTGTTCAAATACATCGCGGAATCCATCGTCGAACGTGAGAAAGACGCTAGGATTGGCATCAGCGGAGCGGGTAAAGATGCTGTCCAGGGGAGGAGCTAAAAAACCGGCGCCCGCCAGTTCCGCCATTTGGGCTGCGAAGAGCTTTGGGTGGAGATAAAGTCCCTTTAGGCGCGGACGGCTTGGCCGCGGCCCCACATGATGATAAGCGAGAATCGGCCGGCCCCGTGTGAACACCTCACGAAAAGGAGCGAGCCGGCTATAGTAGCGAGGCAGAGGCGGAGCAGGCTTCAGTGTCCATCCAGGAGATGTCACCAACTCAGTCATGCCTGGACTGTGCCAGCGGCAGTGCAAACGTCAATGCTCAACGTGATTGGGGCCCTTTTTGCAACGGGTCAGGTCAAGCTGCCAGACGCACGCAATAGGAGCGCGGACGCCCTCGTCCGCGTCGCTGGAAAGCCGCAGTCGCGGACGGGGGCGTCCGCGCTCTTATCACCAACCTGAGCAGTTACCCATTTTTTTGGTAGCCAACGGCACGCCCAGCGGCTATATAGAAGGCGTTCTTTGAAAGGCAAAGCAAACACAGCCGGGCGTCAGGGAACCCCGTGAAAATCGGGGACGGTTACGCCACTGTAACGGGCTACAAGCTCCCAAGGCCACTGATCTGTCGATCGGGAAGGCGGGAGCGAGGTTGAAGCCCGGAGTCAGGATATCGGTCTGGCCGTGCTCGTCATGGCCCCGCTCTACGGGGTCAGCTTCTCCGTTAAAGAGAAGGATGAGGCCAGCCCCGGGCGCGGGTGCGCATGGGGACTTGTCGAATGACTGCCATTCGCCGATTTGCCGGCGCCGGAAGGCTGCTCCTTTCGGCCCGGCGCTGGTCTCTCAATCGTCAACCGCAGCAAGTATTGAAAGATCAGCATGTTCAAAATCCAGTCGTCCACGCTGGCCCTGGCCGGCGCTGTACTCGTTTCCACGGTTGCCTCGGCCACTATTTATGCCGCGGGCGTTGACCTCGTTACCGAAGATTTCGCGCAACCACCCTCTACTCGAGGCTGGCAGGTCTTTGGCGACACAAACCTGTTCCAATGGAACCAGGCGGGGCAGAACCTCGCCGTCACCTGGGATTCCTCCAAGCCCAATAGCTTCTTCTATCATCCCCTCGGCAGGATGTTGGACCGGAGCAATGATTTTACGCTGACGTTCGACTTGGTTCTCAATGACATCGCGATTGGAACGGACCCCGGCATGCCGGGCACCTTCGAAATCGCCTTGGGTCTCATCAATCTCTCAAAGGCCACCAATACGGATTTCTTGCGTGGCACCGGCTTCAACTCCCCCGACCTGGCCGAATTCGATTACTTTCCTGATTCAGGCTACGGCGCCACCGTCGCCGCGACGCTCATTTCCGACACCAATGAATTCAACAGCGGCGGCTATGGGTTTCCGCTCGAGTTGACAACGAATGACCTCTTCCACGTACAGATGCATTTCGATGTCGCGACACAAAGCCTGACGACGACCATGACCCGGAATGGACAGCCGTTCGGCCCAATTCCTGACGCTTTTCTCGGAACCAACTTCAGCGACTTTCACGTGGATTGCCTGGCCATCAGCAGTTACTCCGATGCCGGGCAGGACCCCGCCTACGCCGGTTCCATTCTCGCCCACGGCATCCTCGATAACCTGTCGTTGGGCGTGCCACTTCCGGCAGGGACTCTGACTGGAGGGTTCTCCAGCGGCGGGTTTGAGGTCCGGTTCGATAGCCTTACTAACTGGCTCTATACGCTTGAACGGACGAAGGATTTCTCGAGTTGGGACGATATTCCACCCGCGGTGAACGGGACTGGGGGCGAGTTGGAGTTGTCGGATACGAACGGGCCGGCTGGCGCCGCGTTCTATCGCGTCAAAGCCGCGCCGGGCGTGCAGCCTGGCTTGTGAACCGTGAGGCGCCGCCGTGCCACAACTATATATAGCCTGTCCCAAAACTGCAGGAGAGGAGGTAACGAGTCTCTGTTCCGCTCCAAAAGACCCAATGAATCAGAGCAAATCGCAAATCGCGGATCGTGAATGCGAGCGGCGCCCGTCCAGTCCACACCCGCCCCGCCCCGCGGCATTCACGCTGGTGGAGTTGCTGGTGGTGGTCGCGATGATCGGCCTTCTAGCGGCGATGCTTCTGCCGGCGCTGGCTCGGAGCAAGGCCTCGGCGCAACGCGTTAAGTGCCTCAGCAACCTGCGCCAACTGGGACTGGCATCCCAGATGTATTGGGATGATAACCGCGGAGACTGTTTCCGTTACGGCGGCGCGGCGACGAATGGCGGACAGCTTTACTGGTTCGGATGGATCGGCCCCGGGCCTGAAGGCCAACGCGCCTTTGACCCCACGGCGGGCGCCCTCTACCCCTATTTGCGGGGACGGGGAGTGGAGGTTTGTCCCGCCTTCCAGTACGACGCTCCGGATGTGAAACTGAAGGCGAGCGGGGCGACTTATGGCTACGGCTACAATCTTTATCTCTCGACGGCGCTTTCAAAGCCGGCGTTCAACATTGGTTGGCTGCGAGATCCCTGCGGCCGGGCGCTGCTGGCGGATGCGGCGCAAGTCAACACGTGGCAAGCGCCCGCTTCGCCGAGCCATCCGATGCTCGAGGAGTGGTATTATGTCGACAACAGCACCAACCAGCCAAACGTCCATTTCCGCCACCAACAAAAGGCGCAGGCGGTCTTCTGCGACGGCCACGCGGACGCGCGAGGATTCGTTCCGGGGTCAATCGACAGCCGTTTGCCCTCCGCCTGTGTCGGACGCCTCAGCCCCGAGATCCTGGCAGGCCGTGATGATGGCCGATGACCGGCGAGGCGGCGTTCGGACGAGTGTCTGGAGAGAACCGCGGGCAGGATCTGGCTTCCTCCCGGCGGAAGATTCCGATACAGTCAGGTCATGCAGACTAAAGCTCCGCTGGGCCGCCATTTTGCCAGTGATAATTACGCCGGGATTTGTCCCGAGGCCTTCGCCGCAATGACCCAGGCCAACCGGGGCCACGAGGTCAGCTACGGCGAAGACACGTGGACGGCAAAGGCCGCGGACCTGATTCGGGAGGTGTTCGAGACCGAGTGCGAGGTGTTCTTTGTCTTCAACGGCACCTCGGCCAACTCCCTCTCGTTGGCCTCCCTCTGTCAGTCCTACCACAGCATTCTCTGCCACGAGATAGCGCACGTGGAAGGTTCCGAATGCGGTGCGCCGGAGTTCTTTGCGAATGGGACCAAAGTGTTGCTCCTGCCGGGGGCCGATGGGAAGATTGACCACAAATCAATCGAGCGCGCCGTCAACCGGCGGGCGGACATCCACTTTCCCAAAGCGCGCGCCCTAAGCCTGACACAGGTGACCGAAGTCGGCACCGCCTATTCACTGGATGAATTGGGCGCCCTGGCCAATGCCGCCCGGCATTTCAACCTGCGCATCCAGATGGACGGCGCGCGCTTTGCCAACGCGGTCGCTTCCCTGGGTGTGGCCCCCAAGCAGATCACCTGGCAAGCCGGAGTGGACGTGCTCTGCTTTGGCGGCAGCAAGAACGGGATTGCGCTGGGAGAAGCGGTGGTGTTTTTCAACCGCGAACTGGCCCAGGAGTTTGATTATCGCTGCAAGCAAGGCGGGCAACTCGCCTCCAAGATGCGTTTCCTCTCGGCCCCGTGGGTCGGAATGCTCCAGGACGGCGCCTGGCTCCGGCACGCCGCCCATTCCAACGCCATGGCCAAGCGCCTGGAAGCCGCCATCCGCCCTCTGCCGGGCATCCGGATTTCCTACCCGGTGCAGAGCAACGCGGTGTTCGCCAAAATCCCAGACGCGGTTGTGGGAGAAATGCACCGGCGGGGCTGGCGGTTCTACACGCGGATCGGCGGGTGGGAGGAGTCGCGGCTGATGTGCAGTTGGGACACGACACCGGAGGATGTCGATGCCTTTGCCGCGGACCTCAGAGAGCTTTCGGTCCCTGACCAGGGCGTCGGCGCGCAAGCCAAGTAGGCCCCGGACGCCGGGAGTTCTGAAGGCCTGTTCTTGAAGATGGCAGCGCGACCGTCCCGGTGGCGGGTTCAAACACTATCTCGGTGTGAGCAGCCAGAGGGACGGCTTGCCCATGCTGCCGGAAAGGTGGGTGAGGCGGCTGCGCCGGCACGCCTTGATGCTAACGCGTCATCTTTCAGGGAGAACGAGCGGTTGTGGACTTAATCCTGGTGAGTTGTTGAGTTTCCGCGTCCACCATGCGGGCCGGCAACTCGGGGCGGCACGTGAGCGTGCGTCGCTGGAACGGGCTGGCGAGCAATTTGAACATGTCACTCCTCTTCATGTGCCTGCCAAAGGAGCGCAAGAGCTGGAGCGTCTTGAGCGGACGTTTTAACAGGCGCGCGGCGAATAGCAGAGCGTAGCCCTGCATGCGCAGGCGATTCACCTCGGCGCCCGACAAGGCGGTGGGATCAATGTCGGTGCATTTGAACCACTTGTACCAATCCCGTTCGTCGTCGATGATCTCCCGTCGAACGTATTCATCCCAAAGTGGGGTGCCGCGGTAAGCACACAGGCGATTAAAACCAAAGGTGTCCAAATGCGACCGTGCGGCGAAACGGAAGCTTTCCAGGATGTCATCGGCAGTTTCATCAGGACATCCAATGACAAAGAAGCCGTGAACGCGGGCAATGCCTTGCCGTTTAGCCTCGCTGACCGCGCGTTGGACCTGGGCGAGGGTCTGCCTCTTTTTGAGGCGGGTCAGGATTTTCTGCGTGCCGGCTTCCACCCCAAATGCGAGCGCATCGCAGTTGGCCTGGCGCATGAGACTCAGTTGGTCAACCGCAGTGGAATCCACCCGCCCCTCGCAGCTCCAGTGAAACCGCAGTTTGCGTTCAATCATGCCGCGGCATATCGCGGTAATTCGCTCCCGGTTAATGAGAAAATGGTCGTCGGTGAGACAGATTGAACGATAGCCCAGGTCGTTCAACTGCTGCAGTTCGCCCAAGACGTGCTGCGCTGACCGGCTGCGCCACCGGCCTTCGGAAAGGGAAGGAATGTCGCAATACACGCAGGAGTAGGGACAACCTCTGGAGGTCTGAACCGTGCAGAACTGGTCTAGCGAAAGAACGGCCGGGACGTCCAGCGGCAAGGACTCGATGTAATCAACCGGCAGACTGGAACGGTCCGGATAGGGAAAACGGTCCAGGTCCCTGAGCAGCGGACGCGGTGCGTTTTGAACTATCTCGTCTCCGTTTCGCCAGACCAAACCGGCTACCGCCCCGGGATCGTCGAGGTTGGCCAGGTAGTCCGGCAGCAACTCTTCACCTTCACCCACGCCGACACAATCGATTTGCGGGCAATCCTGGAGGATCCGGTCCGCGTTCACGGTGGCAAACGGCCCGCCAACGATGACCGGCGTTTTAGGCGCAACCTGCTTCAGGCTCGCCGCCATCTGCTTGGCCCCCGTGTAGGTGGTCGTGGACAGGAATGAAAGGCCGATGACATCGGGGCGCTCCCTTTGCGTCGCTTGAGCCAGGTGCTCCGATTTCATCCGCGGGTGGCAGGTATCGAAGAGGCGCACCTGGTGTCCATGCTGGCGAAGGACCGGAGCGAGCGTTTGAATCCCGAGCGGAGGGAATGCCGCGATCTTGGCGCGACCCCGTTCGCTGGGCAAACGGCCGCGCACCCTGGGAAGCACGCGGCTGAAATTGTCGTCAGCAACGTGAATCAGGAATACATTCATAACTGCCTTTCGTGCCACCGGTCGAATCGAAACCAGCCACCCTGAGGTGAGCATTTCATATCACCATTCATCGTAGTTCAAGGACAAACCGACATTTCGGGGTCTTCCTTGTTTGCCTGGTCTCTGTGGGTGTCCTGGTTACACTTTGATCGCCGCTGGGATTGCGTAGGCATCCTACATGCGAGGTCAGTTGGTTCGTTCATGCAGGGACGCGCTCGTTTTGAGCTTTAGACTGCGACACACCGCGGCCCGTGTCAACGCCTGATTCAACGACGAGGGCGGGCCGGGCGGAAGGCACGGCGCAGGCGCGATGTGGCCGGTCCCCCACAGCCCGCCGAAAAGGGGGCAAGCCTCTGCTTGGCCCGAGCACCCTCATAAGCCGACGAACTTCATTCCGAAGTGGACCCAAAGCGGGATGGTGATCAGCCCGGCGATGGAGGTGCTGAGCACAACCCGCAACGCGGTGGCGGGGTCGCCGCCATAATGGCGCGACAACACGATGGGAAAGACGGCGGAGGGCATGGCCGCCTCGATGACCATCACCCGCTTCAGTTCGATGGAAGCCGGCAGGTGTTTTGCCAGGAGCAGGAAGAGCATCGGCAGGACGCCTAACCGAAGCACCAGGGCCGTCGCGATGACCCGTCCGCCGGACTTGGCGTGGAACTCGTGCAGATGGTCGGCGATGACCGCTCCAATGAGAAGGAGCGCCATGGGGATGGCGCTCTGGCCGAACCAGTGAAGGATGGTGAGGATAACTCTTGGCAGTTGGGAACTAAGGCCGAGGGCATTGAGGATGAGCGCCAGAGAAATGGCCATCAGCGGCGCGTTGATGAGCTTGCGCCAGTCGCGTCCGGGTGTGCCGCCGCTCAAGAGCGCCACTCCGAGGGTCCACAGCCCGATTTCGACCCCGACGTTGTGAACGAAAAGCACTCCAACCGTCCCCCTGCCGAACAGCAGCAGGGTCAGAGGCAAGGGGACGTAGCCGTAATTGTAGATGCCCACGGTCACCGCGAATGTGCCGCGGGCGCGCGCGCCTTTCAGCCCGGCCAGCCGGCGCGCGGCCAGCGCCAGGAGCAGGCCGCAGGCGACCGTCGCGAAGCCAACCAGCGGCGCGAGCACCAGGTTGCTCCACCGGCTCAAGGCCGGGTTGCCCAACTCCGAGTCCAGAATGAGCGAGGGGTAAAGGACGTTGATGTTCAGGCGCAAGAGGCTCTGGTCAGCCTCTTCTGTCAGCCAATTCACCTTCCGCAACACCAGCCCCGCGGCCACGGTGCCGAAAACGGGGAGGGCGGCCCCAAGGACTGTCTGGAACTCATTCATGCGGGCGGCTCAGGCCGCTGGTTTCACCGGAGAGCAAATGCACAGGGCCTTGGCGGAGAAAGGGTGAACGCCACCGCGCTTAGCGCATGGGCAACTGCCATTGCAGGAATTGGCCTTGATCAATCTGACCGTTAGCTCCTGAACCGAGCGGTCGGTTTCCAACGGATTTTCGGCCAGCTTTTTCGTGTCCATTGAATTGACTTTAATGCAACCAGCCCACTGGCTCAACGGCAAAAACGGGCCTTCCTCACCAGGCGAGAATTTGGGATCAAACGAATCACTTGCCCGGACGGCTTCGGCACAGTACCCTCTTGGTTGACGTGAAGAATCGAATTCGTGCGGTCCATAACACCCCAAAACACACAAAGGGGCTTTTTGCCCTCGGAGGCGCGGCGGTCGTCGCCCTGCTGCTATTAGCCCTGTTTATCCATTATTACGGCAACTGGCTCTGGTTCCAAAACCTGGGGTTCGCGCGGGTCTTCACCACGGTCTTATGGACGAAGGTCGTGGTGTTTACGCTGTTCTTTTTAGGCTTTGCGGTGTTTGCGGGAGGCAATGTCTTTGCCGCCAGGCGAGGCGGAGGGCCTACCCGGGTTCCCAGGGCGAGGAGTGCCGACTCGCCGCTCACCATATTGGATGTTGTGTTTCATGAGGACTATGCCTCTTATGCATGGGCCATTATCATTGTGGTCGTATCGGCTCTGATGGGGCTCAACGCGTCCAGTTCCTGGATGGCTTTTCTGAAGTTCACACACGCGTCGCCATTCGGCGTGGCGGACCCGATCTTTTCGAAGGACGCCGGGTTTTACGTTTTCCGGTTGCCATTTTACAGCTTTTTGCAGCAATGGTGTTCGCTGGCGGTGGTCCTGACCATTGGCGCGGTGACCCTGTCCTATTTTCTGGATCAGGCCGTTGGCATCCTGTCGAACCGGTTGTACATCAATTCGAGGGTGAAGGTGCATCTGGCGACGTTGGCTGGACTTTTCGCCTTGGCGGTGGCGTGGTCCTACCGGCTGAACATGTACAACCTGATGTATTCCAACAGCGGTGTGGCTTACGGCGCCAGTTACTCGGATGTCCACGCCAAGCTGCCGGCGTATTGGGTTCTGCTGGTCCTGAGCGTTTTGGTAGCCGTTCTGCTGTTGGCCGCGCCTTGGGTGAAGCGATGGAGATGGGTGGTCTATGCGGTGGGGCTGTACTTTGTGGTGCTCATCGGCCTGTCCTGGATTTATCCGGCCATCGTCGAACAATACGTGGTCAAACCGAATGAACTGGCAAACGAGATGCCGTACATACGGAACAACATCAAGTTCACCCGGCTCGGTTATGGCCTCAATAAGGCGCGGGAGGAACCGTTCCGGGTCCGAGGTGGAATGTCATACAATGACATCCTCACCAACCAATCCACGATTCACAGCATACGGTTGTGGGACCGCCGTCCGCTAATCCAGACCTATAAGCAACTGCAGGAGATCCGGCTCTACTACGACTTCAAGAGTGTCGACGTGGATCGCTATCATTTTGGGAACAACTACATGGAAGTGGCGCTGGCCGGAAGGGAATTGCCCCCAGGCCAGTTGCCGGCGCGCGCGAGGACGTGGGTCAATACGCACCTGGTTTATACGCACGGATACGGGGTGGTCATGAGCCCGGTCAACGAGGTCACCGAGGACGGCATGCCCAACTTCATCGTCCAGAACATACCGCCGCAATCGAGCACTTCCCTGACCATCACGCGTCCGGAGATCTATTACGGAGAGGAGACTGGTGGATTTACCATCGTGCATACAAGAACCAAGGAATTCGATTACCCCAAGGGCGAGCGCAACGTCTATGCCTCGTATCACGGGAACGGCGGCGTGGAGCTCACCAGCTACTTCCGAAGGCTGGTTTATAGCCTGCAAATGGGTGACCCGAATATCCTCCTGTCCCGCTATATCACCGGCCAGAGCCGGCTCATGTTCCATCGGATCATTACCGACCGCGACGCGACCATCGCGCCGTTTCTCTCGTATGACTCGGATCCGTATCTGGTGGTGGGCCAGGACGGCCATCTTTATTGGATTCACGACGCCTACACCACCAGCGGCATGTTTCCCTATTCCCAACCGCTGGATCAGAGCCTGGGCCAGAGCGGTATCAATTACATCCGGAACTCGATCAAGGTTGTGATTGACGCCTAC
>JAJYHY010000120.1 GCA_021784555.1 bacterium
TGAACAACACACCGCTCCATCCGACCATCTAATGAATCCGGTCGCAATACTACAACCCAGACCTCCTTCGCTTAACAGCTATTGGCCAAGGGCCTGCCGGACAAGGCTCAAAATCGCCTATGACTAAACAACAAACCTCATGCAGCAAGTGGAGAAGCCGTGACAATTTCAGTTTGCCAGCAGATAGTCGTCCACTCCGAATTCCAGATACGCATTCTTCTCCTCGCCATTAAACTGGGCATTGCTGGATCGAAAGATGCTCCTGTGGCGCTCCTATTCGAATATGAAGACAAGGCAACGGCGGAGGATTATCTGAACTGCGGATGTGACGCGCTGGCAGATGGAGCGAGGCAGTGGGCAAGCGCAAACGGATACGAGGTGATGACCGGCCTCGGCGGCTGGGCGCTCTCACAATTTCTCGATCCGGCGCAGCATAGCCGGGCGATTTGAGTACCGACGCCGAAATGCGTCGAGCTTCTGCTGGAACCCGGCGGCGTCACCGGCCTGTGCATAGGCCCGGCCCAGTTCCTGGAGTTGGGCGGCCGCTTGGTCATAGGCGGAGGCGATCTTCTGATCCATGAGAGGGTCGAGACCCGACCATATCGCGCCTGCGCGCTGCATGACCGAGGCCAGATGCTGCCGAAGTTGCTCTGCCTTGCGTTGCCGCTCTGCCGCCGCGGCTTCGGCCTCCCGCGCCTGCCGCAGCTCGCGAGCCTCGATGGCCTTGGCCGCAAAATCCACGCACTTCACCGCCCGGCCAACCGGGATCTGCACCCTTGGATGCGTGAGCCGGCTCAGTTCCTTCATCACGCCTGACCCACTGCCCTCGGCCACGCGTGCCAGCAACGCGCGCATTTCGGATGCGGAGAGTCTATCAAGAACTGCGGCAATGGGGACGCGCTCCGGCGTTGTAGCTTGAGACAGTCCAGCAGCCACAGCGAGCGCATCAGCATCCACCGGAAATTGTTCGATTAGTGCCGCCAGCGCGGGGCTCAGATTATCGAGTCCGGCTGAAATCGGCGGCATCGGGACCGCCCCGTCCCGAGGATCTCTCCACTCATCCGGGTCGAAATCAGCCAGCCAGCCCAAAAACAGACCCCGGTAGTCACCGCGCATCAGTTCCTCCCGAACCCCGATGAGTTGGTCGATGATGCCCTCACCCTCAGTCCACCCCCATCCGCCCTCTTCGTTGCGTTCCCACCAGACAATACACCGATCGCGAGTCTCCTTGAAAGTCAGCGTCTCCTCGTAGCGTTCGCCTCCCCGGAGATAGGGCTGGATCGCCTCCGGGGCGATTGCACCTTTTGGGAAAGCCAGCCCCAGACGAACCGTCCCCCAGTTGGCGATGTAAAAGTGCGCGTCGTAATACTTGAGCAGAGTGTCCACGCTCCCATGGAAATCGCCGAAGCTGTAAGTGTTCTGCCAGCGAACACGCGACACGTTGGCGCGGCTGGAACACCCTTGGGCATATCGCAGGCCTTCGTCGGAGATCGGCCCATCTATGGCCGCGAACTCGTAATATTGGTACTCACCATGGCGACGCTTTTCTCTGAGCAGGAGGGAGTCCTGCGCACGCGGCTCAGGATGCTTCAAATGCCCTCCGAGTGAAAGCAGCTTCTTTGGCGCCCGGTGCCGCTGGCCGCGGTCGAACCATGAGAGCAAGGACCGTAGCCTCCGTGGGCTGCGGGACCGCGCCCGGAGACGCGCACTCCATGCGTCCATAAATCCATCAATCCCTCTATCCGGCGCCATCTCGCATTGGCGCGATCACCGCCTCAATGAACGCCCTCAGGTTTTCCGTTGTGACACCCGGCGGCATTCCACCGGCGCAGGAGAGGATGACCTTGGCGCCGGCCAACGCCCGGGCTTCGGCGCGCAGCTTTTGGACAGCCGCGCGAACATCTGACGCCGAACCGGTGGCGAGCACATCGCGCGGCGGGACATTGCCCAGGAGAGCCAGGCGGTTTCCGGACATCCGGCAGAGTTCTGACAACGAATTGAACACGCCCGGATTGTAAAAGTTGATGCCGATTTCCGGATAATAGGAAATGGATTTGGCGCACGCGGCGTCATTGTGAAAGAATTTTACCGTCACATTGGGGGCGTAAAGCTCCTTGAAGCACGGCAGGGCGAATTCGGCGAAATCCTCGCGGCTGATGAAACCGACGATGTCGTCGAGGATGAAGATGCCATCGATGCTGGGAAAGGTCTCGCGCTGCCGCTCGTGCCATTTTCGGAGGAAACTCGTTACCAGGCGCAAGAGCCGGCGCGCCCGGCCAGGGTCGGTCTTGAGGAGCATGAGGAACTCGGTCGTTCCCATGAGGAAGCTGGCCACGTTGAGCGGGCCGCGAGAGACTGAGAAACGGATCTGATGGCCCAGGTCTTCTATGCGCGAGCGGGTGCGTTTGAGACGGTTCAGCATGAAGGGGAGCAAACCGTCGGTCTCGGGATTCGGCTCAGAGAGGCTGTCGATCTGCGATGGCTCGCGAATGAGCTTTTCGGCGAATGGGAATTCGTTTCCATAGAAGACGCACTTCACCCCGAACGCTGACGGCTCGGTACACATCCCGAATTCCGACCAGAATCCGGGCAGGAAAATGACTTCAGGAAAGGTCTCAATCGCCTTGCGATTGGCCTCAAACCAAACCTCCTCGCTCGTGAAGTAATCGAGGATGGTGGCGCCATACCAATTCGGCAGCCAGGGGCTGTCGATGATGAATCCGATGGGGAGTGGGTCAAGGCTCTGGCCCTTGACCGCGCTCGTGAGTCGTGTCCATTGCGGGGTGGTCATAGGCGGGGTGGAGGGATGGAGTAATGGAGGGGTGGATTGATGGGGGGAATGGACGCGCTGGTCAGCGAGATGGTCGAACAATCGCGGCGGCAGGGCTTCTCTTCTGATTTTTGGCATTACGACGACTGATCGCCGTGGTAGAATTCATCGCGCAGGGCGCGCTTGAGTTCGGTAAGCCTCTCAGAATCTGGTTCGCGCTGAAGGGCGTCGCAAAGGCTCCTGAGTCTGCGGTTGCTCTCGGCTGTGGCGGACTTGCTGTGAATTGTTTCGCCGGCGAGCCGATCGACAGCTTCCTTGAGAGTGATCTGCCCGCTCTGAAACTCGATGAGAGTCTCTGTTATTGATTCTTTCGTTTGCATTCAGCACTTTGGTCATGCACCCGATTTCGGCAAGCATGCCGCCGGGTTCTCCGGCTGCCGTCGGCCCTAAACGCGCACCAACTTCATGCCTGGCCGTACGCGCAGCCGCACGTCCCAAGCCTCTGCAGTCGGGCCGGGATGTCATCCTGGCATTAATCTGCCTGAACTGGCGCGGGACTTCAATCCGCGATTCCAGCCGTTGAAGGCCGAGCCCAGTCGCTTCCGGGGCGGAGGATTGGATTCCTGGATTGGTGGATGGCGGGAGAAACGAATTTCGGGAGAAGTGGTGCCGGGCGCCTGGAGCCTTGGCAGCACGCCACGATGCGACACCCCATTCATCCATCACTCCACGACTCCACTACTCCAGCACTCCACCATTCCATTACCTCCTGCCATTCCCCCCGCGTCTGCCATCTTCAGAACACCTTGGTGAGGGTCAGCGCGATGGTGTGGCCCTGAAGGCGCCCCTCGGCCAGAAACTCGTACTCGTAACGCAAGGACGTGTTGAGGCCGAGCTTGGGACAAAAGGCGCTGATTTCCGGGCCGATGCCGGCCACTCGGTCGCGCTGGCTGTTGGAACCTCTGCCATAATCTTCCGTCACCTGCTGCTGGTAGTAGCCGACGACGCCGACATCGATGGTCTTGAGCACGGAGCGGCTCAATGCCCACTCAAGAGTGTAGGCCTGTCCGTGCGTGATGTCGGTGTCATCCTGCTGCTGGTTGATTTCATAGCGGTTGAGGGCCGAGAGTGCCCATTTCTTGTCTTTGTCGATATACCATGTGGCTCCGGCGGTGAGCATATGCGTCCAGTAACCCAGGCCCGCCCGCGTCGGGTTCGCAGGAGAGAAGTCGCCCGTTGGCGCCCAGATGCCGTAACCCGCGGAAACGTCGAACTGCTTGAGATGTGTTGACCAGGTGCCCTCGGCAAAGAAATCGCCGATGCCAAAGGTCTGGTCATGGAATGAATTAAGTTTGAGTTCGGTGTATTGAAGAGGCAGCAGGGCATCCACACCCAGGTAGCCGCCGAACAATTTCTGGTTAGTAATCCAAACAATGCGCGGGACGTTCGCGTAGATGAAGGCCCGGGCATTGACTCCGGGCACCGCATGTCCATCAATGTCATTGAGTGTGTCCGCGTAATAAAACAGGTTATAGTCGCGTAAGTAAATGCCGGGAGGCGGCAGAGTTGCGCCTTTGATGCCTTCAATACCGGGCGCATAGTGCGCGGTGGGTTGAGCGTTGGTGAGTGCGGGCAGGCCCAGCAAGGCCGCGCCCAGGAGTCGATACATTAGGTCTAGTTTCATGGTGTTGCCAGTATAGGTTTGCGATTACACATCCTGGAGTTTGCCGCTCTGGTAGGTCTCGTAGGCGCTCAGGTCCAAGAGGCCGTGACCGGAGAGATTGAAGAGAATGACCCGCTTTTGGCCCGCCTCGCGCGCCTTGATCGCCTCATCCGTCACGGCGGCAACCGCGTGAGCCGTTTCCGGAGCCACCACGATGCCTTCGGTTTGGGCGAAGAGCGTGGCGTCTTGGAAGACTTTAGTCTGATGATAGGCCTGGGCTTCGATCAAGCCTAACTTGAGGGCGTGGCTGACCATGGGGGACATGCCGTGATAGCGCAAGCCGCCGGCATGGATGGCTGGCGGCATGAACTTGTGGCCCAAGGTGTACATCATCAACAGCGGCGTCGTCTCGGCGGTGTCGCCAAAATCGTAGCGTAGATCCCCTTTGGTCAGCGAAGGGCAAGCCGTCGGCTCGACGCCCACGATGCGATACGGCTTCTTCTCGGTGATCTTCTTGTGGATGAATGGGAACGTCAGACCGGCGAAATTGCTTCCCCCGCCGCAGCAGCCGAAGATGACATCCGGCTCCTCACCGGCCATCTCCATTTGCTTAATCGCTTCCTGGCCAATGACACTCTGGTGGAGAAGCACGTGGTTGAGCACGCTGCCCAGGGAGTATTTCGTGTCCGGATGCTTAACGGTGTCCTCGATGGCTTCGCTAATCGCCATGCCGAGACTGCCCGGACAATGCGGGTCCTCAGCCAGAACCTTGCGACCGTATTCGGTTTCTTCGCTGGGGCTGGGGTGGACGGTCGCGCCCCAGGTATGCATGAGCATTCGCCGATATGGCTTGTGCTGGTAGCTGACCTTGACCATATAGACGCTGCATTCCAAGCCGAAGAGTTTGCACGCCATCGACAGCGCCGCGCCCCATTGGCCCGCCCCGGTCTCGGTGGCCAGGCGCTTGGTGCCGGCAACCTTGTTGAAATAGGCCTGGGCTACCGACGTGTTCACCTTGTGGCTCCCGGCGGGGCTGCCTCCCTCGTACTTGTAGTAGATATGGGCGGGAGTTTGCAGGGCCTTCTCAAAACGCACCGCTCGCAACAGCGGTGTTGGCCGCCAGAGCGCATAGATGTCTCGGACGGGCTCCGGGACCTCGATCCAGCGTTGGGCGCTTGCCTCCTGGCCGACCAGGTTCTCGGGAAAGATGGCCAGGAGGGCTTCGGGAGGAATGGGTTCTTTGGTGCCCGGATGCAGGGGCGGCGGGAGCGGTTCGGGAAAGTCGGCGAGCAGGTTGTACCAGGTCTTCGGGATATCGGATTGAGTTAGATCAAATCGTGTTTGCATGGCCAGTCCGGATTCAAGGTTCAGATTCCACTCAGCTCAGGTTAGGGAATCACCTGGGCGGAGTCACGAAGAATTTTGTCGCGCGCCTAGTGGCTGTCCTGGGCCGTAAGTCTGGTGACGATTCCGTCCTCTGTGGTGCTGGCGTTTTACAACGCCAGTTGCCAGCAGGCTTGGCTCCAGGCAAACTCGCGCAACAATGACGACAGGCGACGGCTTGGCAGCGGCGGAGAAGGTGCGCGTGTCGGTTCTGGGAACCGGCTCGCTCGGCAAACACCACGCCCGCGTTTACGCCGAACTCGCCGCGACCGGCAATGTGGATTTCGTCGGCGTTTACGACGTCGTGGCGGAAACCGCCAGGAGCATCGCGGACAAGCACGGAGTGCCTGCCTTCAGTTCAGTGGAGGAGGCGGTCGAGGCCAGCGACGCCGCCAGCATCGTCACCCCCACGCCCTCGCATTTCAACCTGGCCCGGCTCTTCCTGGAGCGCTCCAAGCACGTCCTGGTGGAAAAACCGATGACCGCCAGCGCCGCGGAAGCCGCGGGGTTGGTCGCCCTGGCGCGGGAACGGCATTGCATTCTGCAAGTGGGCCATATCGAGCGGTTCAACCCGGTCTTCAAGTACCTTCAGAGCGTCGCCTCCGAACCGCGTTTCATCGAGGCTCACCGCCTTTCGCCTTATCCCGCGCGAAGCACCGAGATCGGCGTGGTCCTGGACTTGATGATCCATGACCTGGACGTGGTTCTCGCGTTTGTGAACTCGCCGGTCAAGAGCCTGGACGCCGTGGGCGTGCCGGTGCTCAGCGCTTCAGAAGACATCGCCAATGCGCGGCTGCGCTTCGCCAACGGGTGCGTGGCTAACCTGACCGCCAGCCGTATCAGCCCGGAGCAGATGCGCAAGATCCGGGTCTTCAGCGGCGGCGCGATGACCAGCTACGTCTCGCTGGATTACCGCGCCCAGGAGGGATTCATTTATCGTATCGCTAAAGCGGATGAAACCGGAAGCTCGCTTCTCAAGAAATTGCTGCGCGCCAAAGACTCGGCTATCGTCAGCCAGTTTGGAGGAAAGAGAATTGTGCGCGAGCCGGTGCCGATTATTCGAGAGGAACCGCTCAAGCTGGAGTTGCAGGATTTTTTGGAATGCGTGCGGGCGCAGCGCACGCCTATGGTTAGCGGGGAATCGGCCAAAAGAGCGTTGGATTTGGCCTTCGAAATCACACGCCAAATCCGAGCCGGTTTAAACACCAGCCTATGAACCTGTCCGTGGGGGGATAAACCAATGAAAGCGAGGAGTTTCATGCTGATTGCCGGCGAACCCAGCGGCGACGTTCTGGGCGCCGAGTTGGTCACTGCCCTGCGCGAAGAGCTAGCCCACGCCTCCGCCCTGCCGACCGGCGACCTCCAGCCTCTCCAGGCAAGCCTCGAACCGCAGTTCTTCGGCGCGGGCGGACCCCGGATGGCCGCCGCCGGCGTGGACCTCATCTTCGACCTCACGGCCCACTCCGTCATCGGCCTCGCCGACGTATTGAAGAAGTACCTGGAATTCCGCCGCCTCTTCCGCCAACTCTACAAGCTGGCCCTCGAACGCCAGCCCGACGCCATCATCTGCATCGATTTTGCCGGCTTTAACCGCCGTTTCGCCAAAGCAATCCGGCGGTGGATACGGCCTCGCACCGGCTGGTTCCATGATTGGCATCCGCGCCTTATCCAGTACGCCTCACCCCAGGTGTGGGCCTCGCGGGCAGGGCGCGCCTTTCAAGTGGCGCGAGATTACGACCTGCTCCTGAGCATCTTTCCATTCGAGAAGGGCTGGTATGCCAGGCGGATGCCTCGGTTTCACGTGGAATTCGTCGGTAACCCCATTGTTGACCGGTATTCGCAACTCGCCGCGACTATGCATAATGACGTAATTCCTTGCGGGTCCCGGAGTGATGGAATATTGCGCCAATACTCCACCACTCCACCACTCCACCACTCCACCGCTCCGGAATCCGCAACGCTCCATGTCATCCCGCATAGCGCAAGCCCCCGGGCAAAATCGCCACCCACCGTCCTGCTCCTGCCCGGAAGCCGGCCCAAGGAATTGATCCGGCACCTGCCGGTCATGTTGGGCGCCTTGGCGGAGCTGCGCGCGGCCATGCCGGGTCTGCGGGCGCGGATGGTGCTGCCAAATGAAGTCTTTGTCGGGCAAGCCAGGAACTTGGGCGCGGGCGACGGCATTGAAATCCAGGCCGGTGGTCTGCCCCAGGCGCTGGCCGACGCCGATCTCGCCATCGCCTCAACCGGCACCGTTACCCTCGAATGCGCTTGCTTCGGCGTGCCCACGGTGGCGATGTACAAGATTTCCTGGCCCGAATACGAAATCGGCAGGAGCATCGTGAAGGTCCGTTACCTGGCCATGCCCAACCTCCTGGCCGGCGAAGCCCTCTTTCCGGAGTTTATCCAACAAGACGCCACCCCGCACAACATCGCCCAGGCCGGCCTGGAGCTGCTCCGCAATGAAAGCCTTCGCTCCAGCCTCAAGGCCCGCCTTGCGGGCATCGTTGGCTCGCTGGGCGGCCCCGGAGCCAGCCGCCGTGCCGCGCGGGCAATACTGGCCTGATCCTGGCTTTCGGCGCCATTTGATGACCAGTCATTCCACCATCCGCCCTGGCGATGCCTTGACTGTCTGCTGTTGCCCATGATCGCCTCGCAGCAATCCTCGAAACGACAAATCCTCATCCAACTCGCACATGGACGTTCATGGGCCGGTGCTCGTTGCTGTGAAAGAACAGCTCTCAAGCCATCACCCAGCCGAGATAGCTGGCGCGAGAATTAGGTTGCATGTTCGGGGCCATCGTAGCATAATGCCATTCAGCCACCATCTTTTGGCCTTTCAGCGGGTTGCTGAGAGCGCGTCGCGTTGCGCCCCGCTGAGATGGCGGGCGCGACTCCGGTGAAGGGTGGCCATGTCTCAAATGTCAAATTGTAACGGATAGAGAAGGTAATGTGCTATGAAACTCAAAAGACTGCTTCGGAGGACAGTGCTGACGGCCGGCGCAATGCTGGCGGTCTCATTGCCTAACGCGGGCCTGGGGGCCGCGCTTCCCATCGATCCACGAACGACGGTTTCGGCGACGATGGACTACGGCATCGGCAAGGAGAATAACACCTGGTATGAGGTCGGCGTCAATTCTGCCGCCCCGACCACAGGACTGCAAACGGGACTCGTGTCCAGCGAGGCGGACGCCAGTTCGAGCTATATCATCCAGCCCGCCGCTGGCCTAAACGTGCGGATGCTGGACACCAACCATCCAAGCGGCACACTCACTTTTGAATCGCCCGTGGCCGTCTCGGCGCTCTCCCTGGCGGCGGCTTCTGGCAATGGCGCGGGAACGGTGGGCCTGACACTGAGATTTACGGACGGGAGCACGACCTTTGTGGGGCCGGTCAAAGTGGGCGACTGGTTCAACAACTCGCCCATCATCGAAACGGTCAAGGGCAGGATTGATGTCGCCGCCAATTCCTACAACAACGTGAACGCGAACAACCCGCGCCTGTTGGCGGTCAACACCAATCTGCCCGCCGCCGATACCACCAACATGATCAGCTCCATCGGCCTGGACTGGAGCGGCGGCGCCAACACGCACACGATGATCTTTGCCGTCAGCGGCGACACCAACGGCATGGGCCACTTCATCCCCATTCCGCTGACTCCGGACACCTTTAACGAGGACATCATCGTGGGGGCCAAAGAGGTCATGCAAAACACTTACCAGCAGCAGAACCTGGTTTCCGACCTCTCCGGCGTCGCTCCCAACACGGACACGAATTTGGTCAATCCCTGGGGCCTGGCTGAAGGCCCGGCCACGCCTTTCTGGGTTGCGGACAATCGCACGGGCGTTTCCACGGTTTATGACAGCACCGGGGCGGTCCAGTCGCTGGTCGTGACCATTCCCTCACCCGCCGGTTCTCAATATTCGTCCCGTCCGACGGGCATCGTGTATAACGGAGGGACAAACTTCGTCGTGTCGGTCGGGACCTCCAATGCGCCGGCCCATTACATCTTTTGCACGATGGAGGGCACCATCGACGGCTGGGCCGGCGGCGACACCGCTTCCCAGGTCGTCGATAATTCCACCGCCGGGGCGGTTTACAAAGGCCTGGCCATCGGCAGTGCCCGCCAGGGAACGAACAGTCCCAGCGAATTCCTTTACGCCGCAAACTTTCGCGCCGCGACCGTCGATGTGTTCGACTCCAGTTTCAAGCCTGTGACCTCCGGATTCCCCTTGATGACCAACGGCGCTCCCTTCACGGATACCAATGTGCCGTCCGATTTCGCTCCGTTTAACATTGCCAACATCGGCGGCGAGCTCTACGTCACCTACGCGATGCCAGACACCAACGGTTACGTTGCCGTGCCAGGCCCCGGGGCCGGCTATCTGGATGTCTTTGACACCTCCGGCAAGCTGCTAAAGCGCCTGGCCGCCAATGGCCCGCTCAATGCGCCTTGGGGAATGGCCATCGCTCCGGCCTCCTTTGGGCCTTTCAGCGGCCAATTGTTGGTGGGCAATTTTGGAGATGGCCGCATCAACGCGTTTGACGCTTCCTTGGGCACATTCCTCGGCCCGTTGCTCGGCGCCAATGAAGCCCCGATTGCGAACCCCGGCCTCTGGGCGCTATTGGTTGGAAATGGCGGCAAGGGAGGCGACACCAACACCTTGTATTTCACCGCCGGCATTCCGGGAACTAACTCTATCGGCGACCACGGCCTGTTTGGCGCCATCAGCTTCCCCTCCGAGGTCATGGCCGAACCTTGGGAGCTTGGCCAGACCATCAGTGGCTGCTACCAGGACACCTTCCCGACCCTGGCGAGCGTGGGCGGCAAGTTCGTCAACGCGGCACGCAGCACGAACTGGGTGGCAGTTGGGCCGGGCGGAGACCTGTACGAGCAGACGAACAACGTGCTCCAGGTAGCAACTTCTCTGGGCGACCCCAATCACCTGATCTACATGGGCCCGGGCGCCAGTAACAACGTTGAGGAAATCCTTGCCCGAGTTCGGATGCTGGCCTTCGGCACGAATGACCCTCCCCGGGGGGGAGTGGCCGTAGGGGTCAATACCAACATCCTGATCAACAGCAGCTACACGAACTGGAGCGGCGATAACATCCAGTTCCGCAATTACCTGCAAGACGGCGTGCCAGGCCGCCAGTTCAAGTTCCTGGATGACCTGCGCGCGTGGGGGCCTGCCGGCCTGACGAACATCGCCGGCCAGACCGTGCCGGGTTGGACCAACGGAACGTGGTACTGGCTGCGCTTACGACTCGACCCCAAGGCCGACGGCACGAACGACCTCTTCGGAAAAGTCTGGGTCGCCGACGGCCAGACGCCGGAGCCGGCTCATTGGCTCATGAGATGGTCCGATTCGTCCATGAAGAAGCCACTGCACTCCGGCTGGGCTGGCATCACGGGATGCAGCAGCAAGGGCCTGTCCCAATTCGACGTGGACTATGTCCTGATTAAATCCGCCGGAGCGCCAACCAACACGGTGAGCTTTGACGTGGCGGGCGCCCCGCCCGTTCCACCGGTCATCTACAACATCGCCTTGAGTACCAACGACGATGCCGTTGTCAGTTGGTTTGGAGGCACGTTGCAATCCTCCGCCGCCCTAACCGAAACCGGGCCGTGGACGGACATCGTCACCAATACCCCTTACGCCGCGCCCATCGGCACGAACGACCAGAGCTACTTCCGCGCTCGACAGTAAACCGCGCTGGCCCCAAGAAGAGGACAGCGGACCAACTCACGCGCCCTTTCCGCCGCCCTGCGCGGCGGAAAGGGCCACGGCCCATGACAAAGTCTCAGTCAAGAAGTACCAATTTGCAGGGGACGTTGCAACGTTTCTACCGGTAACGCAGGCTTGAGAGGTATCCCCAGGCAACGCCCATCCCCAAGCCAATGGCATGAACCATATTGGCCACGTTAGGGATCACCCCGCTTAGGCACAGGAAGAACCAGGCAATCATCATCCAGACGGTCGTCGGATGCACAAACAACCCCGAACCGGGATCGAATTTGCCTCGGAGCCACACGTAGCCCAGCAGTCCGTACACCACGCCGGACATTCCCCCGAAAACGGGCCCGGAAAAGAAGTACTGGCCCACGTTTGAGCAGGCGGCGATGATAAGAACCAGCAGGGCGAGTTGGAGGGAACCCTGCCGCGTCTCGATCATGCTCCCTAGATCCCACAACCATAACATGTTGAAGAGAATATGGACGTAACCATAATGGATGAATATCGGCGTGAAGAGCCGCCAAACCTGGCCGGCCCGGATCTCGGGCAGACCGGCAGCGCGCGTATATTCGCTGATAAAAAGGGTATGGATCGCCTCCAGGTGATTGCCCGCACCAGACCAGAAAAACACGACCACGCTGATGAGGATGAGCACCAGGGTCAGCGGCCCGAATCCGTAGGCCTGCAGCGGGCGAAACAATTGGCGCCGGTCCAACATCTTCTTGCGGTAAGCCGCCCGGCTCTTTTCTTCAGCCGCGCGCAGACTGGCGGCCGGTTTGGCTTGCGCTTGGTATTTCGGGTCGGTTGGGTTGGCTTGGAAGGCGGTCAGCAGGCCGCTGGCCTGTTCGATCTTGTCTTCGTCGGGAATCCAGACCGCCCACCCGTGTTCTTTCTCAAATTCCACGTGGTTCTCGATTCCTTGCACGTAGAGGTAATCCGCAAAGGTCCGCGCTCGGGATTCATTCGCCAGATGGCCAATTAGTCGCATAGATGTTCAGTCGCAGGTCGGACCTGAAGACGCGGGGGACCCGCTGGGCGGCCTTCAGGCCTCGCGCCAGCGCAAATCAACCTTTTGCCCGTGGGCATTGTGTAAAGGATCAATGCAGCGCAATTCCAGCCGCATTCCGGTATTCTCGATGGTGGCATTGACCCAGCCCGAGGGTTCTCCCTTCTCGAAAACGTATGCGACCGGAGGCAAATTGACCAGATGAATCCCGCTGTCGTCTTGAGTAACGCGCCAGACATGGGTATGGCCGAAAATATAGGCCTTCACTTGTCTGCGCGGGCGAATGATATCGAACAGCGCCACGCTATCCTTGAGGCCGAGGTTTCCCGTGATTCCAGGGTTATGATGAAGGAGTACCAGGGCCGGTTTCTCCTTGTGAGCGTCGAGGGCACGCGCCAGCCAGTGCAATTGTTCCTGGCCCAGGAGGCCGGGGGTGGAATCGGTCTTCTCGAGCGAATCGAGGATGAACCAGTTTGCGGTGGGGAAGGAGAGGAAAGCGACTTGGCGGTCGGAGAGCGGGCGTTTGGCTCGCTTTTCTTCGGGCAGCACCTCCCAAAAGCGTCGGCGGCTGTCATGGTTGCCCAGGGTGAGATGGACCGGCATGCCACCCAGGCGCATCGGCTCCAATAAGCTGGTGAATACTCGGTAGTCGCCGACTTGGCCCGAATTGAAGGCACAGTCGCCAGTCACGACGACTCCCGCCGGGCGTTGCGGCAACTGGAGCACTTGGCGAGAAACCTGGTCGAGATGCTCGGTCATGTTGACGCCGCGGGCGATTCGCCTGCGGTCCGCGGCAATATGCGTATCGGAGAGCAATGCCCAGCAATTGTCGGCCACCGGCCTTGTGTCAGCCAGCAGCTCCGCACCGAGGGCCAGCCCTGCGCCGGCGCCGGCCAGTTTGGCCAGAAACCTGCGGCGTGACAGCGGCGGAAGATAGATTGGCATGTGATTGTCGTACCTTGCCGCGAGGACCAGGACAAGCGAAAAGTGGCGCAACGCCAGGCCCGTGGGAGAGGTTTTTTGGCAGGGTGCATGAGGTTGTGCTATTCTCCAATGTGAAGCTCGTGAAAAATTTGGTTGTCAACATGATGAAAAAATAATAAGAATTGCAACGATGGTTGCAGTTTCTGAATTGGCGATTATGTCAGACCAAACCAAAGAGCCGGTCCCAGCGGCCGACTTGCTCAAGCAGTCGTCGCTCTACCGGGAATTCCAGGCCGAGCGCGAGGAAATCCTTAGGCATAAATGGCTTGAGTCCGAAAAAGCGGGAGCCGACATTGGGTTTGAATGCGCGCTAACCGATTGGATCATTAAGCACCGCTCCAAATGGCGCAAGAGCCGACAACAACTCGCCGGGCGCGGCGAAACCGTCCCTCCCCGCCCTTGAGGGCCTGTGAGCCGGTTTTAGATGGCGGGAGTGAGAAGGAAGTCGAGACGACGCCAACTTATGCGGCCAGGCACAGTAGGTCCTTAGCCACACTGGAGACGCGAGAGACCCCAAACGCGCCCACACCTTTTGCAATCCGCAATCTCATGTCTGATACCACAATTGTTTTAGATGAGACCGCCATTAGGCGTGCCTTGAATCGCATTGCCCACGAGATCGCCGAACAAGATGAACCGAATCCTGGGGTGGCGCTGGTAGGAATCCAACGCGGCGGAGTCCTCTTGGCGGAGCGGTTGGCCAAGTTTCTGGCGGGAATATGGGGACAGACGGTTCCGACCGGCAGCCTGGACATCAGCATGCACCGGGATGACCTCAACAACCGCATGGCGCCGGAGATAAAACCCACCGTCATTCCTTTTGATGTGACTGGCAAGACCGTCATATTAGTCGATGATGTCATCTACAGCGGGCGCACCGTCCGGGCTGCCATGGATGCCCTCAATGACTTCGGACGGCCTCGGCGCATCCAACTGGCGGTCCTCGTTGATCGCGGCCATCGCGAACTGCCCATCAAGGCGGACTTTGTCGGAAAGAATCTCTCTACAGCCCCCGCCGAAAACGTCCATGTCCTCTTGTCAGAGGAAGATGGAAAGGATGAGGTGCTCTTGGAAAGACCATGAACTGGAGCCGCAAGCACCTTCTGGACGTCCAATCTCTCACAGCCGAGGAGATTCTGACCGTGTTGGACACGGCCCGGGCCTTCAAGGCGGTCGGCGAGCGGGCGATCAAGAAGGTGCCGGCCCTTCGCGGCAAGACGGTCATCAACCTCTTTATCGAACCCTCGACCCGCACCCGCATTAGTTTTGAGCTGTCCGAGCAGCGCCTCTCAGCCGACATCATCAATTTCACGGCTGAGGCCTCCTCGCTCAAGAAGGGTGAGACCCTCAAGGATACCGCCCGGAACCTGGAGGCCCTCAACGCCGACTTTATCGTTATTCGTCATCGTGCGTCCGGAGCGCCGCACTTCCTGTCCCGCGTGCTCAACGCCAGCGTCATTAACGCGGGAGACGGCGCTCACGAGCATCCCACCCAGGCCCTGCTGGACATGTTCACCATTCGGGAGCGCAAAGGGAACTTTCAGGGGCTGAAGGTTACGATTCTGGGGGATATCCTCTACAGCCGCGTGGCCCGCTCCGATATATGGGCGCTGAGCAAACTGGGGGCGCAAGTCACCCTCTGTGGCCCGGCCACGCTCGTGCCGCGCGTTTTCGAGAAAATGGGCTGCCGCGTGACCTACGACGTCGAGGAGGCTATCCGCGACGCCGATATCATTAACCTGCTCCGCATCCAGCACGAGCGCCAGCGCCAGACGATGTTCCCCAGCCTCTCGGAATACACCGGGTTGTTCGGCCTGAACAAGACCCGGCTGGCCGGCACCAAACCTGACGCCCTCATCATGCACCCCGGCCCGGTCAACCGCGGGGTGGAAATCGACAGCGAGATTGCCGATTGCCCGCGCTCGCTCATCCTGGAGCAGGTCACCAACGGCCTCGCCGTCCGCATGGCCGTGCTGTTCCTCGTTAACGGAGGCAAAGGCCCCCAGGAAGTCGCCGCCAGTTGAAACGTGATTTGGTGAGCCCCATTCCTGCCGTGACATCGCTTACGCTCGGATACGAGCTTCCTGCACTTGCTACGAGACGGACAGGACGGGGTGATGGGCGTGAGGGTGCCTCGGCCGGGGCGGTCTAAAAATTAAACCAGAACACCGCCCGCACGTCGCACGCTGGGCCGTAGGCGCTTAAGCCGGGCAACACCACCTCGAAGAAGCGCGGCCCCACGGCTTCCGCATAAGTCTCGATCCAGCGAACTTCGGTTCCGGGACCCCTCTCCCAAATGTCGTAGGGTACGCCGGGCGGCCATCCCTCAGCGAAAGCGTCCGGCCCTTCTCGAACGAAGAAGTGGGCCACTTTGGAATCCACCTTTGCCCGGCGCCAAATCCGCTTGCCGTGCCAGTCAAACTGGAGAAGCTCCTCCAGCAAGACCCACGAGGTCAACCACGCGTCCCCGTCTCTCTGTGAGTTCCAAACCTCCAGCTCCCTTGAGACATCCGGCGGCAGGCCCCGATACGCGCTGAGACACTCGAAGGGCTCATCCCCCAGGTTGGATTGCGCACGGCAGTGGTCCGTCGGCCACCGACCCCTGTTTGTGGCCGGAGCACGGGAGCGCCGCCCACACCGTCGGGCTATTTGTTTTCCCCTTCTTCCAGATAGCGCTCAATGTGCCGGTCGAGGTCGGAAAGCCCGCCGGCGCAGGTGGCCGCCTCGATCCGCTCGACCATCTCTAAGCACCAGGCCTCCTCCTCGACCTGCTCGTTGATGAACCAGTGCATGAGCACCTGGACGGCGTAATCCTTCGTTTGGAGGGCGGCCTCATAGACCGCGTTGATGCCCTGGGTGTTGCGCTCTTCCATCGCCTGGGCCTGCCGAGCCAGCTCGAGCAGGGACTCGAACTCGGTCTTGGGCGCCGGAATGGCCTGCTCCTGCGGCAGCACACCACGGTCAATGAGATGCGAGGTCATTTTGGCGGCGTGTTCGAGTTCCTCGCCGGCCTGTTTGGCAAAGTACCGGGCAAAACCCTTGAGGTTGGCCTGTTCGCACCAGAGCGACAAGGCGCGGTAAGCGTGCGCGGCGCTGAGTTCCTGGTTGAACTGCCGGGTGAGTTCAGCAACGACTTGGCTGGCGATTTTGGTCATAAAGGTTCGATTTGCGCCTTCTTCATGCCACATCGTGCTCCGCAATGCAAGGCCCCGGATGTCCAAACCAGACAATGCCCCTTGCCACGCGGCTGAGGTATGCGAGGTTGTTCTATTCGCCGAGGTATCATTATGAGATCGCTTCTGTTCAGAATAAACGGCTGCGGGTTGCTGCTTTATACGCTCTACTCCGCACCACTGGTTGCGGCCCAGTTTGTGGACGTGAGGGCGCAGATCGAGTTCTATGACTGGTCGATGGCTCCCGGCAGAACCGTGAATGTCCATTGTGTTGTCGGCGCCAATAGCTGGGAGATGGATGGCGGCTTTTCCGGGGACTTGCACCAAACTAACTGGTTCACCGGCAAGCGGCTCATTGAGCATTCCGTGGCCATCCGAGGAGTGCTCCGCGACGACCCCCACCCAATTAGCGGAGAGATCAACCGTGTCTCCGAGTCGGCTGACGGAAATCCAGGCACTCTCGCTCGATCACCAGAGCCCCCCTCTGCTCGGTAGCTGTTCGGCTGCATCGGGCACTTGCCATGAACGCCACATTGATCAAGGCCTTAGTCGCATTGGCTCCGGCGTGTGTCTTGCTTTTGGGTTTGCTGCGTTTCTTCGTTCGGCATCGGACGTCGGGCGCCTTGCTCCTGTTGGCCGGCGGCGGTTGTTTGATGACGGTCATACTCGTCCATATTTGCGAGGCATTGCATCTTCTGTCCTGGTTTGGGTGGGGCCGTCCGGATAGCGTCGGACACTACATCGATTTAGCGAGCGCCGTCCTTGCCGTCACATTGCTTCCGCTCGGTTATCTATTCCATGCGCTTGCCACGAGACAGACACGACGGGGCGACGCAGCCTAACGGGCGCGGCATCGTCAACACCGCCCGCCGCCCCGAACACCGCGTAGCTGGCCCGCCGGCCGGCGGTTATGCCGGCCAGCGAAACGACGCGGCCGTCGAACCGGCCGGCCTCGGTGGCGCTGATGCCGGTTCTCAGCCCCAACATCCAGCCCGGATCGTCCGCCACCCACTGGTTCACGCCCTCGTAGTACTCGACGAACGCCGCGTCCTGCCATCCATACGGGCTGGCCGGCGCCCCGGCCGGAGCATAAACGAGTTGGACATAACCCGCTTCGGCGCCGGACACCGGGACGGGCGTCTCAATCCCCTGGTTGATCCACCTCTGGACCAGGGCCCCGGCCGTTGTTGAGGATCACCATGCCCTGGGCCAACACCGGCGTGCTCAGGCAAATCACTGCAACACTTGTCCATGCCTCTCGCTTCGCAGGACCTGGGGTCTGGTTCGCCCCACCCCGCGCCGCCGAGACAGCAAGATCACGGCGGCACCGAGGGACACCAGAGACAGGGCGCCAGGCTCGGGTATTAGTAGCGTCCGGGGCACGGCCAGCACCCCGCCGAAGGTGTCCGCCAGAGGCACAGCCGAGGCGGCGTCCGCCCCAGTGCGCGTCGTGAAAACCGTGGAGAGGCCGATAAAGTAGCCCGTCACGTAATGGCCAGACCAGTCCATACCACTGACGTAGGCGAAGACGGCGTAGCTAGCCTCAGCGCCGGCCGGTACGCCGTCCAGGGAGACCACGCCTCCGTCAAACATGCCCGGCTCGTTCGGCAGGTTAAACGTGGATTTTGGACCTAGCGTCCAGCCCGGATTGGTCGCCACCCACTCCTCCACGCCCTCGTCGTACCGGCGCATGCCTGCTGCCGTCCCGGCGGGCGCGTAGGCCAACTGAACATAGCCGTCCAGATTCCCGGGTTCCACGGGGGGGTACTCTCCAATGTCGCCCCCGGGGGCATACCCCCACCGGACCAGGCCCGCGGGGCCATTGTTGAAGATCACCGTGCCCTGGGCCAACACCGGCCTGCTCAGGCACATCACTGCGGCAATTATGCATGCTTTTGGCTTCACGGCATTCTCTTCTTTCTCTACTGGAGGTCGCGAAAGCCGTCAAGGCTCACGATCGCGCCTTGGTCCGAGTCGCCGAAGGCTTGGATGGCGCCCTGCGCGCCGCCGTCCGGGCAATCGGCAGTATCCTGAGCTATTGCGGCGCGCAGAGCACTGCTCGCCCCACCCGCTATGCGACTCGTCTCATACCAGCCAGGTCCCGCCAGTTCATCCGCGTTCCGGTGGGTATGCCCTCGAGCGAGACAACACCCCCGTCGAACCTCCCCGGGTCGCCCGAAAGGCCGAACATGTTGGACGGCCCTAATGTCCAGCCCGGATTCCTTGCAAGCCACTGGAGCAGCGTGTCGCCGTAGCCGAAATAGTCGAACGGGCCAGCCGGCGTCCCCGGCGGAGCATAGAGCAACTGAACGTAGTCTCCCGTGTCGATGCCGCCCAACGGCAGCGGAATCGGCGTCGGGTCGTATCTGCTGGCCCATCGAGAGACCAGGCTCGTTGGTCCGTTGTTGAACACCACCGTGCCCTGGCCGAAGGCCGACACGGCGAGGCAAACCATCCCGCTGACTATCCAACGTTTTGGCTTCACGACCCGCCAACTGTCAGTAGGTCCGTCTCCATGGCGTCCTGCTCGCGCTGCCTGGTCCTGGCTTGCGCCGCCGCATCAACAGCATCGCCGCGGCGCCCAGCGCTGCCAGCAAGAGGGCGCTCGGCTCCGGAGCCTCGAAGGGCAAGAGCACCATGCCGCCGAAGGTGTCGGCCAGCGGAACGGCCGACGCGGCGTCAGTGCCCGTGCTCGTCGTGAAAACTGCGGAGAGCCCGCGGTAGAACGCCTCAGTGGTGCCGCCTATATCATTGGTTTCGGACGCCTCACCATACACAGCGTAGCTCACCTGCATGCCCTCGGCTATTCCATCGAGAGAGACGACCCCGCCATCAAACAGCCCTGGCTCGTTCGGGACGTTGAAAGGGCTGCTCGGCCCCAGCGCCCAGCCGGGGTTCGCCGCGACCCAGCGACTTATCGGCTCGCTGTAGCCGAACGGGCCGGCGGGTGTCCCCGCCGGGGCATAGACCAACTGAACGTGATCGCTGGTGTCGCTCGGAGGCACCGGAATCGGTTTTTCCGGCTCTGGGCCGTACACGTCCCACCTTTCAACAAGGCCCTCGGGGCCATTGTTGAACACCACGGTGCCCTGCCCAAAGGCTGACACGACGAGGCAAACCATCAGGCTGGTTATCCACACCTTTGACTTCATAGTTGCCTCTCCTTCACTGAAGGTCGCGGAAGCCGCCAAGGTTCACCGTCGTGACGGTGCCACTGTCGCCAAGCGACTGGATGGCGGTGTTGACAAGGGTTGGATCGGCGTGATCTACCGCTCCCCCGTATTTGTACTTGAGATTCACGGGGCCGTAGGTCCAGGATCCGGACTCTACCGAGTAATCTTGTGAATTATACACCGCGTGCGCGGCCCCAAGGCAGGTCGCCACGCCGAAGTCGATCGTCACGGGGCAGGCCTCCTTGACGTACCAGTTGTCGCCGCCAGCCGTCTCTTGGCTCACGAGGTAGTAAGTGTCCCCGTGAGTCAGGGTCACGTCGGTCGCGAGCGGAGCGTAAAGAAAGGTCCCGGGAATCCGGTTGTACGTGCTCACGCTCACCGTTGCGTTCGGAACATCGTTGCCGTTTGCATAGACAAGCTTGACCGTGTGGGCCTGCGTGTTGCCGCTGACCATCCATCTGCCGAGCTCATGCACGAGCAGATCGTTGGAGCCAACCGTGAACTTGAACCCAACCCACCAGGAGTTTCCATTCGACACCGTCTCGCTGGTCGGGCCGGTAAAATCCACGAGGTCGTGGTTGATATAGCCGCCCCAGGGACCGAGCAGGACGAGCTGGCCATCAATGGCGACGAAGCATCCGCTGCCGCTATCGCCGAAGACCGGCATCCAGAAGTGGTTCCAGAGGGGAAACCAGACCGATGGGTCCAGGTAGTCATAGCTGTTATACTGGGGGTGCCACCACCAATCGCCCACGAAGGCGCTCTTCATCTGGTCGGTGACAATGCAGGGGATGTACTTGGCGGCGCACCCGTTTTCGTCCCAGGACTGCTCAAACGCGGGCCAGAGCTTCTTGTCGGCATCCGTGGACAGGACCTGGGCCGGCTCGAATTGATCGGCTGGCAGGGCACTGTCGAAGGACAGGACTGCAAGGTCGGAGTAGCCAATCTCCTTGATGCCCACGCACTGCCTGGGGTACATGTGGTCGTCCTTTCCAACGAATACGAAGTTTGTACCGGTCGTCCAGTTCTTGACCATGTGCCAGGCGGTAACGGCGTCCTTCAAGGTTACGAGCGTGCAACCGGGCTGGGCGGGGATGGCGCTCAGCGACGTGTAGCCCGTAAGGTTGTAGATAAGGGAGAGCGGGTCGTACGTCACGTTGCCGTTCTGGTCGGTTTTGAAGATGCTCCAGCTCCCGGCTCCGTCGGTGATGCCCTCCATGCTGGAAACGACGCGGCCCTGCAGCGTCTCCCTGCCGCACCAGGCCCCGAAGCTGCCGACCACGTCCACGTCGTTGTTCGGCGCATATACCGGCGTATCGACGTTCCAGGCCGACGAGGCGCTGATGGAGATCGTCACGTCTTGGGCCCGGATACCGATGGGGCACCACTCGAAAGTGCAGCTCGAAATGGTGTAGGTGTAACAGGTGCCGTTGGCGTCGAACTCCATCGGCACGTACCGCTGCAGAACGCCGCTGAGCGTGACGTCGTTGTTGATGTAGTAGAGCCAAAGGCCAACCGCGCTGTCGTCGTTCGGACAACCGGCATAGACCTCGGCGCCGTACTGCACGTCGTAAGCGCTGGTAAGAACCGAAGGTGAGTCGCAGGTCCCGTCGCAAATGATGGTGCCGTACACAATGAAGTACGAGTAACCGGAGCCGCCCGTCTTCACCACGCATCCGGGCTGAAATTCCACCGTGCCGCCGAAGTAGCCAGATTCCACCCAGTACGTGGTTCCGCTGTTAAAGGTGTAATCCCCGCTGTTGTTCACCGTGATGTAGTCCAAGGCCACGCCCGCCGGACGATAAGGCGCGCCGGCCAGCTTGACGGCCCCCGCGTTCTTGCCCCCGGGCCTCGGCCCCGAAGCCTCTTTGAAGCAAAGAAGCGTGTCCTTGGCCTTTGCCGGTGGGCCATTCAGCGCGACCTCCGGGAGCGGGGCCAAAACGGGCTCAATGTCCTGCCACTGGACGGCCTCGACTAACACGCTGGAGTTGGCCCCGGCGTGCCATTCCTTGGCCACACCAATCGTCCCGGGCTTGCTCCGGTCCGGGATTGTCACGGGGGCGGCCGTGCCGGGCAGGGTCTGGTCCG
>JAJYHY010000121.1 GCA_021784555.1 bacterium
CATCCAACCACGCTGTTACGCCTTCCGTAACGGCTTGTAACGGCCTTTGTTACGACCTGGACCTCGAGATCACCCAATGTTTATGCGGTTTGTAACGACGTAACGGCTTCAGCCCCCCAAAGGCCCCCTCCCACCGCCTTTGACCCTTGGTTTGACCCCGCCGTCATCGCCATCGGATACGTCTCAACTGACCGGCAGCGCTCCCGTTTCTCGAATTGAGACGATGTGCAGCGGGTCGAGCGTATCAGTAAATCCCTCCTGATCGGCGACCACGACAAAACGCCGGGTGAGAAACACGAACTCTTTGTGCCGTATTGGGAATTCGCGCCCGTCCGATGTCCGAATGATCACCGGATTCCGCACGTCGCCCACTTTCCTGCGAATCTCGTCCAAGCTCATAAACGGAAAAATGCGGCCACCCTTGCTCGTCGTCAAGCCGAGACACGGGATACGGGTTATCGCCGCGCTGCAACTAACACTCCAAAGCTGAGCCACGCCGACCAGCGAGCGGCTTCGCAAACTCGATAATCGTCGTATAACTCAAATCGTCCATAAACTCAAGGGGCAGCAGGCCTGGGCCAGCAGTTCTCATTTCGGCGAACCGGTAGGGCGCCCTGTTCCCAGCGCGCCGCGTCTGCAACTGGCTCGCCGCTTCGGATCTCCCTTCCAAGCCGCCAAAAAACGAGAGCCGCCCTCTTGCAAGGGCGGCTCTGTGACGGGCCAAACGGCCTGTAGCTCCCGGCCTACGTAGGCTAGCCGCTAACGAACCAACGTTCTAAATTGAAGCACGCAACATTGGGACGGTCAGGTCGGAGCGCCGGAGCGCTCGAAATCCCAATGCTCCACCACTCCACCACTCCATCGCCCCATGTTATCTTTCCGCCGTGTGCCAATGTTCATTGCTTTGATTTACCGCCGGGCGCGGCTGGCGGCGGGTTTTGCGCTCCGGGCCGGCTTGGCGGGCTTGGAGTTTTTCTTGCCTCCGGCCTTGGCGGAATCGGCTTCTTCCTCAAGGGCGGCCTGGGCGGCGGCCAACCGCGCGACGGGGACCCGGAAAGGCGAACAGCTCACGTAGGTGAGGCCGACGCGATGGCAGAACTTTACGCTGGCCGGGTCGCCGCCATGCTCGCCGCAAATGCCCAGCTTGATGTCCGGGCGTGTGGAACGGCCTCTTTCGACGGCAATCTTCATGAGTTGGCCGACGCCGGTTTGGTCAATCGAGGCGAAGGGATTGGCCTTGAGGATTTCCAGGTCCTGGTAGGGACGGAGGAAGGAGCCGGAATCGTCACGGCTCATGCCCAGGGTGGTCTGGGTGAGGTCGTTGGTGCCGAAGCTGAAGAACTGCGCGGTCTGGGCGATTTCGTCCGCGGTAAGGGCCCCCCGAGGGATTTCGATCATGGTTCCGACGAGGTAGTTGAGTTTGACCTTGTACTCGTCCATGACCGCCTTGGCGACGCGATGGACCAACTCGACCTGCAGATCGAGTTCCTTCTTGAACCCGACCAGCGGGATCATGATTTCCGGCCTGACCTTGATGCCTTGCTTTTGTACTTCGGCGGCCGCTTCGAACACGGCGCGGGCCTGCATCTCGGAAATCTCCGAATACACCAGGCCCAGGCGGCAGCCGCGGAATCCGAGCATGGGGTTGAACTCGTGCAGTTCCTTGACCCTCTGTGAGACCTTCTCGACCTCGATGCCAAGCTTTAGCGCGAGCTGGTTCTGGGCCACGTGATCATGCGGCAGGAACTCGTGCAGGGGCGGGTCCAGGAACCGGATGGTGGCGGGCAAGCCCTTGAGTTCCTTGAAAATGCCTTCGAAGTCGGCCTTTTGATAGGGCAACAGCTTGGCCAGGGCCTTCTTGCGGTCTTCGAGGGTGCCGGCGAGGATCATTTCGCGCATGGCGTCGATGCGGTCGCCTTCAAAGAACATGTGCTCGGTGCGGCACAGGCCGATGCCAGTGGCGCCGAAGGCGACGGCGTTGGCCGTCTGCTCCGGGGTGTCGGCGTTGGTGCGGACTTGCAGGCGCGAGACCTTGGAGCACCAGTCCATGAGCTTCTTGTACATCTTGAAGGTCGGGCTGTCGTCCGGCGGGGCGGATTTTTCGAGCAGTACCTGGATGATTTCCGAAGCGGCGGTCTTGAGCTCGCCCGGATAGATTTCGCCGGCGGTGCCGTTGATCGAGATGGCGTCGCCCTCCTTATACACCTCGCCATCGACGCTGACGGTCTTGGCGGCATAATCGATCTGGAGCGCGCTGGCGCCGCAAACGCACACCTTGCCCATCTGCCGGGCGACAAGCGCGGCGTGGGAACTGACGCCGCCCTTGGCTGTCAGGATGCCTTCGGCGGCGATCATGCCGCGCAGGTCTTCGGGGGACGTCTCGTTGCGGACCAAAAGAACCTTCTCACCGCGATGGGCGGCTTCGACGGCGCGTTCGGCGTTCAGATACATCTTGCCGGAGGCGGCGCCTGGGCCGGCGGGCAGGCCCCGCGCGATGCACTTGGCCTCTTGGATGGCTTGGCGATCAAAGATTGGGGCCAGCAATTGATCGAGTTGGTCGGCGGGGACACGGCGGATGGCGGTCTTCCAGTCGATGAGTTTTTCCTTCTCCATCTCGAGGGCGAAACGGACGGCAGCCAGACCGGTGCGCTTGCCGTTACGGGTCTGGAGCATGAAGACTTTGCCGTCCTGGATGGTGAATTCAAAGTCCTGCACGTCCTTGAAGTGAGACTCGAGGGTGCGGCGGATGTTCTCCAATTCGTCGAAGGCCTCAGGCAGGTGATTCTTGAGCTGCACGACCGGTTCAGGGGTGCGGATGCCCGCCACAACGTCCTCGCCCTGGGCATTGATGAGGAATTCGCCGTAGAAGACCTTCTCGCCAGTGGCCGGGTCGCGGGTAAAGGCGACACCCGAACCGGAGCGGTCGCCGGTGTTGCCATAAACCATGGCCTGGACGCTGACGGCGGTCCCCCATTCGGAGGGGATATTGTACTTGCGGCGATAGACCACCGCGCGGTCGTTCATCCAGGAGCCGAAGACCGCCCCGATGGCGCCCCAGAGCTGTTTCCAGGGGTCTTGCGGGAATTCATCACCCGTGCGCTCCTTGATGAGGGCCTTGAAGCGGACGACCAGTTCGTTGAGGTCATCGACTGTCAACTTCGTGTCCTCGATGTCCTCGTGGTACCGCTCGTGCTTGAGGCCGTGGATGACGGTCTCGAAGGGTTCGTGGTCCTCGCCCGCGCGCTTCTGGACGCCCATCACCACGTCGCCGTACATCTGGATGAAGCGGCGGTAGCAGTCCCAGGCAAAGCGCTCGTTTTGGGTGGCGATGACCAGCGCCAGCACCGTCTGGTCGTTGAGGCCGAGATTCAGAATGGTGTCCATCATGCCCGGCATCGACTCGCGCGCGCCGGAACGGACCGAAACCAGAAGAGGCATGGCGCTCTTGTCGCCGAAGTCGGTGCCCATGATTTTTTCGATGGAGGCGACGCCTTTGCGGACCATCGGTTCGAGTTCCTTCGGGTAGCTCTTCTTGTGCTCGTAATAGTAGGTGCAGACCTCGGTGGTGATGGTAAAACCGGGAGGGACGGGCAGGCCGATGCGGCTCATCTCGGCGAGGTTGGCGCCTTTGCCGCCCAACAACGGTTTCATGCCGCCGTTGCCATCAGCCTTTTTGTTTCCAAATAAATAAACGTATTTCGCTGCTTTTGGCATAAGTAATTCTCAATAGTCAGGTTTCGCGGGAGAATTCCTCAGAAACGATTCGCCGAATTTATCAAACACCCCGGTGGTGTCAACGCATCTGTAAGAACCTGGGATCACGGGCTCACGGCCCGGTAGAATCGATGGCGCTGCGACCTGGCTCCGGGGTCTTGGAGGATCAATGTCCCGGTTGCACTGACGGAATTCGTGGAAATTTGGGTCCATCGGGTCAGATCGCTGGACGCCTGGATCACCACCGCGGATCCTGGGGCGCCGTTAAGTTCCAAGCGCAGACTCCCGCTGGTATCGAAGGCGAGGGAGCCTGGAATGAACTTCAGCGGCGGCGGGGCGGCTCCGCCCAGTTTGGCGACGTAGGCGTCCAGGCCTCCCGTGCCCGTCAGAGCTATCGACCCGAACGCTACCCTATTGGAATATAGCCCGGTAAGGTAACAGTCGCCGGCCGAATCCACGGCAATGTCCAGCGCGGACTCGATTGAGGGCCCGCCGACTTGGACGGCCCAAAGCGGGTCCCCGGCCTTGTCGTACTTGGCGACGAAGAGATCCGTCAGGCCCAGGCTCGTCAGGTTGTCGCCGGCAACAGACATACTTGCTGAGAACATTCCGAACAGGTAGGCGTCGGAGGTTGAATCAACGGCGACGCCGGTCGTTTCGTCATTCGAAGGATCGCCGCCCCGCTTTACCCACAGAAGCGCCCCCGCCGGACTGTATTTCGCCAGGAAGAAGTCGAACCCGCCGGCGCTCACGAGCGAAGACCCTCCAAACATCGCGACGCCAGAAAAAGCGCCCGTGAGGTAGGCGTCCCCATTCCCGTCAACCGCGACGTCCAACGCGCCCAGGGCACTGGTCGTCCGCTGGATTTGCTTGACCCACGCGACGGAGCCGCTGGCGGTGTACTTTGCCAGGAAGGTGTCAGAGCCGTTGGTGGTGGTCAGCCGATGGGCGCCAAACAGCGCGGTGTCGCTGAAGATCCCGGCCACGTAGCAGTTGCCCTGGCTGTCCAGCGCGATGCGCGCCCCAGTGTTGTTATACTGCCCGCCCGCTTGCTTCACCCAGAGCAGGTTTCCAGTCGCGCCGTACTTCGCCACAAAGATGTCGTTGTCCCCTTCGCTGGTCTTCAGAGGAGTGGAGCCGAAGTTCGCCGTGCCGGCAAAATCCCCGGTGACGTAGCTATGCCCCGCGGCATCCACGGCGATGCTCACCACCCCGTTATTCATGCTGCCCGAGATCTGCCTCGCCCAGAGCACGTTGCCCGCGCCATCGTATTTCGCGATGAATCCGTTCTGCCCGAACGGGTCCGAGGTGTTCGTGATGCTGAAACCCCCGAACGCTGCTGCGCCGTCGAACACCCCGCCGACGTAGCAATTGGCCGCGTTGTCCAGGCCGATTCCAAAGATGGAGTCGTCGAACGCTCCGCCGCCGCCGCTGGCCCACACCAGTTTGTCGAAGCCGTCGTATCTGGCAACGAAGGTGTCCCACCCGCCGCGACTGGTCAGGTGGACGCCGCCAAAGCTCGCCGTCCCGCTAAAAACGCCTCCCACATAGAATCCCCCGGCCGGGTCCGCGACGATCGACGATCCGAGCGCATTGGAAGTTGCCCCCAAATGCGTGGCCCATGAAAACGAGGGCGGCTGCACCGGCGCCGCGGTCACTGTCAACTTCGCGGCGGTGCTCGTGCGGGAGGCGACGCTGTTTTTGACCACGCACCGGAACTGGTCTCCGTTCATGGCTTCGGTAATCCCCGTCACGCTCAACACGGCGGTGGTGGTCCCGAAATAGGCGCCGCCGTTGCTGAGACTGCTCCAGGTCGTCAAACCCGCCGGCAGTCGCTGCCATTGATACGTTGGCGCCGGGGAACCGGTGGCCTGCACAGAAAAGGAAGCCGACGAACCCGCGCTCACCGATTGGCTGGCGGGCGGAACGGTAATACTGGGCGCCGCCGGCGCTGCTTTCCAACTCGAGGTCGATGTGACCGTAACCGTGAGATCCATGCCGGTCTGATCACCCGATCCTGCCAATACCGACAGGCTGTCCCCAGTCGTGTGATACGAGGTGTATTTGTTGACGTCCGGGATTTCGCCCTCCACCAGCGGAACTCGCACCATGAACTCACTCAGGTAAAGAACCCCGTACAGGTTCACCCCCGCAAGGACATAAGGCATCACAGTCCCACCCCGGATTGGATACTGGCTGCCATCAAACCGGATTGTTCGCTCCTGAAGCCCCGGGGGAGGCGTGTGCGGCAACCCGGTTTTGTCGATGAGAGTAAACACCCCATTGCTCACGCTGAGCGTCCCCGTCTGCGTCCCGCTAAAATGCTTCGTCCCGTTGTAATGCTGATTCCCCCAATCCGTATAAATCAGCGTGGCCGACCAGGACTCGGTTACCGTAAAGATGCCATCGAGGGCGAAAGCTTGGAGAGGCAAAAGGGCAATGAAGAAGACCGCCGCCCATGCTGCAGGGCGCGAGGGTGTGGCCGGGGGCTTTGTGGCGCTCATTGTCGTGCAGCGGAGACCAGGACGCCGTCCTGGAACGTCCACCGGTAGCCGAGTGCGCTGAAGGCCGTTGAACCGAACTTCATGTCATCAAGTTCCGCCTGATTGAAGAGTGGGCGGCCATAGTACGCCTCAAAGAGATCGTTCACGTCCCGGACAGTTGTCACGCCAACCTCCACCCTCGCCAACTCTTTCTGAACGCGCCTGACGGTGTCTGGATCACGCGGCGGCACCGGATGGCTGGCCGTACTCATTGCCCTCCCGCGGCTGGTGGAGTCGCTCCCGCCCGGGCTACGCGGGACGGTGACCGAGCACCCGGCGGCGACAAGGGCAGCCATGCCTGGTATTGCGAAATAGACTGTGAGTTTAGACTTTGTTTTCATTGTTCTGTGTATTGCTCTGGTGTATAGTTGTGCGTTGCGCGACTGCCGGTCTGTAAATTCCTGTGCCGGAGGTCGCGCCATAGAATGCCCCGTCGCCCCGGTGCGCCAAATCCCCCCGCGGATCAAATCCATAGCTCTGCCGCGCGCGCGAAAGGCTGTCCCTGTGGTTGTGCGATGCCCTTCCGTCATGGGGGCAACCTTCCCTTCCGAATTGTGCTGTGGAATGTGTCTCCTGCGTAAATGCTTCCGTCGGCATCCACCACGACGCATAGGGGATAGGAAAAGCCCGCATCTCTCGTGGCTAAAGTACTGACCACGCCGTCCGGCGTGACCTTCCGGATCGTGTCGTTGTCTGTGTCTGCCACATAGACATTTCCCTCGTCGTCCAGTGCCACCCCCTCCGGTTCGGAAAACAGCGCGTCGGCGCCGGTACCGTCGATACACCCGCCGAGAGCCTCTCCAGAGACGTTCCTAGGCCAAGCGCTGCCGGCAGGGGTCGTGACGACACCGTCGGGCGTGATCTTACGTACTGCGCAGTTGCCAGCGTCCGCCACATAAACGTCGCCCGCCTTGTCCACCGCGACACCTGTTGGCCAGTCAAAACGTGCTGCGGTGCCCTTACCATCGGCGTACCCGCCAATAGGGTGTCCGGTCCAAACGTCAATTATTGAGGCGTTGCCAGCGAGCGTCGTGACCTTGCCGCTGGGCGTGATCTTGCGGATCACTTGGTTACCGGTGTCCGCGACATAAACATTCCCTGCGCTGTCCACCACCACGCCATGTGGTTGGAAGAACTGGGCGTTGGTCCCTGTGCCGTCAGCGTACCCGCCAATAGGCACTAAAATGAAATCGTCCCATGTGCCGTTGCCTGCAAGCGTCGTGACCACCCCGCCGGGTGTGACCTTGCGAATTCTGCTGTTTCCATAGTCAGCCACGTAAACATTACCCTCGCCATCCACCGCGACGCCCCCCGGAAAAACGAAACGAGCCGCGCTGCCCACACCGTCGTCATTCCCCTCCTGTCCAGCGCTTCCCGCTAGGGTCGTGACGCCTCCGGTAGGCGTGACCTTGCGAATCGTGCCGCTTTCTGAGTCAGCAACGTAAAGGTTGCCCACTCCATCGAGCGCCAACCCCGATGGAGTAGCATAGACATGATCAGGCGTCGCCAAGTCGGCAAACGTCGTGAAAGCGATGAACGGAGGCTCGGCCTCGCCGATGACTAAGGTCGCTACCCCGCTCGCGTTGGCTCCGAGCCCGTTACGGGCGACAAGCACATAGGCTCCGGCATCACACGGACATGCACCATAGATCGTGTAAGTGGCGTTCGTCGCTCCAGCAATGTTCATCCCATTTTGCTGCCACTGGTACATCATAGGGCCGGTCCCCGAGACCTCGCCCGAGATGAGCACGATGCCGCCAGTTTGATTAGTGCTAGAGGCTGGATGAATGCTAACCGTTGGGAGCAATGGACTCGTGTAGCGGATGCCGAGGGTAATATTGCCACCATTTCCCTGGGCCGAGTCCACCGCGATGTCGTAGCCACCCCCCTGCTTAACGAATAAGTCGGCGATTCCCGAAGGGTAGGCACGCAGCCACACTGGCACGAGGCCTGCGACGCTGTCGCCGGTAAAGATTCCGAGCACGCCGTGACCGGGAGACTGAAAGGAGCTGCTGGAAATATCCACCGTAATCGCACCATCCATGGGTGCCGTCCACCTCCACCATACACTGTGCCCAGCGCCGAGCGCAGGCTCGCCCGGTTCAGACGTGGCGTCCAGGTTGTAGCCGGTTGCGGTCACGTTAGTTCCCGTGAGGACCGTGGCATTGGCAAACATGTCGTTTGGTGGGCGCAGGATCTGGACGGAGATTGCAACGGGAACGGACGTTGCGGTCGCCCCGCTGCTGTCAGTCACGGCGGCCGTCAGGGTGTAGTTGCCTGCGGCGACGTTGGTCCACGATAGAGTGTACGGGCTGACGAAAGCGGCGGCGATCCACGCCCCGTTCGCATAGAAGTCCACCCGGCCGACAGTCCCCTTTGAGTCAGTCACCGTTGTGCTAATAGGTATGGTTGCGGAGGCCGGAAAGGTGGCGCCGTTGGTAGGGTCGTCAATGTGAACGGCCAATGGTGGTTCAGAAACCACAGACACCTCGATTCCGGCAGTGGATCTCGCGGCCCCTTGGTTATCCGTCGCGCGAGCGCTCAAGGAATACGGGTAATCTCTGACGGGCGCGTTGGTCCAAACAAGCGAATAGGGTGGACTCGTCACCGAGCCCTGGATTGCCCCGTCCACCAGGAAGTCCACTCGCGCGATGGAGCCGTCGCTGTCCGAAGCGGTAGCGGTCAATGTGATGTTCGTTGGGCCAAGGAAGTTCTGCCCGTCCACTGGGCTGACAAAGCTGATGGAGGGTGCCGCTGTGGGAATCAGCCGGAGGAGCAGGTCGCCGTTGATGCCGTAGAGGCCGTCAACTACGATCTGGTAGGTCGTGCCCGCCGCCGCCTCAAAGCTGGCGGCGGCTGGGGTGCCCATGTCGCTGGCCACCAGGGTGAGCGTGGTTAGGTTGCTGCCGGTGTAAACCCCAACCAGGGTCGGGAATTCGTAAGTGCTCTGCTGAAATGTGCCCCAGGCATTGATCGTAACCGGCCCGGAAGAGGGTGCTGTCCACGAATACCATATCGAACTCCCGCCGGAATCCTCGGGCAAATCAGGTTCACCCGGTTCCTTGCTCGCGCCCGCATTGGACGCTTGGATGGTCGCGGACGCCCCGTTGACCACAGTCCGGTCGGCGAAGTCATCATTCGGCGGGGCGACCGTGACGCTCACGCTTTGGCTCGAACTGGCCCCAGCGTTATCAACCGCGACGGCATTAATCCAGTAGTTGCCGCCGGGTACGTTCGTCCAAGAGAAACTAAAGCTCGGCCCAAAGAAGGTGCGGTCCAGGCCACCCCAGGCCGTGACCTCGATATGGTCAATCGTGCCGTCCGGGTCGGAAGCACTCCCGGCGATTGCAATGTTGGCTGGAGCAGTAAAGGCGGCTCCGTAATCAGGGCTCGAGAGGGTAATCTCGGGCGGTTGGCTGAGAGCCAACCGGATTCCTCCAGTGGATCTCCCATCCACGGCGATCTGGTAGGTTGTCCCGGCAATCGCATCGAAGTTTACTTGTGAATTCGCTTGGCTCCAACTATTCGTAATCAGGGTCAGTCCGCTCAGAGAGGAGCCAACAAACACGCCGATGCTGGTGGGAAAAGTGCTCCCGAACGTCGTCACAGCAACATACTCGGAAACTGGCGCCGTCCAGGACCACCACACCGTGTGCCCGCCCACCGAGTAATCCCAAACCGGCTCGCCTGGCTCTTGAGTGGCATTCTCGTTATACCCAAAAGCCGGGATGTTCATGCCGCTGATGGTTTGACGGTCGGCGAAGTTGTCGTTAGGAGGCGGTGGCAGGCTCCCGGTGCGGTCCACCACCCGGTAATAGCGGCGGCCAGAGCTTGACGCGTCGCTGTCGACGAACTCATAAGGCCCGCCGAGACTGACGAACGCGCCGTAATCCGTCCAGTCGAGCAGGTTGGTGGAAATCTGCACGACGTAACCTCTCCCTTTGAGTCCATAAATCGGGAACCGGAATTGATTCCCCGAGCTGATGAAGGGAGGAACCAGGTCCGGGATAGGAGTCAGGGCGGTGGCCAGGAGTTGCTCGACCGCGTCCGGCGCGACGCCGGAAATCAGGCCACCAAAGCTCGGGTCCGGCAGCGTTCCCACCACGAAACCGCCCCCATAGAATTGCGGCAGGAATGATCGGATGGACTGGGCGCCGGTGAAGGCGGCGGGAAGAAAGACCGTGTAGTGCGAGTCGTCCGTCAAAGGCACCGCGCCGCTCAGTGAATTTGTCAAATCCGTGACGTCGCGGCGAAACCGGAGTTCCGCCAAGGCCATACTCGGATCATAATTGAACAAGCGAATAACTGAGGTCGGGCGACTGCGAATGATTTGGGACGCTTCGAGGTACCGTGCTGCACCGCGCACAAACGCCGATTCGGCGGCGGCCAGGTCGTTGGTTGTGGCAAAAGTCAAGAGGTTCGGATAATCCATCAAAAGCTGCTCCACGGACAGTCGGTCGCCGGTGTAGAGGGACCGGATCGCCGCGAACTGCACGTTCAGGTCCAAGGAATAAGTTGCGTAAATGAAGTATTCCGCAGCCTCGGCCAGAGCGCGCAGCATTTGCACGTCCCCATAGTCAATTGTCACCGCTGTCCCATGAGTCTCGGCGGCTGTCAGCGCGAGCGTGAAGTTGGTGTCGGTGACCTTGGCGAGGTTCGCCTCCGAGGCGATCAAGGTCGCCATGGCATTCGTGCGCAGCATAGCGGTGACCTCATCCGCATTCATCCCGGTGGGGGCCAGCGCAACGCCATTAGTGTCCCTTGGCAGTTGTGCCGTCCAGTGGAAGATGTCCCGGCCAGACTGTGGCACTCCTAGCCGGTCCAGGAAATTGCTGCCCACAGGCTGGTTCGGCCAGACCAGAAGACGTGACATTCCATAGAGCACGTTGGCTGCCTGGTGGTTTGGCGAGATGGCCACTGCGTTGGAGAAACTGTTGTTGGCCGCGACAATGTTCGTTTCAACGAGGAAAGCCCGGCCTTGGGTCACATAATCATCGGCCGTTTGGGCGTGACTGACGGCCACGCCGAGGAGCCCGATCCCGCAGAGTGCAATAATACGCTTCATAATCAGGGTTTAGGGGGTGAGTTGCCAAAAAGCATAAGGAGGTTAAGACGGACGACGCCGCTGGCCATTTGACAGGTGAGCCTCCCAGCCCGTAGCCCCCTAATCACGAGCGTGGCCCGCTGGAACGTGATTGGAGCGCTTCCGGGCAGGTCCACCGACCCATCCAACAACCGCCAACTCGCTCCGCTTTCAAAGCGGAGGATGCGCGCCTTCACACGTACGCCATTTTGGGAGGTGCCGATCAAGGTAAAGTCGCGACCCTCAACGGCGTCGCCGGACCCGTCCCCCCAGCCGAGTTGCCCCTCCACCTGGGTCAGCGCTGCGAGCAACTTGGCCGGGTCGCGGATTTCCAATTTCACCTTCTCGAGCACCACCAATGGGAACGCGCCAATCCGGAAAAACCCGACTCGCTGGTAATCGTGGTAAACATGCTCAACCCGCAACAGCGCGACCGGCTTGGAGCCGAAACTCAAATAAACCGGCGCCAGGAGGTTGTCAATCCGGGTGATCCCCGCGAAGAGACCAGCCGCAGCCAAGACATAGGAAGGCGTGGCAAGCGCGCTCAGGGCCAGGAGCAGTTCATACCACTGCAGCGAGGGTCCAGTTCGACACGATTGCTCGCCCCGCAGGCTTCGTTTGCCCAATCGAATCATCACAATACCTCAAGTTCTTGCCTTACGGCGCTAGCCGCTGTGCCCGATAGAATCGGGCGCTGTTTGTTCGGCTTGGGGATCGAGAAACTGCACTACGCCATATTGGTTGGTGACGGCGCCTAGGTCAATCCATCCGTGAGGTTGGATGTTCCTTGCTGGCGCAGCCAGCCGCCGGGTTGGCCGTCGAGCAGCATTTCGAAGCCCCCAGAAGGGGCTAAACCCGCGGCGGTGAGCGACTCACCGCCCAAGTACACTCGGGCTGGGGAGGGCTGGGCGCTGGCTAGCGGCGTGAGGCCGCCCACGCTCACGTTGTCGAACGTCGCCGTGGCCACCCGCCCGTAGCTGTGCGAGGTCACCACTAAACCTACTTGTACCGGGTCCGTCAGGTGAACAGTGCTGAACCATACATAGCCCCAATCCACGCCGCTCGTCGAAGCGAACCCGGCCAGCGTGTCTCCCATGCGCATTAGCCGCAGCCACTTGGGCGAACCTGGGTAGGCCCTCGAATTCTCGACGCTATAATCATCGGCCGCTGGTACGATGAAAGACGCGATGCGGATGAGGCGCGAGTCCTGGTTGGGCAGATAGCTTGACGTTAGGCTCGTAGTCGCGCAGTCCGGTGCTGTGAAGGCATGCTGCGGGAACGCCGGAGCCCCAATCCGCCACACGCCGTTCTCGGCATACCAACGACTGTCTGCGTTTCCATCATCGAAGTTGTCTTCCCAGATGACGGTTTCGGCGCGAACCACCATCGTGGCGGCAAACAAGGCGAGCAACGCGTACGGTACGAGGCGCGGGCTGAGGCTCTGCCGAGGGTGGCGTCGAGGTTTCGTGGATTTCGTTTTCATGGTTGCTCTTCGTTCATTCGACAGGCTTTTGCGCATGGGCGCGGCATAGACGCGAGTTCCAGACGGCTGTTTTCTGGATCATTGGGCTTCATAGGCGACCTCGGAGATGCAGTGGGCCATCAGCGAATCCGCGCTGAACTGACCAGCGGCACGAGGCGGCTTTGTTGTGCGGGCGTGAGCTGGTCCTTCGAGAGAATCATGAGGTTCCGGCTGTCCAGACTGACGGCGGGTTTTTGTATGGGATTGAGGTCGGCCTGGATCTTGTCCGGTTTGAGCACCCACATGCCGCCGGTGAGGGGATCGATGACGAGGAATCCAAGCATGCCTCCGATAGCGAAGTTGCCCCAATACCACCCGTTGATGTCATGCCGGATTTCGAATTCGCGCGGCTGATAGCCCGCCTTTTGCACGACCACCCGGTAATCGGCGCCTTTGAAATAGCCGGCGCCTTTTTTGAGTTTGATGGTCGTAGGGGTTAGGGAGGTGGCCACCACCATGCTCTTCATGTCATAGACGGTCACATTGGCCCCGCTGGGGGTGGAGGTGAACTGGACTCTCCGATCACCGCTGGTGATGATAGAAGCGCAGCCGCACAGGCCAAGGAGAACCAAGGCCAGGCTGAATGATTTGAGGCTAGGTTTGATCTTCATGTTCGTGTTTCTGTGTATGCAGTTCTGCGTATTCAATTAGGTAATTCGAAAACTCCAGCCCCAAGGTTACGCGGCTTCATCATTTTTCTGGCGGATGGCACGGGGTCCCGACTGTCGAAATCCGCGGCAGTGAGGTCTGGGTTCATATTCGCCATCTTAGCGCAGCCGTGCAATCCGCCTAGTCGGACCAAGTACTGATATACTAGGCACCAGCGGGGCGGGCCTCCGCACGTCACCCCGCGCCGGGCACAGCTTGGCTGGGCCGCCAGCCCTTGGCCAAGTCCGAGGCTCGAAACCCCCAATCCGAACCCAATTCGAAGGCTGAAAGTGATAATCACCGGAGCCGAGTTGGAAACCATGGAGTGCATGGAGTTCACAGAATGAAGACCTCCGGTTTCGAGTTCCGGGTTTTTTTAGTCGAGACGTGGTAACATTGGCCATAAGCGCCCTCCCGCGCCTCCGTTTGCACCCACCGCCTGCTTGGGATGGCGACTTCCTCCGGCTACAGACGCCGTGCCGGCAGGCCCCTGAGAATGGCTTCGGTGCGGTTATGCACGTGAAGTTTGCCATAAATACGCCAGATGTGCGTGCGCACCGTGCCAATGGCCATCCCCAGCGTGGCGGCCACCTCCTTGTAAAGGCAGCCACGTGCCAACAACTCCAGCACGCGGCGCTCGGTGGGTGAGAGCCGGGCGCCCGGGTCGGAAGCGGGCTGGCGGAACGCGGCGACCACCTCTCGGGCGACCTGGCCGGACATCGGCGCGCCGCCCGCGTGCAATTCGAGGATGGCTTCGAGCACCTTTGGCGGTGGAGCGGTTTTGAGAAGGTAACCATTGGCCCCGGCGGCCAAGGATCTGAAGATCAGGTCGTGGTCTTCGAAGACCGTGAGCATCATGAATTGTGTATCCGGCAGACGCGGCCGCAGCTTGCCAACGCACTCAATGCCGGATTCCCCCGGCAGCCCAATGTCCATTAGCACGATATCGGGCCGACTGCCGGGCAGCTTCTCCAGGGCCTCCTGGGCTGTCGGGCACGCCGCCACGCAGGAAAAGCCCGGCGATTGGCGCAACAGGACGGCCATTTTGCCAAGATCGTCGGGCCGGTCCTCGACCACAGCGACTCGAATCGGTGAAGGGTCTTGGTTCATAGTGACGCAAGCTGCTCCGAGTTTCTCATAGGACTTTGTTACTCCTGCGTTTATCTCCGTCGCCATGTCAGGGCGCCCTCGTCCCAAGAGCAGCCAAAGGGCCGAGACCCGCGGACGAGGGCATCCACGCTCCCACCTCACCTGGCTCCAGGGCGGATGACTTTACCTGAAGCTTAACAATGCGCCTTTCGTGCTTTGGACGCAATCGGATGAAGATATGATACAGCCCGGCGCGGCCATCCGCTCAAGTGTCCCTCAAAGGATTCGTCTTTATGCCAGCAGCTTGCGCTTCGATTCAGGTTTGCGGTGGCAGTGGAACATCAATCCGAATCTCCGTGCCTTGCCCCGGCGCCGAGCGCAGGTCGAACGAGCCGTTCAGTTCGGAAACGCGGTAGCGCATGTTGGGCAGGCCATTGCCCCGCGCGCTGCCCTCGGCGTCCGCCAGGCCGCGGCCGTCGTCCGAAATCGTCAATTCCAGCCGTTCCCCCGGCAATGCCAACCGTAGCCGCACATGATGCGCTCCAGCATGTTTGATCACGTTCTGCAGGCCCTCCTTTACCAGTAAGAGCAGGTGGCGGCGGAAAAGGCCGGTGACAATCCGGTCGGGAACGGCTTCTGGAAAATCGAACTGGCCCTGAATTGGCGTGGCCTCCAGGAAACGCGCCGCGTATTCGCGCAAATAGGCAACCAAATCCTCCAGCGTGTCGTATTTTGGATTGTTGGCCCAGACGATTTCCGCAATATGCGCAACGGCTTCCTCCGCCAATGAAGCGATGCGCCGGTTGTGATTCCCGGCCTGCGCGGGGTCGGACGGATCCTGGCTCTCCGGCATTTCGCCCGAGAGTTGAAGGATTTGCGCCAGGGAGGCACCCAGGTCATCATGAATGTCCCGGGCAATGCGCTGCCGCTGCTGGTCGAGGCCGTGGAGGTATTCGAGACGGTGGATCTTGCGCAACTCCCGGACCCGCCACGTCCCCACCCCGAACACGGCGCCGAAAAGACCCACGCCGCACACCATATAAAACCACCACGTCTGGTAATAGAAAGGGGCCAGGTCAAAGGCCAGCGTCGCGCCCCCTTCCGCCCAGACCCCGCGATGATTGCACGCCTTGACCTCGAAAGTGTAATCGCCGGGCGCCAGGTCCGTGAAGTAGGCCTCGCGCCGGGTGCCCGAATCGACCCAATGGTCGTCCAAACCCAGCAGTCGGTACTTGAACCGCGCTCTTTGCGACGCGGTGAAGGTGTTGGCCGTGTAGTGAAACTCGAGAATCCGCGCCGCGCCGGGACCGAAGGCTAACTGGCCGCGGGTGCCAACAGACGAGCCGGGTGTCGCGTCGTCGGCCCTTGCCCGCGGGCCCTGGCCGAGCGGCGCCGTTTGGGGCCCGTTGTCCATGACCACCCGGCCATTGGCGCGGACTTCTTCGATAACCGTCATCGGCGGGACTTCTTCTCGGACGACCTTGCTCGGATCGATGACGGCGACGCCGCGCATCGTGGGAAACCAGAGCCGGCCATCCCGGGTCTTGCAGCCGGTGGGAGAGCTCATCTGGCCGTTGAACTGGGTGGTCACCAAGCCGTCTGATTGGTCGTAACTCACCGCGCGCAGGCGGCTAATGCGCCCGGCGGCCAAATCGCTGAAATCCGCCTTGGGCACCGAATAGAGTCCGCGGTCATCGCTAACCCAGAGCCGTCCGAAGTCATCTTCCAGGATGCAATCGACCTCGTTGTCCGGCAATCCATCGCGTGTAGTGAAGGCCGTGATCCGTCCGTCCGCGAGCCGATCCAGGCCATTGTCGGTCCCAATCCAAAGGACGCCCTCGCGGTCCTGGAACAAGGCCCACACATTGTTGCTGGACAGGCCGTTGGTCGTCGTCAGGGTGGTGAACTTGCCGTCGTGAAAGCGGCTCAACCCGCCCCCCAGCGTCCCTATCCAGAGATCGCCCGATCTGTCCTCGAGCAGGGCCCGCGGTTCGTTGCTCCCCAAGCCATCCGCTTTGGTGTACTTCCTCCGCTGGCCATGATCCAAACGTGTGAGGCCGCACACGGTTGCCACCCACAATGCTCCGTCCCGGTCGGTCAAGAGCGCCCGAATCTTCGTTTCATACCACTCGCCCGGAAACCGGTGATGGGTGATCTTTCCGTCCCGGATCGAGTCCAACCCGTTCAGAGTTCCCACCCAGAGCGTGCCGCCGGCGTCCTCCGTCACGGCCCGGACCTCGTTCTGTGCCAGGCCGTCCCGCCGTGTGAGGTTTGTGAACTCGCCATTCTTAAAGTGGCTCAGACCGCCATCGGTGCCGATCCACAAGCTGCCATCGCACGCATGGTAAACCGATCTCACATTGTCGTTAGGCAAGCCGTCCTGCGCGGTATAGGTCACGATCGCTCGCGGCGTCCAAGATTGGAGCGTTTCGGAATCCGTGCCGATCCACAAATTCCCCTCACGCCCCGACAAGGCGCACAAGCCGTACTCCTTTGCGCTGAACCGGGGCAGGGGCACGGATTGGAACTGGCCTCGGGCGAACCGCAGCAGGCCCTTGCCCGTGCCTGGAAGCCAGATCGCGCCCCAGGGATCCCCCGCCACAAAGCGGCTACGCTGATCGAAGCGGAATTCTTCCCGCCTCGGGTCCGGCGCCTCCACCCAGCGCCCGTTCTTGTAACCCGCCAGCCAGCCCTGGAGACCTCCGGGTCCGACGGGGGGCGCATGTTCGCCAAACAACACCCACAACTCGCCATGCTGGTCCTGCCGAAAACCGAACACTGGGCGCCGCTCAAAACCCGTCGGCACGCGGGCTGGCTCACACGTCTCCGTTTTTGGATCGAAGCGGTATAGTCCTGCCCACGTGCCGACCCAAAGCAGTCCGTCCGCATCCTCCTCCAGCGCGACCACGGGCGCCATTGGCAGGCCCTGCTTCACGCCATACGCCTTGGCGCCTCGCGAATCAATCCGGGCGAGTGAATCGTCGCTGCCGACCCAGACGCCTCCAAGACGGCTGGCGCATAAAGACTCGATCCAATCGCTAATCCACCGTTTGCCGGCAGCGGCCGGGATAACCCGAATGAATCGGCCTCGAACTTCGTGAACCAAACCGTCTGAAGTTCCGATCCATAGACTGCCTTCGGCATCTTCCGCGAGAAGCCGACAGTCATCCTTCACCAGCGCGGGCGTGTTGACGTGATCGAAGACCGTGAAATGCTCTCCATCGAAGCGGACCAACCCTTGCTCCGTGCCGAGCCAGAGATACCCGTCGTGGGTTTGGAGAAGGGCCTGTACCCGGCCATCCGGCAGACCATCCGCCTGGCGCCAGGTGCGTTGGATAAACTCCCGTTCGACCTGTGTATCGGTCAGAACCGTTGGCGACGCCGAACCGTTGAGCGTCGGCACGCCCAGGCACGCGCCCACCATCACCAGCGAAACCACTGCGGCGCGGCCGTCCCCCCACCTGAACCGCGGCCGGCTACAGGGATCTTGAGCCGTTGGCCCGGGGTGGCGCCGGCATGTGGAACGATTTACCGTTCGGCCGGGCCCTTCTCCCCGCGGCAGGCTGTCTGCTGGCTCTGACATCGGATGGCTTTAACACGCTCATTAGTGCCGTTCCATTCAGCGCCTGTCAACCCATCCCCGTGCAGCCTGCTCATTTTGGGGTTTGCAAGGGAAGGAAAAGCGGAGGCAATCCCGGTGTCGTCGGGACTGTTTCGCTTCCCGCTCGCAGAACGAAACTTCGTGGCGGGGGCTCTCGAGTGGAGCTTATCCGTGGTCGAGTCGATATCCCTTGAGATCATTCCCCTTGACAAAGGCCACAGATGGCGCAGTTTTAGACCATGGGATGGCCGTGGACAGACGAACTGAAGTAGCGCACGGTGGTGATGTCTTCAGGCCCGATGTTTTATTCGAGGCCGAGCCGATGATACATCCGGATGTTTTGGATGCTTACGAACAGGCTGTTCGCACGCTCAGGAAATCGCGTATTCCCTTCCGGGTCACCGGCGGTATCGCTTTGAATCAGTATGGCGCGGGGCGCCCGACCAAGGACGTGGATTTGGTTGTCCGGCGATCAGATTGGCTCCGTGCCATTCGCGCGCTTGGAAAGATTGCCACTGATAGGCAGGGCGTTCGGTTTGGCCTGCCCGAGGAACCGGAGACGGGCTTGGCCGTCATTGGACCACACGGCGTTCCGATAGAAGTCTGGCCGGAAGGAACAACCCACGAACAACTTGCCAGGATCCGCGGGATGCAGAAAGCGCGGCGGCATCCGGCTGGCGCGCTCGCCTTTACGTTGCGAGGCGACGCAACCGTGGCTTTCATCAACGATAAACTGGCGTCCCACCTCTCCGCCAAGGACCGGCTGCGAGACGCCGCTGACGTTCAAAGCCTCGTAAAACGTCTGAAACTCCCCCTGGCGTTTGCCAACCGGCTGGCGCCCGAAGTGAGGGCCGCTTACCGACGGCTTTGGGTCGCTGAGCCTGGCGGCAAGCGCCCAAGACGCTCATGAGCGAGCAGCTTTTGAACGTGGCGTGGTGAAGGCCGCTGACTTGACGTTTTTCCGACGCTGATCTCAGCCCGGCCAGACATGTCAATCCAGAGGATTATGTGGATTATGTGCTTACGCGCACTGCCCCTGTTTTGAGACTTGACGCATAACAGTATTGCACTTATTTGTTGTGCATGAAGATGATAGCTTCAAGACAGTTGGCGGCCAAACCGAAGCAGGTTTGGACGCTGCTCAGCCAGGAGGGCAGCGTCGTCATCACAAAAGATGGCAAGCCCCGTGCGATCGTGACGCCCACATCGGATGAAACTCTGGTGGAAGATCTTGAAGATGTGGTGTTTCGCCGCGCCCGCCGCGCAGTCAGCGCCATCCGCCGCGAAGCGGCTGTTCGGGCGCTTGATAAACTAACGATGGCAGAAATTGATGCCGAAATCGCCACCGCGCGCAGCGAACGCCGCGCCCGCACAGCCGCATGAACGCGCCGAGTTGGGTGCTGGACACCAACGTTGTCGTTGCCGGCCTCCTCACGCCTCATGGCCTTTGCGCGCAACTGGTGAATCTGATCTTCTCACACCACGAGAGGCGTGGGAACGGCTAACGGCGGGGCTCTGAGTTGCGCAACTGCCCGCCATGGCTGCGCAATCCAGCATTCGACAAACCGGCGCCCTTTTTCTATCCTCCTCCTCATGAACTGCCCTGGAAACAGAATGTTATCGATTCCCATCCGCAAAACCCATCTTTTGGCTCCGCTGCTGACATGCTTTCTCTGCGCAGCGGCGATGGCGGCCCCCGCCAATGAGACCACACTCAGCGATGGTTGGGCGCTCCAATCCTCCGCCAAGCTCAACGCCAAGGGCAATGAGATCTCCGCGGCGGGCTTCGATACGGCAGGCTGGTACAAAGCCACGGTCCCTTCCACTGTGATGGGCAACCTGGTCAAGGACGGCGTCTATCGCCACCCGTTCTTCGGGATGAACCTGCGCTCCATTCCGGGCATGGACTACCCGATTGGGGCGAACTTCTCGAACCTGCCCATGTCCACCAACAGCCCGTTCAGGGTTTCCTGGTGGTTTCGGAAGGAATTCCAGATTGCTTCAGGGCATGGGAGCCAGGTCTGGCTGAAGTTCCTGGGCATCAATTATTGCGCCAATATATGGCTCAATGGCCTGCTCATTGCGGACACCAACCGCGTGGTTGGCGCGTATCGGACCTACGATTTCAACGTCACCGACGCCGCCAGGTTCGGCCAGCCCAATGTCCTGGCCGTCGAGGTCTTTCCGCCCACGCCCAAGAGCCTGGCTATCACCTGGGTGGATTGGAACCCCATGTCGCCGGACAAGGTGGTGGGCCTGTGGCGGGAGGTCAGGCTGCTGACAACCGGCCCGGTCGCCTTAAGATACCCGCAGGTCATCACCAAGGTCGATATGCCCTCCTTGGATGAGGCGCACCTCACGGTGCATGCGACCTTACGGAACACCGCGGACAAGCCGGTCGAGGCCACACTTCAAGGGAGAATTGGCGCCATCCATTTCCAGCAGACCTTCGCCATCGGCGCGCGCCGGACTGTCACCGTGAGGTTCACTCCGGCGGATTTCGCCCAATTGAATATCGACCATCCGCGGCTCTGGTGGCCGACCGAGATTGGCCCGCAGAACCTTTACAACCTGGAATTGCAAGTGAAGGTGAATGGCCAGGTCTCGGACCGGAACCGAATTCGCTTTGGCATTCGCGAGATTACGTCCAGCCTCAATGACAAGGGTTACCGGGTTTTCAAGGTTAATGGCAAAGCGATCCTCATCCGTGGCGGCGGTTGGGCGCCGGACATGTTTCTGCGCTCCTCGCCCTGGCGCGAGGTGCAGGAGCTGCGGTACGTCAAGGACATGCATCTGAACGCCATCCGGTTCGAAGGCAAGACCGAGAACGACCGGTTCCTGGGATTGTGCGACCGCGAGGGCATCCTGGTGATTGCCGGCTGGTGCTGTTGCCAGTATTGGGAGCGCTGGAGCCGGTGGAACGACGAAGATTACCGCGTTTCCGCCGAGTCCCTCCGCGACCAGGTTCGCCGCATCCGCAATCATCCTTGCATCCTCACGTGGTGGTACGGAAGCGACAACCCACCCAACGAGCGCGCCGAGCGAAACTACCTCAATGTGTTCAAGGAAGAGGATTGGCCCAACCCGGCCCAGGCCTCCGCCACGGGCAAGCCACACGCGCTGGGAGAGCCGACCGGGATCCGGATGACCGGGCCGTATAATTACGTGCCGCCCGTTTATTGGTACGTGGATACCAACGCCGGTGGGGCTTACTCGTTCAATACCGAAACCAGCCCCGGCCCCGCCGTCCCGCCCATCGAGAGCCTGCGCCGGATGTTGGGCAAAGACCATCTTTGGCCCATCGACAAGGTCTGGCGGTTTCATGCCGGTGGCGGCCCGTTCGGAAGCCTTTCCATCTTCACCGAGGCCCTCAACAAGCGTTACGGCGAGGCGACCGGCGTCGAGGATTACGCCAGGAAGTCCCAGCTCATGACCTATGATGGCGAGCGCGCCATGTTCGAGGCCTATGGACGCAATAAGTTCAACTCCACCGGCGTCATCCAGTGGATGATGAACAACGCCTGGCCCTCGCTGATCTGGCATCTCTACGATTATTATCTCCGGCCGGCCGGCGGCTATTTCGGCGCCAAGAAGGCCTGCGAACCGTTGCACATCCAATACTCCTACGACGACCGCTCAGTCGTCGTTGTAAACCGCTACGTGCGCGGATTTCAGGGGCTGAACGCCACCGCAAACATTTACAACCTCGACATGACCGAGAAGTTTTCCCGCGAGGCGGATTTGGATG
>JAJYHY010000519.1:0-2210 GCA_021784555.1 bacterium
CACTGGTCGCGGCGCTACGCCAGGAATCTCGCTTTAAGTGGTTCTATGCAACAGAACTAGGTAACATCTCACCGCGCTCCCATCTTATCAGCAGAACCAAGTGCCATGGGATTGTTGGCGAAGGGGATTTGCGGCACCTCGCGAGGTGGCAAGCAGTAAAAACTATTCTCCGCTTGGAAGAAGAGGACGAAAATGGCGTCACAACGATTCGCGAGAAGGAGCAATTTTCTCATTGTCTCAATCTTCTGTACGCTGACGGCCGCACCGCTGTACTGACGAACGACCAGCTGCCCGAAGCGAAAGATGGGAAAGCACCAACAGGCGAGGACTCCGATCAAGCCGTGCCGGTCGAATCGTATTCGGGGGTCGGCCGGAAATTCCGTCTCGCGGAGGTGCGAGATGAAGAACGCGCATGAACGCTTCGGATGGCTTGAATTCACGCGGGCGATGAAAGACACCACGGTACGCGTTCGGCTGCGGCTGGACCGCTGCATCGCCGAGGTCGCCGAGAATGGCCATGACGGGAAGTTTCATCTCCTCTCCGTGGTCGGAGGCGAATCCGACGTGAGCGCGGCATGGGCCGCCGTTCATCAGAACCAGATCTTTAAGGTCAAAGGCCCGGGTTTTGCCCCTCTCGACCTGAGCCTAGGAGAAAAGGCCGAGTGTTTTCGGGGAAGCCTGAACCTTCCCGGCCGCCGGCGCCCCGTGCGCCACCTAGTTGCTGTCTCCGCCGAACTCGCCGCCACGCGATTGGGCGCGGCCATCGAGAGCAACCGCACCATCCTCACGGACAACAATCCGGTCTTCGTCCTCTACCGGTTGTCAGAGCGCTTCGGGTTGCCCGTCGTTCCGGAGTGGGCAGATTGGTTCATGGGAGAATTAAAGCGTCGCAGGGTGATTCGTCCCCTAGCCGGACTGCGGTGCTCGCCAGTGCTGATCACCGGCACTAAAGCAAGGTTCCTGGGATGGATTTCGCGTGGGCTGCGTCGCGGCGCGATCAGCTTTCCAGCAGTGAATGGCCCCATCCGATGGCCCTCCATGGCGGGGTTCCCTAATTCCGAGAGGACACGATCCTTAAACGCTGTCTAATTCTCGCCAAGCCGCGATTTTCGACTTATCCGACACCACAACTGCTTCCCTCAGCGATTCGCCAAAAATTTGTGTCGCGCCGCAGAGTGGCCGTCGGTCTCAGATTCGGCCCGACAGAGCATTGCCACGAAGTCGTCCGACCGAAGAGTTCGCACCACAGTGTTCCCATTCATCCAAGGCAGGAGATGCCAGTTTACATGGAGCCACCCAACTCAATCACGACGTATTTACGGTTATGTGGTCGACCTCAAGAACGATAAGAAGGAGAGAGGCGTTTCATGAAGCAGGACAACATAACGGATATCCCAACATATCTCACCACCTTCGCCAACGAGATCGGGGAACGAATCCTCAAGTCGTTTCCGCCTTTGCAGGGCGCCCAGGATCCGCCTTCTCCACTGCTCAAGAAGCTCCTCCGCAAGCCTTACCCGGCGCAGTCTATCGCTATAGGTGGCGTCGTGAGCCGGCTGGCCGAGGCCCGTTCGGCCGCGGTCGTGGCAGAGTGCGGGACCGGCAAAACTTTGATTTCTCTCGCCAGCTTGTATGTCGCATCGTGTGGAAGGAGTTTTGCCGCTTTAGCGATGGTCCCAAGTCATTTAACCCCCAAGTGGCTGAGGGAAGGTCTAACAACGATCCCTGGGCTGAGAACGTTTGTAATTGATGGCCTCCGAAACTCGAACTCGGCGAGCCCGAACGGCATTCATGAAGTAAAGCTGCGCCACGGCCGCGTGGTTCGTGAGGGGCTCAAGACCACCTTGTCCGATCTGCGTCTGCGCAAGAATTATCCCAGTGCTCGCGCCCGCTGGAATGCACTTTGTCCACAGCCGGCGCTATTCGTTTTGTCGAAAGAGACCGGGAAATTATCCTACTTTTGGCGTCATGCCTACAATGTGGCCCAATCGGGCCGCTTCCAGGGCAGTGTGGTCAACCCTGACACTGGCCAGCCGATCTACAGCAGCGACAATGACGAGCGGCTGCTTTCCAGTGACTTCAAGAAAGTGCGGCTGAGCGAATGGCTCGGAGCCAACGGTGACACGGAAGAACAGGACCTGAAGGTGCGGCGCAAGATGTTCAGCCCCCTCTGGCAAGCGGACCGCTCGAAAGTGCGGCGCTACGCGGTG
>JAJYHY010000519.1:2220-4403 GCA_021784555.1 bacterium
AATTTATCGGGCGCCACCTACGAAATTTCTTTGATTTCGCCATCGCCGACGAGGTGCACGAACTCAAGGGGAGCGATACCGCTCAAGGCAACGCCCTCGGAACGCTTGCGAGCGCTGCCCAGAAAACGCTCGTGCTGACAGGTACACTTTTGGGCGGCTACGCGGATGACGTTTATGAAATTTTATTTCGGCTTGAGCCAAGCAAGATGATCGAACATGGCTACGAGCACCACGAGGGTGTTCGGCCGTTCATGGAAACTTACGGCTTGCTCGAAACTATTACAACTATCGAGCCGGCCGAGAATGCCTGTTCGGAGGCCAAAGTAACTCGACGCGTGCGCCGGCGCCCCGGCGCTTCGCCGCTTCTGTTCGGTGATTTCCTGATGCCGTTGGCGGCGTTTCTCTCGCTCGAAGACATCGCCCACGTGCTGCCGCCCTACCGCGAGGAGGTAGTCCGCGTTGAGATGGACGAAAAGCTCAAGACCGCGTACGGCGAGCTTGAAGAAGCGATCAAGCAAGCACTCAGGGAGCATCGAGGAAACGCGTCAGTGGTGAGCGTCGGGATGAATGCTCTCCTGCTTTACCCTGACCGCCCGTTTGGTCTGGGGACCCTTTACGGCTCGGAGTTCAATCCTGACACTGGGCGCCGCGAGCGTTTTGTGATTGCTGAACCGGAAGATTTGGATGAGGGTGTGCTCTACGCCAAGGAGCGCCGGCTCGTTGATGAGATTAAATTGAGCCTGAGCCGTGGCAGGAAGGTTCACGTGTTTGCCGTTTATACGCGCACTCGCGACGTGACGCGCCGGCTGGAGCGGATCCTTCAACGCGAGGGTATTCGGGTTGCCGTTTTGACAAGTGACGTGAAGCCCGAACTGCGCGAATCGTGGTACGAGCGGCAATCGCGACAGGGCGTGCAGGTGGCCATTGGGCATCCGAAGCTTGTCAGCCTCGGACTTGATCTTTTGGAGTACGCGGATTTGTACTTCTGGGAAACAGGCTACTCGCTCTACACGCTGCGCCAAGCAAGTCGCCGCTCGTGGCGCATCGGCCAGACCGAGGCAGTCACAGTCAAGTACTTTGCATATGCGAATACGGCCCAGGAGACCTGTCTGCGGTTGATGGGACGAAAACTCCTGGTCGCTTTGGCGATGGAGGGCAAGTTTTCAACGGAAGGATTGCAGGTTGTCGGCGAAGACGATGATCTTCTGATTGCGATGGCGCGCGAGCTGGTCACTGAGAAGGGGATCGGCGACAGTGCCGAGTTGGTCTGGCGAGAGATTCAGCAGCAGAACGTCGCGTTCGCCCCTGCGGTGCCGACAGCAATCGAGCCTGAGCGGGAAGCGCCTATTGAGGACATCGGTCCTGCCCAGGTGCCTTTTTCGTCGCTCGTCGATCAGTTAGTCTTGTTCAGCGCCTCACTCAACGCCTCCGCAGGGAGAAAGCGTGGCGCACGGCGACCAGCTCCTGCGGCCCTCGCTGAAGACAAGCAGCTCGGTCTTTTCTGAATGCCAGAGTGTTGTCATTGGAGATTCATCCGCCAGACTACGAGGCTCCAGCCCTTCCTCCCGCCAATCCAATCAACCGCGGCTTCACCTTGCCTAAATCGGCGATGGAGAACGCCGGGATAATACTAACGTAGCGTTCCATCTCAATTGGTGGCTGGTAAAATTGTTTTCTTCTTTTTCTGCGTTGAGCTTCGAGCCTCCCTCCAACGACGGAGGTGCGGTCTAAAGTAAACGATTGGATCACTGACCAGCGGTTGGACCATGGATCTCGTCAACCTGCCCCAATGTCATATAGACAACAGCTCCCAATGGACAACCGGTCGCTTTCATGTATTGTCTCAATTGAGCGCGATGTTCCTTGGAGGCACCGGCAGTTATCTCAACGTCGCTCTTCCATTCAATTGCCAGATCGACCCGACCGGCCTCGCCCGTGGCAATAGCGTCGGCAACTCCAGAAACAAGTTTCAGAATACCTGGCGCTTCCTCATCCACGCCGTGAAGGCTTACCTCCGTTAGCAATCGCGGTCGGTTATCTCGGACAATGGGGAGACTAAGTGTTTTTAGAATGGTCTCAGCCATTTCCTCTGCGCAGGGGCCTTTCGCGGGATCATTACTCGGGGTCGAGCCCAATTGACAGGTCAGTGTCCCGGCTCGCTCTGCCACTTTGCGTGCGTCCTC
>JAJYHY010000122.1 GCA_021784555.1 bacterium
GGACCGTCTCGGAGACAGGCGCCCAGCGGAATAGGTATGGCAGATAGGAAAACGCCGACCCAAACTGAATCAGCAGCGGGACATACCAGCGGCCTGGACTGTAGAACGCATAGACCACCGAAAGCACGTCCGCCGCGAAGAAGTACCGCTCATGCACTCCGGGCAGCAGGAACGGCGGAAACAACACCGAGAGCAGCGCCGCCGAGACGAGCCATTGAGGCTCGTCAGCCCCGTTCGCCGACCGCCTTCTCATCAGCCACACCAGGGCGCCGGTGGCCATAAGCGTGAAGACTATGCCAGCCCAGTAAGGAGCGGCAGCGACTTCCGGCGAGAGGAACTGATACCAGTTCGGCGCACCCAGCACGAGCGCCGTCGGCTTGACGGCCGCCCGGCCCCAGCCCCACAGCGCGTTCGAGACCGGCCGCCCCGCGAGTACCGCCGGAACCGCGCACCCGACATAGACTGCCGGCGGAACCCACAACTTTCTCCAAGGCAGCCTGCCGGTCGCCAGCAACCCCGCCAGAAACGGGCACCACAGGATGCCCTGCGGCTTGACCGCGAACGAAAGCCCAAAGGCCACCAGCGCCGCCGTCATTCTTCCTCCGAGGACATAGTAAAGCGAAGCCAGTAGCGCGCAGGTGTACATCATATCGCACTGGCCCCAGAGCGCGCTGTTCATCACCACCGTGGGCAGGAACAGAACCACCGCCATCAATGCGCAGGCGCGTCCCTTGGAGAACCCAGCCTGCCGACCCAGCCTCCAGGCGTACCACGCCGCCACGTAATCGGCCGCTATCGAGAGCAACTTGATCGCGTACAGGCTCGGCAGCGGCAATAGCGTGCTCAGCGAGAGGAGGTAGAGGTACAACTGCGGGTAGCAGTAACTGGGCAAATGCATCGCTGGCGCCCCAAGCCCGTGCCACCGGCCATACCGCAGAAACGAATCGTACCAGCGGCTCAAAAGAGCAATGAAGTCGCCGCTCTGAAAACTCAGGAGCGAGATACGTAACAACACGGAGGCTGCAAGCGCGATGGGGCCCGGGGAAAATGGCGCCTTGGGTCCCCCGGGCGTCGAGGGGTCCGGCGTCCGCCCGCGCCCCAAGTCGCCGTGGCGGCTGGGCGAAGCCGTGCCGGCGCGGCTTCCTGATTCCGGTGACGCTCTCCGTCGCGATGCCGCGCCGGGCAGCACGCGAGGATCCTCGTGCGTCGCCAGGAGCGGCGGGATCTCATGAGCCATGGCACTCATTGGCTTGCTACTGCGAGAGCATGTGGTGCTCCGCCGCAGTCACCCCGCGGCCTTGACGAGCTACACACACGGGACCACGCGTGACAGCACCTACGGGCAACGAGCACGGAGCAATGGTCCACGTCTTGAAGCACACGGCTCTGCGTCGGCGTTCTGCGGCTGCCCATTACCGCGATACGTCCTGGTTCGCCTCGAACATGGCGCTGAGCGTTCCTGCCGGTGCGGGTGCGGGGCGGGGCGGGCTCCTGCCCTCAGTAACCCACATAGACCTCGCCGCAGTCTGCTCCCTGCACCTGGCTGGTTACGTCGTGCTCGGCATAGGACCACACCGCCCAGAGCCCGTAATTCGTATCGTCGGGGTCTGGGCCGAGGAAATCCGCGCAGCCGCCGGAGGGGATGTCGCTTGGGGGCGGGTAGTACCAGCCGCCCTCGCCGTCAAGCGCGCCCATGACCCTTTCGTCCTGGGGCGTCCATGTTATGGAGTCAACGTGGTGCGTAACCGAGTTGGTGGTCGGGGAACAGATCCAGTCGGTCGTTTTCCAGTTGCAGTGGGAGGTATCGTCCCAGGTGATCTGCGATGTGCTGTGGCACAAGATCGTCGGTTTGTTGTTGTCAGGGTCGCACGTGCCGTAGGGCCCGCTCGCTACGGCCCTGGCCACCACAAAGAGGAGCAGCACACCCGCTAACGTGTAAAGCCCGTCGCGTCTGCTCCGGCGTCTTATCAATGTCGTTTCTGCTTTCATTGCCTTTCCTTTGGTTTACTGTTTTCGCCTCCGCAGCCGTCCGATGCTACGCAGCATCAGGTAGGCTGGGAAGAGCGCAATTACGGCCAGCACGGTCACCACGACCAGCCGCGCGTGGGCGAAGCGATGCTCTTGAGGATAGATGTCACCCACCCTCCACCATTTGCCGGACTTGACCCTAACCCATCCGTGCGTGCTGCGCTTGTCGAGCACGCGCGCCGAGCTGTTGAGGATGGCGGGTACGTAGGTGCGGACGCTAACATTCCTAACCCACGAGGCCGCGAAGTCGGCCACCTCCACGGGCAAAACATCTTCAGGGCGTTTCCCTCGCTCCAAGTCAGCAAGGGACGGGAGGGCGCCGGAGGCATGCGTCGTCCTGAAAACGGTGTAGCGAACCCTTGTAGGGACGCGTATGCCGCCCACAGCGCGAGAGCGGATGGCTAGGATTTCGGCCATCAGGTAGCCATGGCGGTACGTCGCCAGGGGTAGTGGTGAGCCCCAGGCCCGTAGTTGGGCGCAAGCCACCGAATCGAGGCCGGGAGGCACGGCGGGTCCGGGCTGTTGCTGATCTGCACTATGATGTCCTTTGGGCTGTATATACCATAGAATGGGCAGTGGACTGCCTGCAGGCTCGTGAGCAGCGTGGCATCGGTCGTGTACGCCATCCAGAGGACCTGGAGCAGGAAATTCGCCGCCGTGGGCAAGCGGCCATGCGCGATGATTGCCTGGGCGTTGGTGACCCCCGCAGACCGACAGCCCTCGCAGGCCCGGAAGGGGGTGTAGAGGTACGAGTCGCGGCCATCGGTCCCGGCGATCTCGTGGTACCCGTTTTCGAAAATCACGTTGACCATCGCGTTTGACTCGAAGGCCTCGACGGTGAAGGTCCCGCCGTTGTGGTGCTTCCCCTCAAGACGATCTTCAAAGTGCCCCCCCACCATGAAGGGGCCCACCGCTGCCACGGTTGCATGGCTCGCGCAGAGGAGCACCGAGCCCATGCGCAGCCAGAGCGACACCACGCGCCGTCCTGTGCCCCATGGAGCCTGCGTGCCGGACGGTCGGCGGGTTCGCCCTGGGCCGAACTCCGATGTCGGCCTATTTCTAAGGATGCCTTGGCCTTTTGGGAATCTGAACGTCATAAGTCTTCGGGCACCTCCGTTTCAACACGGGCTCCGCGCGCCTTTCCGCTTGGGCTGACCCGGCGCTTGCTCCAGAGCCACAGGAGCGTCGCGTAGCTGCCGATGAGCAAATAGGCGAACGCCGCTTTCACTGCCAGGTCAGCTGCTCTGGGCGGGAGGCGGATCGCCTGGACCAGCGTTCCCAGGCATGGGCACGGCTTTCTGTAGGCGACGAAGAGCAACCCCAGCCGATACACGGCGAACGCCGTCGCGAGCCAAGCCGTCAGTTCCGCACTCAGCAGAGATCTGCTCGTAAGCAGACAGACGGAGGCAATGGTCAGCTCGATTCCGCCCACTATCCAAAACAACCATCTGAACGGGATCCCAAAGATGGGGTCGGGCAAGGAGAGGATTGGGGCTGTGCCCGCTCCGCTGAGGAATTTGGCGGCACCGGTGGCGGCTAGTACGACGCCCGCAGAGGTAAGAAACCAGCTCCCCAGCTTCTCGCAGCCCGTGCGCTGAACCCGGAGGTCCGCACCAAAGCGGCTGGTCAGCACTGGCCCGGTCTTCATTTTTCGCAGTTGAGTCCTCGCGTGTCGCGTCCCGGCGCTGACGTCGAGATGGCGGGTGCCAACAGACCAGCTCGGGCCGACGCAAGCTTCCAGCCGCTAAGCTGCCGACGCCAAGCTTTCTCCACCGCTGAATGGATCCGAAGTTGCATCCATGTATGTATTCGCCGCCCGAAACGAAGTGCGACAAGAATTCTTCGCTTTTTTATTGTCTATAAGCGTCACCTTGTCTGTTGGCGACAAGGCGTGTCTGCCAGCCATGTTCACTTGCGCCCTGCGAGCCAGCTGGCGGCTCCCTGGCCGTGCGAGGCGGGCCACCGCCTCACCCACCGCTTAAGGGCCTTCATGACGCGCTCCTTCGCCTGATGGGCGGCTCTCTGCTGCTCGGCTGCTGGGAGCGCACTAGCGCCCAGGACTGCGGCGTACGGAACGGTCCGCCGCTTGCCCCTCCACATGAGCCATAGGACCGCTCTGTCCGTGGCCGAAAAATGCTCCTTGGCGAACCGGAGCAGCGCCTCAAGGCGGCGGGCCAACACCGCGGCTTGTTCCGATGCGGCCTCCGCCGCGATGATTAGGTCGACCGACGACGCGGTGGGCGTCGGCTCAGTGTACGTCCCTTGGGCCGTCTCATCCAGCGACAGGAGCCTTCGCGCGCGTCGCTTCTGTCCTCGCACGAGGTTGGCAAGGCGCCTCTGGACCAGGACGTAGAGGAAGTCCGCAACGCTCGAGCCGCGCCTGGGATCGTACCGGCGCGGGTCAGTGAGGTGAGAGAGGACCGCATCCTCAATCGCCTGGTTGATGTCGTGATCGTCAGCGTACGGCCATTTGTCGCGGAGTCTGCCCCGCAGCAGCGGCGACCTGAGAGCCGCTCGCGCCAAGGCCTCGTCCGTGCCCTGCGCGCCGACGCAAACGGCCAGGTGAAGAAGACCCAGGAGCAGATCTGGCGGGCAGGGTTCCGCGGGCAGAAAGACAGCGAGACGAGCGGCGACCTGAGGTGGGAGATTGGCCGATTTTGGGTCGGCGCCCAGGAGAACCAGCGCCAGGTTTGGGCAGGATTTGTGGAGGGCGAGGGCGCAGTTGTGATGGCAGGAAAGGCAGCGAGGCCAATCCGGGATGAAGACGTGCGGGGGGTTGGCCGAGAACTCCGGGAGATGGGTGTGTGCTTCCTCACAGGAGCGCACTTCCCACTCGGTCTGGGGGTCCGACTCACGGACTTCGTCCAGAACGCCGCCTAACGCCATGCCGAAGCAGAGGGTTGCCACCTGAATGGGCGACCGGACCTTTGGACTGGCGCTCATGGCCGGAACTCCTTGGGCCGGTGACGGGAACGGGTCAGGCGAGCTTGCCGGTGTTTCGCTGCCCTTCTCTCTCTCTCTCTCTCTGAGAGAGCGTGCTTGGGTCTGAATTCGGTGTGGGCGTTTCTGGAGGTTTGGGGTTCATAATATCTTTTTGACATGAGGTTTACCGGAGGCGGGTGGAAGCGCACGGCATCGACATTCGGCTGAACAGGAGGTAACAGAGGAAACGGAGCCAAAGACCAGAGCGAGAGGCCGGTTGCCGGAGACTGGCAATTGGCCACGGGCTGGCGTCCTCCGGCAGTGAGTCAGCCGAGTGGCGATTTCGGGGCGTGGTAGCACGGCGACGCGCTGGGAATCGTTCAAGGCTTGGCCTGGCGAAAATAATGGCCCCCCCCGTCGCTTGAAAGGCTAAGCGGCGCGACCGGCTTAACCTCGAGGCAGCGGCGCGCATCTGAATCTGAATTTGCAGAGGGAGATTATCAGGTTTGCTGTGCTACGTCAACGCGAATCTTTAGGCTCACGCATTCCCGGGCGCGGCCAGTGACAAAGTCGTAGCGCAGGTCTCCGAACCTGCTGTATCGTCGGCTTCCCAGCCGGCGGGCCGCTGAAATGGTCGCGGTCGGCGGGCTTGGAAGCCCGTGACAGAGCAGACTTGGAAGTCTGCGCTACGCGATGCGGACTTTGTCAATGGCCGTGCATTCCCGGGCGCATCTCACTTCCTTTGGCAGGCATGCACTTTCCTGCCGAGGAGGAGCAGCGGCAAGTGTTGCGCGCTCCTTTAACCCCCACGGGGTTAAAGAGCCAATCCGAGTGACAGGCCAAAAGAATGTGAGATGCGCACTAATCAGTCCTTCATTGCCTTTTGGTCTTCCTGCTGGGATTGCTCGTTCCACTGTTTGACCTGGGGCGCTTTCTTGTAGGTGTCCTGCAGGAGGGTGCGGGCGTCCTCCGGGGTTCGGATAACCTTGGGGCGCAGGAAGACGATCAGTTCCATGTTTTGGCTGGTCTTGTCTTTCTTCTTGAAGGCCCAGCCCAGGCCGGGGATGTCGCCGAGGATGGGGACCTTGCGGATGGTGTCGGTAACCTCCTTTTGGATGATACCGCCCAGGACGAGGGTTTCGCCGTTTCTTGAGGTGAGGTCGGTGTGGAAGTAACGGGTGTCAATGACCACGCCACCCAGCACCGTTTCACCGGGCACGACCGTGGAAGATTCGGCGTGGATCTTCAGTTCGACGTCGCCCGTGGAATTGATGTGAGGGGTGACTTCGAGGATCACGCCCACGGCCTTATAGACAAAGGTCTCGACGGTGCCGCCCAGGGCGGGATTGTTCTGGCCGGTGAGAATGGGGACCTGCTGGCCGACGAAGAGCCGTCCGGTTTCGTTGTCGCGGATGTTGATTTGGGGTTCAGCCAGGACGCGGGCGTCGGTGGTTCGGCGGAGGAACTGGACGAGGAAATCCATGTTGATGGTGCTGTCGAGGACGCCGGTGCGCAAAGAGGTCAGGGCCTGGGCAATGGGCGAAGCCGAGCCGGCGGGAGGAACCGAGGAGTTGGGAGAGTTGATCGTGGTTCGGCCGCCGAACCCGGTCTGGTACCCGCCGGAGGCGTGAGCGAGAAGAGAATCATCATAGTCATCGGCGGTAAAGACCTGGTTGCCGTTGGGCGACCAACGCACGCCGAGCTGGTCGAGGTAATCGGTAGAGACCTCCACGAGCCGGGCCTCGATGAGGACCTGGTCGGCGGGGGCGTCGAGTTCATCGACCAGCTTCATGATCTGAGGGAAGAAATGGACGTTGGCGGAGATGAGGACGGCGTTGCTGCGCTCGTCAGCGACGGCGCGGACCCTGCCGACCAAATCACTCACGGGGCGGACGGCGTTGCGGCCCTCGCCGGTGCGGTAGTTGTCGGGTTGGCCGCCGAGCCACGGATAGTACTGCTCCTCTTTGGCTTCCTGGCCAAGGTCAAAGCCGGGCTGGGTAGAGCTGCTTTGCTGTTGCTGTTGTTGCGGCTGTTGATAGTTGACGGGCTGCTGGTTGGGCTGAGGCTGTTGACGCAAGGGGGGCGAGCCATTCTTGGCGAAGAGGATATTGATATTGTTGGCCACCTCGGTGGCCTTGGCGAATTTGAGTCTCACGCGCAGGGTGCTTTCCCCCGCCTCGGAGGGCAGGTCCAGTTGTTTGATCACGTTCTCGACCACGCGGAGACTCTCCTCGGAGTTGGAGGTGATGATGATGGTGTTGGAATAGGGTTCGCTGGTGATGCGGACTTTGCCATAGAGCCGGCCGACGTCGCGGTCGGGCTGAGGCTCCTGGTTTTCGTCAAAGTAATAGAAGTAATTGCGTTGCTGGGTTTTCTTGAGGAAGAGATCGTTGAGGACGTCCTCGACATCGACGGCGCTGACGTACTTGAGATGATAGATGCGGGGCGCCAGGCCCTTGTCCCCGACCGGCTCATCGAGTTGCTGAATCATTTTGGCGATGCCGTCCATTTGAGCCGGCGGGGCCTGCACAATGACGGCATTGCGCCTTCGGTCGGCCACCACGCTGACCTGCTTCTGGTTCTGCTGTGGTGAGGAGGGGAAAAAGATGTAGTAAGGATACTCTGAGTTTTGCTGGTTCTTGTTAAGGTCCTGGAGTTGTTTGGCGACGTCTTGGGCGTCCGCATTTGTCAGCACGAACGTCCGGACCACCTCTTCCTGGGCTTCCTCGGTGTCCAGGGCGGCCACAAGGGTCTCGACGGCCTTGAAGTTGGCCTCGCTGGAGAGGACGATGAGGGAGTTGGAACGGTCATCGGCGGCGACGTCGATGCTGTCCTTGGGGGACCTGCCGCTCATTCTCTGGTAAAGAGGAGAGAGCTCCTTGGCCAGGTCGGTCGCGCCGACGTGCTTGAGGGAAACGACCCGCACGGAGACGTCTTGCGGCTTTTGCACGTCGAGAATATCGATCAAGCGCTGAATCTCCGGCAGTTTGGCTTTGGCAGCCGAGACGATCAACCGGTTGGCGGTCCGGTCGGGCCAAATCCGCGCCTGGGGCGCGGAGACCTGGCTGCCGATGCCCAAAGCCGGCGCGCTGCTAGCGGAATGTGACATGCTGGCCATCATCATTCCCGGCGGTCCGCCGATCTGGATCGGGCCGTGCATCACCGGCGGGGCGCCCCCGCCCGGAGAGGGTTTGGGCGCCGCGCCGGCAGCGCCCGCCTGGGCGTTGAGGATGAGTCCGATAAGATTGGCAATGTCATCGGCGCCGGCGTAATGCAAGGGAAAGATCTTGATGACGGTATCGGAGGAGGCGACATCGAATTCCTGGATGAGCTCGGCCAGCAGCCGCAGGTTATCATTGTAATCCGTCACGATGAGCTGGTTGGCGCGATCATCAGTCTCAATTGTGCCTTGCGGCGAAAGAGCGCTGCGGACCATCTCCTTGATTTCACCGGGAGAGACGTGGCTGAGCTGAAAGATTTTGACAATCCGCTGCCGTCCTTCAGGAATGGTCTTTTGGGTGGCGCCCAGGACCACCGGGTTGAGCTTTGGTTCCTGGCCTTCCCGGGTGATGTAGATGGCATCGCTGGCTTCGGTAACGGCGATGTTCTGCAGGGCCAGGGCGCGGTAAATGAGGTTGATGGCTTCCCGCTTTGGCACCTTCCTGGGGCTGGCGATGGTCAGTTGGCACTGAACGGTTGGGCTCTTGATGACGGGCTTGCCCGTGTTCTGCGAGAGCCATTGCAGCACCATGTCAATATTGGCGTTTTGAAGGCTCAACTGAATTTCATCGGTGCCGTTTGTGGACGGCTCACCTGGTTTGGCTTCGGCCGGTTTTGGGGCCGAGGAACTGGCGTTGGGCGTATTGGTGGTGGCCACGGAGACCGGTGTGTTGGTTTTTGGCGCCTGGGTCGTTGAAGGTGAAGCGTTGTTCGTCGCGTTCTGGCCGAGTCCAGGCGCGACCGCCAGCAGGAGGAGGCTGAGCGCCAAGATGGCGTCAGGGGATTTGCGATTTGCGATTTGCGATTTGCGATTGGCGTTTGGGGCTCTTGGGGAGAGAAACTGTTGAAACAGTTGGGGCGCGGGGCTTTCACCAGGGCACCGGGCTAAAGCCACGGTGCTAATGAGAGGCGGTGCGGGGCTTTCACGAGGGCACCGGGCTAAAGCCACGGTGCTAATGAGAGGGGGTGGCGACTGGCGATTGGGATTTGGGTTGGATTCATTTCCTGGTGGGTTCATGAGGTTTTTCCTTGTCATTGGAGATGAGAGAGTGACCGCCGAAACCGGAGAAGATGGTAAGCTCCTTTTGCCGTCCGTCTTCTTCCACGAGGACGCGGTTGAAGCCGATCTTCAGGAGCTTTATGCCGCCCAACTCTTTGCCGAGGGTCACGGGGCCGGTCTGGCCGTTGGGCGCGCGCAAAAAGACCGTGTCGCCGATAATGCCGAGCAGGGCGGTGGGCATCGGATGGACGACGGGCGCCAGGATCTCGCTGTCCGTAATCCGCTCGACGCGGGCCTTTATGTCCTTTGGGAGTTTGGGCATAGTCATTGGCCCCATTGGCATCCCCATCGGAGGCCCGCCCATGGGCCCACCCATCATGGGCATGCCCATGATGCGCATGCCCGGAGGCAATCCTGAAGGAGGCCCGCCGGCCATCATCACCATCCGCCCATGCATGGCCGGCCCAGGCATCGGCATGCCAACCGGACCGGGGCCCATAACAGACGGAGTTACGACTGGATGCGGCCTATTCGAGGGCATGGATGCCACTGAATGAGGCGACCCGGCGCCCTGCAGCGGGCTTGAGGCGGCGTGAACCGCCGCTGAGTTTGGTACGGGCGCGGCGGCCGCCGTGTTGCTTGCCATCAGGCGAGCCGCGCCGTTATTAGAGCCTCGGCCAACCGGGTGAGAAACCATCGGATTTGTGGGTGGTTTCGGAGTGGCGGTAACGGCATTAGCGAGCGGTTTAGCGTTTTGCTTCCTAAGACCCGGCTTAGCGCCTTTGGCGGGCTTGGCCGAAGGGGAATTGGTTTCCGGGGCAGGCAGGGAGGGTATGGCGGGAAAGCTGAGGTGGGCCAAGGGGTTTGGCCGGAAAATGACGCGGGCGACCTGGTACACGGCCAACGCGGCAAACAGGACGCAAACCAGCTTCAGCACTTGTTCCAAACGCTCATGCACTTTGCGCCTCCTTTTTCTTTTTCCAGGCGTCGTAGTCGAGGATGACGATGGTGAGCGTGGCCTTGACCATGCCCGGCATCCTCGGCTCGGAAGTGAATTGGACCGAGTCGATGATTAAGGGGTAACCCATGCGCTCGGTTTCATGCAGGAACGCCAGCAGGGCCGGCACGCTCCCTACCCCTTCCAGTTGCACCGAGGCCAGCTCCTTGGTCGAGCCATGAGCCGAGGACTCGCGAATCGGCCCAAGCCGGACACCGCCCTGGGCGGCCGCCTTCTGAATGGCCGCGCTGGCATTGGCTACCGCCGTCACACGGTCGAGCCTGGCCGGGTCCAGTTTCGAGTCCTCCATGAGTTTCTTCAAGGCGAGCACCTTGTCCTGATAAACCTGGACTTCCAGCCGGAGCGTTTGGGCCTCGGCGGCCATCCTCTGATACTCGACACGCCCTTTCGCCAGGGCCCGCCAGGCGTGGAGTCCAGCGAATAGGCACAGGTAAATGGTGATGCCGATGGCGCCGAAGCGAATGGTGCGTTTTTCCTGGGTGGTTAAGGCGCGCATAGGCTAATGGCTCGGGGGTTCGGGTTTGCCCTTGGGTGAGGCGGTATGGGTCGGTGGCTTGTGATGGGATGGGGGCGGTTTAGCAGTTGCTTTGGATAAAGCGGCATTGGTTGGGGCGGGGTGGGTGGCGGCCTTCTTGCTTGTCCCCTGGGTGTCTTTGAGAATGGCCAAAGAGACGCGCTCACTCGCGGGCTTGATCTGGGCGCTCATCCGGAGTGAAAGGCCCTGGTGATTAGGCGCGGGAACTTGTTCCTCAACGGCCACATTCGAGAAGAAACCCGATTCGACGAGCTTGGAACGGAAATCGACCGCCTGGTCTGGAGTGCGGAGGGTGGCACGCAAGGAGACGTCGCCGCGCCGGTTCATGGAGAGGGACTCAAAGCGCGTGCCGGGCGAGGCGGTCTTGGCGAAGATGTAGAGGGCATCGAGGTAGTCCGGCTGGTTCTGCTTCAAATAACGCAGGAAGTCCAGTTCACGGTCGATGACGGGAAGGCGGGCGCGGTCCGCCTTGATGGCGGCGAGTTTCCCCGAAAGGCCCGGCTTCAAGACCAGCGCCTCAACCTGGGGAAGCAGCAGCAGGGCCAAGCCCAACGCGGCAGCCAGCGCGCCCCATTTGAGCGGCGCGGGACGAGGGGTGGCCGCGCCGCCATTGGCAGACCCGGCGTGAAGCATTAGCAGCGGCATCGTGCCGTTCCGCTCGCAGGCCTGCCGCAGGCCAACGGTGGCCACGGAGTGCCCTTCGCCTGGAGCAATCTCGATCGGCTCACAGCCCGGTCCGAGCCGGGTGGCCAGTTCAGGCGCGATGCTTCGGGCGCCGGCTCCGGTGACGTAGATCTTCCTCCCTTCAGCATAAGGCTTAAGGCCGGAAGCCAAATGGTCGAGGGCTATCGCGATGGCCGTATCAGTTCGCGGGCTCTCGCTCGGATTGGCGCCTCCCCAGCCATCAACCCTTCCCGCCCGTTCCAAACCCGGTTCGCTCCTCAAGGCCCGAACAATCTGCCCTTCCCCCCATTGCAGATTGCGCACCGCCACCGGGCCGGCATAATCCAGAACCGTCAGTTCAGAATAGCTCCGCTCGACATTGAGCAGGACGCAGCCGGAGGGCGAAGGCGGACAGATATGAGTTCGGGCCAGCGGGGCCAGTGTGAAGACCGGGTTGACGGCGCACCCGGCCAAAATCTCCAAATATTCCTCGATGGTCTCCTTCTTTACCGCAGCCACAAGCACCTCCTGGCGCCCGCCGGCCTGGCGCGGCGCGTCGCCAACCTGCTGGCAGCCCCAAGCCAACTCGTCCGGCGAGAGTGGGAACTCAGCCTCAATTTGCAAGCGGAGCACTTGCTGGAGATTGGCGCTGCCTGAATTCGGAACGGCCAACCGCCGCAGAGAAACGCCTCGGGCGCCAATGGCGCAAAAGGCTCGAACCCGCGGTTGCCAAAGCGAGCGATTGAGAAAGGCCGAAATCTCCGAGCCGACGCGCTGCCTGGAGGCGGGGGCGAGCCGTCCGCCGGGTTGGCGCTCGACCGGGAATTCCCTCCCGGCACGGGTGTCCAGCAACCGGACGAAGTCGTCTCCGAACTCGATATAAACCGGCGGCGGATGCAGCAGTGTAAAGCCATTCATAAATCGTCTTCGCGATAGGACAAAGTGGTGACATCCTGCAGGCCGACATGGACAATCTCCTGGATTCGCTCTCGCGCCCCGGAAGAGTTGACCTTGCCCTGGCTCAGTATGCGGTAGGTCTCGGAGCGGACGCAAACGCTTAAGGCCACCTGCTTGTAAATGGCCGGCGTAAATCCGGGAACTTTCAAGAGACAAGCCGTGTTTGGGAAAAAGCCGCTGGAAGAGCGGTAGGAGATGATCGCCTGGGCCAACTGCCGGTCCAAACCGGGGAGGCAGCGCAAAACTTCGAGGCCCGCGGTGTTGAGGTCGATGACGCCTTGGAGGCGGTCGCTGGAATTCACCGTGAGGTCATCGGCAATCTGGGTCAGCAAGTCCTCGCTGATGACCTTCGGCCCGGAGGGATTGGAATTCGGATTGTTTGGCCCGCCCGGTGGATTGGGGTTTCCAGCTTGATTTTCCCGGCCTTGGTTCGGTTGGCCGTTTTGCCCGGGACGGTTTTGGACGGCGACAACGTCCAGCAGGTCCGCCAGGCTTTGAAATTGGTGCTGTCCTCGATAGGCCACGATGGCTTTGGCGACGTCGGGCGTGATGCCGTTAACGGCGGAGAGGGCGGATTCATCCGCCGATTGGATGTTAACTCGTTGCTCGCCCGCGGCATTGACATTATCGATGGCGGAATTGACGGTCAGGAGCGGCGCCCAGCCTCGGTCCAGGGAATCGGACGCGCCTTGCTCCCCGCCTTCTTGGAGCTCAACCCGGCCTCCCCGCGCGGAGTCTCTTCCCAGGAGCAACGCCGGAGTGATGCCGCGCACCATCAGCAGTTCGCGAAGCGTCTGGAAGGGACCGTTCCGGGCCACGTAAGGCGGACGCAAGGAGAGATAATAATCCGATTCAGCCCCATCCTGACTGACGGTGTTGTCACTGTCGCGCCAATCGACAATCGCGGCGATGATGTCGGGCGTCATATCCTGGAGCTTCTCCAACTCCTGGGGTGACGCCGTATTGACATTGAGCCGGCTTTCCTCATCGCTAATGCCGTAGATAATGCCGCCTCCCTCATCCATCCGCCCGCGGCGGAACACGCTAAACTCGCCCCGCCCCAGCGTGACATTACGGAATTGTTCCGGGGCGTTGTAGAGGGCGCCGTCGTGGTTGACGCGGCTCCGGCTGCGCTGCAGGGCGTCCTGATAGAGGAGCGCCTTGGCCTTTTCGATGCCGGCCAGGGCCAGGTAGTGCGCCTGAACGCGGTCGCCGTAATTCTTCATCACCATCAGGTCCATGCGGGCAGTGTGCAGCACACCGAAGACGATGATGCTCAACAGCGCCAGGCACCATAGCACCGCGACCAGCACCGAAGCGCTCCTGCTCCGGGGGGGCATCCCGACAACAGCCCGACATTTCGAACGTTGGAGACTGGCAATGGGGACCTCAGACCGCTCGTCCCGTCTCATTGAGCATTTTTCATTAGGCATTGGGCATTTCGCATTGCCAATGAGGAATGGCAAATGCCCAATGCCTAATGAAAAATGAGGCTGCGAGCCAGCGCCCGATTGAGGATTAGTCCCGAAGGGACGGCTGAGACGTCGTCGGACGATCGGGAGCTCAGCCGTCCCTCCGGGACAAGGGCCTTCCGCTCCGAGACGAGAACCTTCGGCTGACCTGTCGCTCATTGCATTCCTCCCTGCTGGCCGGAGGTCTCCGCTGGGGCGTTGGTTGCGGCGCCGCTGGAAGAATCGCTCGACAACGAGTCCGCTAACTCCAGACGCACGACCGTTTGAAAGTAAAGCGCGGGCTCGTTTGTGGCGCTGCCGTCTTGGCTGTCCGTCTTGGCAGCGGGATCGGCATCCAAAAGCAGCGTGATGCGCACCGCCTCCGGCAATCCCATCAGGTTGTTTCGCTCCCGGTAGGAACTCGCCTGCTTGGCCGCTCCGTTTACGTCGCCCCACGTGTCGTACCAGTCGATGCCGTCATAGTATTCGAAGCGAAGTCCAAGGACCCCCCGCGCCAGTTCCTCCCGGTATCCGCCCGAAAGCGGGTTGGGCGCCAGAGTCGGATTCCGCCTTCGCCATAGCGCCCACTGCCCGGAGCGCGGGTCTTTGTCCAGGAAAAAGCTCTCCTCGCAGTAATCCCCTTGGTGGGGGCGCCGGGGGGTGTAGTTGTGGGTGGCGAAATCGATATTGTCAGCTTCGACCGCTCCGACGGTGCGCTGCATGCCCAGCAGGTCAAAGTCCTTGGAGAGGGAACAGGCGGAGCGGAGGTCGGCGCTCATCAAGGCCATCGCCACCCTCGCGGTCTGGATGGCATCGGCCCGCGGTTCGATAAGTTTTTGGCTCTCGATGGCCGCGTGCAGACACAGGTAGGCGCTGGTCAGGATCAGGGCCATCAACGACGCGCTAATCACCATCTCGATAAGGGTGAACCCGGCGAGAGAGGGTGTCGCTCCGTATGCATCGGTCGTTTGGCCAATGCGGGGCGCCTCCGTCCGCTTTTCGCGTCTCATTGGGCATTGAGCATTAGGCATTGGGCATTTGGCATTGCCAATGACTAATGGTAAATGTCCAATGCCTAATGAGAAATGGCGTCGCGCGCGGCTCGGCGGCAAAGGGCCAGGGGAATGGCTCTTTACGAATAGCCTCCGGCCAGGCGCAGGCCGCCCTGCCCTGCTCTTCACCGATGGACAGGAGGGATTCATTCGCGGCTCCTCCCGCGGTGGTTTCCAGAGCCGCCCTGCCTCCGCGCGCCGCCGGGCGATTGGCCGCCCGTCCCGGTGAGTGTTGTATCCACGGGCGTTTCAAACAGGAGCGTCTGCAATTCATAGAGGCTCTTGCCGGAGCGCTGATCCATGACCGTCACAACGACCTGGTGCAGTCCGTCAATCCGCGTCGGCTCGATCGATTCCTTCCAAGTGAACCGGGTCAATCCGCCGTCGCCTTGGCCGTCGGTCTGGCCGTCTTCGAGGTCGCCTTCGGCCCGGAGGCTTTCCATCAACCCGGACGCCATCAATACGGCGCGGGTCTGGACTTCGGAATCCTTGCTGGACTGAAGCGCGGTGGTAATTCCCTGGGTCAGGCCCACCAGCGCGATTCCCAGGATGAGGACGGCACACACGACTTCGATCAGCGAAAAGCCGGCGTTTCCAGACTGGAGCTCAAGGCCGGTCATCATGGGTTGGCGCCTTGTTCCCCCGTTTGCTCCGCCGAGCCTCTCCCCAGGTCGAGAATGCGGACGCGAGCCGTAATGGGATTGATGCGCAAGAGAATCCGGAAGCCCTGGCGGTCGGTCAAAAGCACCTCCCGGGCGTCCGCTGTACCGTCGGAGTAAAAATCGATCTTGTCCGCTTCCTCCGGGCCCGCCGCCCCAGGCGATAGCGCCGGGCCGGAGCTTTCCTGAAGCAACTCTAGATTATCGGCGGTGTCGTCACGAATGCGGATGGAAATCCTCGTATCGAGTGTTCCCTCGCCTTCGGGAAGGTCGCGCGCCGGCGCGAAGGAAGCGGCCTGGCCGGTTTGCGTGACCAGGCTCTCGATGAGGTAGCGGCCTGTTCCGGGGTCGATCTGGACCCGCTGAGGTCTGCTCAGGCTGACGGCGCGGCTATAGGCAAGGCCGAATACGTCCACGAGCTTGCGACTGGTCGAGCGCAGGAGGGCGTCTTCGTAGGTTCCCCGCATTTCAGGGATGATCATTGCGGTCATGATGCCGATGATGACGATCACCACCATTAACTCGATAAGGGTAAAGCCCGCCTTAGAGGCAAGCCGGAGGCAAGCGGAGGTTTCGCCTCCCCTTCTCTGCGTGCTTCGCGTCTCTGCGGTTGGGATTCGGGTGAGTTTGGGGAAGCCGCTGCCTTGCCGGCACGTCCCGCTGGCCCCTCTGGAGCGCAGGTTCAAACGCAGAGGCGCGAGCCACGCAGAGGGCCGGGTGGCCTTGGTCTCTTGAGGGCCGCTGCTGGCGAGGGGGACCTCGGATCGCTCTCCCCACCTCATTGAGCATTGAGCATTAGGCATTGGGCATTGGGCATCGCCAATGCATAATGGCAAATGCCCAATGCCTAATGAGAAATGCCGCTGCTCCCGCCTCAGTCGCAAACCTCTTGGCCCTCGCCGCACACGCAGCCAAATTTGACTTGTCCGCAACATGTTTTGAAACTCAAGGACGCTAGGCTCCGGTTGCATCTGCATTACCAATTTCCAATGTCGGCCCCTTTGCCTTCTCCGCCGTCCGCGCCATCGGCGCCTCGGGACCAGAGGTCGAAACTGGTAGTGTGATGGACGCCGGGATAAAGGTACTGGTAGGGGTTGCCCCAGGGGTCGTTGCGGAGTTGTTTGATGTAGGGGCCGCGCCATTTGTCGCTGTCGTTGGCGGGCGGTTCGACGAGCACTTTCAGCCCCTCCTCCATCGTCGGGTAGCGGTCCATGTGCAGGTTGAACCGTTCGAGGGCGTTCTCAATTTCGGCGATATCGGATTTGGCGGCGCTGACTTTGGCGTCATAAGTGGTTCCGATGAACTGTGGGATGATGGTGGCAGCCAGGATGCCCAGGATGATAACCACCACCATGATCTCGATAAGGGTGAAGCCCCAGCGATTCGCATCTTGAAGCTGCCAGGCGCTCGCTCGAAGAGCAGATGGTTTGGCGACCGCGCGACGGCATCTTGGAGTGCGGCTGTCCCCTGCCGCTTTCCCATGAAACCGCCCGCGCCGCCGGCGCGTTGCTGCTGCACGGGCAGTTCGGTGGGAAAGCGGCAGGGGACAGCCGCACTCCAAGACCTGGCGGAGATAGCCAACGCTGCTCGGTGCCCGGCTGCACAATCCACCGGAATGAGAGCCGCTGGTGAAATCCCGGGCTGAAGGCGCCGGACGTTGGGAGCGTGTGTTGATGACCGATTGCTGGCTGCTCAGGGCGGCCTTGTTCGAGCTTTTCATTGGTTGTATTCGAGTTCTTTTGCTGTGGACAAAGCGATGTCACGCGACGGCCATCAATGGATGGCGCGGCTCATCCTGAATATCGGCAACAACAGGGCTATCACCATAAAACCCACCAACGCGCCGACGACCAGGATCAGCGCCGGCGCCAAGAGCGAAATCAACGTCTTTGTCCGCGCGCGCATGTGGCGCTCCTCGATGTCGGCGACCTTCAGCAGCATCTCATCAAGCTTGCCGCTCTCTTCCCCGACATCGATCATCTGGACGACGGTCCTCGGAAAGATGCCCAGCTTTCTTAGCGGCGTGGCCAGGGAGTCGCCCCCGCGCGTCTCTTCGGAAACCCTGGCTATCTGCTTCGCCAATATCCGATTGCCAATCGTGCTCTCAACAATCTTCAAGGCCGGCAGAAGGGAAACGCCGCTCCGGACCAGCGTGCCAAGGGTGCGCGCAAACCGGCCCAGCGCCGCCGCCCGAAATACAGGGCCGATGGCCGGCAGACGCAGTCGCACCGCATCGTAGAACTCAGCGCCTTGGGGCGTGCGGATGTATGCCCGCGCGCCCGCGACCGCGGCGCCAACTCCGCCCAAGACCCACGGCCAATAACTGTGAAGAAAATGGCTGATCTTGAGCAGGATCAGCGTCGGCAACGGCAGGACCTTCAGCATGTCTTGCAACATGCCGAAGAGCCGCGGCATCACCAGGGTCAGCAGCACCGTCACCGTGACCAGTCCGAAACAAAGCACAAACGCCGGATACGCCACTGCCGCCAATACCTCGCCGCGGACCTCGTCCTCGTGCTCCATTAAATCGGCCAGGTCCGCCATAACCTTCTGGAGGGCGCCAGCCTCCTCGCCGACGTGGATCATGCTGACATAGAGATTGCCGAACAGCCGTGGGTGCTCCGCCATAGCCGACGAAAGGGGCGCGCCCTTTCGAACCGACTCCGAAATCCTCAAGATAACCGCCCGCAGCGAGGCGTTCTCCTCCTCCTCCCCCAGGCCATCCAAGGCCTGTGGAATCGGAATGGCCGCCGCCAGCAAGGCGCTCATCTCCCGCGTGAAGGCGGTGATGTCCCTGCGCCGAATACGCCCTCTGATTCCCGTTTCCCCGCCTGCGGGAGCCGCCGCCTTGCTGCCCGTCACGATAACCGCCGCCTGTCCATTGGCGGCCGCCTCCAGGCTGGAGGGGAACAAGCCGCGCCTGCCGAGGATCTGGAGCGCCGTCCGGCGGTCCTCCGCCTCGATCACACCCTCCACCGGCGCGCCGCTGGACTCAACCGCCTGGTAACGGAACGCGTTCATTCGAGAATATCTCCGGCGGAAACCCGAAGGACCTCTTCCAGCGAGGTCACGCCCGCCGCGGCCTTCTGCATGGCGTCCTGGTGCATGGTCAACATCGTCCTTTGGGCAACGGCTTTGAGCGCGGCGTTGGAACTCTTGCGCAGAATCAGGTCGCGCAGTTCGGCGCCGATGGCCAACAATTCGAATATCCCGATGCGGCCCAGGTAACCCGTTCCCCGGCACTCTTCGCAGCCCCGCCCGCGGTAAAACACGCCTTCGATACGACCGGCTCCAAGAGTCTCAAGCCGGTCGCGCAGAGCTTGAGGCGGCGTGGCCTCCTGGCGGCAATGAGCGCAAATTCGCCGAACCAGCCGTTGCGCCAGCACCCCTTCGAGAGAGGACGAGATGAGGAAGGCCTCGACGCCCATGTCCAGGAGGCGGGTCACCGCTCCGGTGGAGTCGTTGGTGTGGAGCGTGCTAAAGACCTGGTGCCCCGTCAGCGCCGCGCGGATGGCGATTTCGGCCGTCTCCGAATCCCGGATTTCTCCGACCATGATAACGTTGGGGTCCTGGCGAAGGATCGAACGCAGGCCGTTGGCAAAGGTGAAATTACGGCTGGGGCGCACCGGGATTTGCGCCACGCCGGGCAGCTCATATTCAACGGGGTCCTCGATAGTGACGATCTTTTTCTCGGGCGTGTAGATGCTCTGAAGCACGGAGTAAAGCGTGGTGGTTTTGCCGCTGCCGGTCGGCCCGGTTGCCAGGAAAAGGCCGTGAGGCTTTTCGACCAGCCGCGACATCTCGCGCGACCGCTCCGGGTCCAGACCCAGCTCCGCCGCGGTGAGCACCTTCGCATTCTTCTCCAGCAGGCGCAGCACCATCCCCTCGCCATAAATGGTCGGCAGAGTGCCCACGCGGATATCCACCCGCTTTCCGCGATGATTGATCTGGATATGCCCGTCCTGGGGTGTGTAACGTTCGGCAATGTTCATGTCCGCCATGATCTTGACGCGGGAAATCAGCGCCGCATGAAGCTGCTTCGGCGGCGGCGGCTTTTCTTGCAGCAGGCCGTCGATCCGGTATCGCAACTGGATGCTCTGCTCGAAGGGCACCAGGTGGATGTCGCTGGCCCTCTCACGCAAGGCCTCGGAGATGATGAGGTTTACGAGGTTAATGACCGTGGGTTCGTTGGCCATCACCTCAATGTCGTGCAGGTTCCGGCCCTCGACCGCGGCTTCCGCCTCCGGGTTGAGATTCTCGATCATCTTCTCAACCGTGATTTGGTAGCACTCGGCCAGTTTCTCCAGGATTTCTGAAGCGGGCGCCTCCACCTCTCGCACCTCCAAACCGCTCAACAGCCGGATGTCGTCGATCATCCGCTGATTTCCAGGTTCCGCTGTGGCGATGCGGATGGTTCCATCCTGGACCGAGAGAGGCAGGATTCGATGCTGCCGGACGAACTCCGGGGGTAAAGCCCGAACCGCCTCGGATGGAATATCGAGCTTGGCCAGGCTCCCTTGGCCGTTGCCCGCACTCCGAGCGGCGATCAGTGCGGGAGACAGATCCCCCTCTCGATCAGAAACTGCTCCTGCATCAGGCAGTGGTTTGCTCATGATTCGGGTGGAGCATCTTCAACCGGACCGGCGTTGAAAAGCCCATTTTCTAATTAATCCAACTCAGGTGGCGATAGGAGCGCGGAGACCTCGTCCGCGTCTCGAGAAAGCCGCAGTTGCGGACGAGGGCGTCCGCGCTCCTATTGCATGCGTCAGGCAGCTTGGCCCGAGCACTTACAATTCAGCCAGGGCAAGACTCCCTACACAGGAGCAGGCCCGGGCACTACATTGGTTTGACACCGCCCGTTCAAAAAAGTTTTGAAAAAAAGTGACATTGGCAGGGACCCACGGCCAGTGACAAGGTCATCGTAAACCGTTGGAAATCAGGGGTACGGTAGCGCGGGTTTCCCAACCTGCTGTGTCGCCGATTTCCCAACCGGCAGGCGCTCGAAGTGCCTCCCGGCACGCAAGTTAGGAAACTTGCGATACAGCAGGTTGGGAAACCTGCGCTACGACTTTGTCAATGGCGTGGGCAGGGACCTGTGGCGAAGAATAAAGAAATCGACACGGTGGAGGCACTTTGCTAAGCTGCGTATCCGACCAGTGAGAATCCTTTTTCTGAACGGACCGAACCTGAACATGCTTGGCCAGCGTGAGCCGGCGGTTTATGGGCGCGCGAGCCTGACGGAGATCGAAGCCCAAGTGCGGGAGCGGGCTGCCGCTTCCAGAGCGGAGATAGACTTCCGGCAATCTATTCTTGTGGCTGCTGGCAGCCATTAACGTTAACGAAATATGATTCCGACCGAAACAAACCGTTTTCATTCCGTCTTGGGGCCTTTTTCGACTATCTTGACGCATAACTGAATTTTTAGGCTTGACTCGTCTGCCGGCAATGCCGTATGCTCGCGCCAGTTGAACTAATGGCCAAGCAGAGTCGAATTTCGGCTGCTGCTTTTTCTATTTGTCTGGTTGGAATGGAATGGCAGTGCTGCTAACTCGGACGATAATCGCTGTGGACCTAAAAGACATTAAAGCCATCATCGACCTGATGAAGAAGAATTCCGTTTCGGAGTTCGAACTGGAGAAACCGGATTTCAAAATCAGGCTTAAGCGCGGTAACAACGGCGCGGGACCTGCCCCTGGTGAGGAGCCGCCCCCGGCCATGACTTATGTCCAGCCACCCGTTCTGGTGGCGCCTCCGCCAATGCCCTCCGTGCCGCCCATCACGAATGAACTCGAAATCAAGTCCCCGATGATTGGTACATTTTATCGCGCCCCCCCCCCCGATTCAGCCCCCTACATTGAGGTTGGCATGGAGGTGAACCGTGAAACGGTGGTCTGTATTATCGAGGCCATGAAGGTCATGAACGAGATTAAGGCGGAGGCAAAGGGGGTCATAACCCAGGTGCTGGTGGAAAACGCCCGGCCCGTTGAATTTGGCCAGAGCTTGTTCAAGCTCCGCCCCTCCTAGCGGAAGCCTCCATGTTTGAGAAACTTCTGGTAGCCAACCGCGGCGAAATTGCCGTGCGCATCATCCGCGCCTGCAAGGAGATGAATATCCGCACCGTGGCCGTCTATTCCGAAGCGGACGCAAACTCGATGCACGTCCAACTGGCGGATGAGGCGATCTGCATCGGCAAGGCGCCCGCCAGCGAGAGCTATCTGAGGATCGACCGGATCGTCAGCGCCGCGGAGATCGCCGACGTGGATGCCATTCATCCCGGCTATGGGTTTCTCTCCGAAAACG
>JAJYHY010000520.1 GCA_021784555.1 bacterium
CGAGACGTGGTGCGAGTGACCCGCATTGGACGTAACAGGGTACCTAACTCTTCGGAGAGCCTCCACAGTTGGCCCGCACTCTCGCGTGCACGTGTATCCCCTGAGGTCGAGGACGCCCTCAGGGTGGCTAAGCTGCCGCCTGGCTTGCGGTTTGTTCCGCCCGGCTGCCATCCCTCCGCGTCTTCAAGCTGGGAGTGCAAGCGGTTGGTGACATCCAAGTCGTCCGTGAACACAAACACGCGAGAACCAAACGTACCTTGGCTAGGTTCTCGTGGCGCGGGATCGAGCATTCGGCGCAGGAGCATCGCCGTCTGTATGGTGGTCGACAACAGGGAAGCCTGTGATGCCGGATCTCCGCGCAGGGCAAGGAAGTATTCGCGACCGATCTCCTGCATCTCGTAGGATGCTGGCGCAATGAGGCCGACGCCAGAAGTTGGCAGTCCGACGAGGTCAGCGAAGAATCCAACTGGATCGGAGAGTGTGGCCGACAGACCGACAATGTGTGGGGGGGCAGAGAGTTCGGATCGCCACCTCCTTAGCAGATTCGCAACCTGGGCTCCGTGCGTACCCGAGTAGGTATGCACTTCGTCGAGGAGAATGTACTCAGGCGCTGCTTTGCTAGTACCCACGAGGAGTCTGCGCATCGAAGTAGATCCGAGTTGACGATTCAGCATCTCGGTGGTTGTGAAGAGAACCTCCGGTGGATTCGCTTGTAGGCCCCTTCGAGTGAAGTGCAAGCGGTCACCGGTGATACGATACCCACACTTGTCGCAATCCAGCACTTCGGAATCGCCAGCCTCGGTGGACCAAATTAGAGAGCCTGTGCAATTCGGCATCAGGCAATCCAAGATCGGACATACAAGTCCGGCAGTTCGCCTAGTCCAGCCACGTTTTCCCGCTTCGGCGTCAGCGCGACTAATAGGGACTGCGCCGTAAAGGACTCCGACGGTAGGTGCCCGATGCCCGCCTCTCGAAAGATCGTCGATGGTGGAGAGCAAGGCGCGTAGTTGATCGCGCAATAACTCGGTGCGCGGATAGATTGCCAGAACCCGCGGCGTGCCGGACGGTTTGTCTGTTGCCAGAAGGTGCGTGAGCACTGGTAGGTAGAAGGAGAGGGTCTTTCCGGCACCTGTTCCGGCCGCGATCATAGTTGCCTGCGGACCTGCCATGGGCTTTAGGAGCCGAATGGTGGCTCGCGCCTGGAAATCAGACACCTTTCTATCGCCAAGTATTGCGTCCAGAGGTCCCTGATGTTTGTCAGTCCAGGCTACCCCTAGAGTCTCCCGGAGTGCTGCGGACAGATCCTTTGTGGAGCGATCGCGCCTAGGAACAACGCGCGGACGACTTAGAAATCGAGAATCGGAGACAAGTTCGGGAGCGGTTATCCAAGGGCGGCCGTGGAACCACTGGCGTAGCGTGGTAGCTAGGCGAACCGTTTCAGCCATGCGGCTCCTGTAGCGCTTATCCGAAAGGCCTTGAGAGGCGATGAGCCGCCGTTGCAGCATCTCGTCAAGAATCTCGTCGGGATCCTCGTTAGGGGCAGTGGTAGAAATGATTGCCTCAAGCTCGGCTTCGGTCAATGTCCCGTCAGTCACCCCCCACGTGAGCAACGGGAGTTCGCGTCGCTCAACTTCGTTGAGTATTCTGCGGACTAAGTCGTCGGTCACTTGTTGCGTACCACTAGGTGCTGGTCTAGGCGTGCATTTCGGAGTTCTCTCAAGAGTTCATCACTGAGTTCCGAGAGGGGAAGCCCGCCCTCTCCTGCGATGCGTAGCGCCTCCTTCACGGCATGTGAGAGAGTCTCCCGTTCGGAATCAAGTGCGTCGAGTGCTTGCGCCAGTTCGTCAGCGATTTCGCTAGCGCGGAGCAACCAGTCCACAACGCCGCTCCCGCCGAGTGTACGTCGGAGAACATCGGCTTCCTTGATAGGATCATGTTTCATCGCGGTTTGGAGAGTCTGTGCTCGACCCCGAGCTTTGGTGACTTGAAGCGCGTTGCCCATTAGGGGCTGCGCGGCTCTTTCCAGGAGTTCCCCATATGGGGCAAAGACGTCCCGCCAAACCGCCGTCACCCATTTCTCGGCGCGTTCCCGTTGTTTCGTGGCGACATTTGTGAGGTTAGTCGCTGCTTGATACTGAAATGCGAATGGGCCGGACCGGGCCAGTCCGCCTCGGAAGGCCCCGATGGCCTGCGTGATCGCCGCAATATCCAGGTTTGGGCCATTCGTCGCTTGAGCGGCCGAACGCAAGGTCGCCACCTGGGTGAAGAACTCTGACGCGCTGTCCAGGGTTTCTGCAATGCGAGAACCCCTTGTGACCAGTTCGGCGTTGCTGTCTGCTTCCTGTGCGGCCTCGAGCTTGACCTTGAGATTCACGGCTTTGTCGAACAGGCTCATTGTGTCAGACCCTTCAGCGAAGCGGCGAACCTGTCTGCGGCGGCAAGAACGCCGTCAGAGGCGGTTTCCAGGTCGGTTGCTACATTGGTCGTCTGCCTTACGACGAGGTCACTCTCTATGCGATTCATTACCGATGCCGCGCGACTCGCGAACTGATGAACGATTTCTACATGTACAGGAAGCTCGGAGGAAAGGGTAATGAGCTTCTTTTGGAATTGAGGCACTTCTGACATCAAGTCGGCTGCTAAGAAAAAGGACTTCAGAGCAGTGGCGGAGCCGAGCTTCGCGCTTGTCGTAAGATCCTCTATTGCGAAGGTGTCTCCAAGTCGTCCGGCGTTGTGGGCAAGCCGAACAACCTCCAAGACCTTGCCTGCTTGATCGTCCCACGAGCGTCTTCGATCCAGCAGTGGTTGAGCGGTTTCAATTTGCCTCGAGAGGATTGCCCACTCGGCGTCGACCACCGTCGCAGTCCGTTTCATGATTCGGGCGGAAATTGCGTCCGCGGCGTCGAGCCTCCATTCTTGCATGTATGAAACGATGATGGGCAGGACGCGGTCAGCCTGAACTGCGCGCAAGCCACCTCGGGTACCACGACTCTCGCCGAACTCTGCCTCCAGTTTCGGGCGAACGTTTTGAATCAGTTCTCTTGCCTGCGACTGCAAGTCTTGCCAGTCTCTTCTTCTGGATAGCGTATTTTGTGTTACTTGGTCAATTTCTTGAAAGATGGCATTTAGGAGATCCAGCGGTGAATTAACGTCCTTGACTAAACCGACGATAATTGACGCAATAATTAGGCCCTCGATGTAGGCGATCATTTGTTTTGATGGAGGGGCCGTGAGGTTCGCAGCGACCTGATCCGTCCAAGCTTCGATTCTGCCGGCCGCTAGACGCCGGAAGTTGTCCAATCTCGGATCTCTGCTATCCGGCAGTCCATATGCAAGGATCAATCCTTGTAGGGCCGCGGCATTGCTTTGGTCGCGTTCCACGTTCACGATCGCTGAATCGTGACTTTGCTTGGTGACACTTCCGGCGATCGCAATGCATCTGTCGGCTGGGAGCCGAGAAGTGAATCCAGAGCCAAGGTGGACTGGCGTTGCGTCCAACGCAAGGTTATCTAGGATCGTGTTGTAGATGAGATTCCGAAGGTCGTTCGTAGTCCTGGCCGAGAGATCAACGTTGCGGCCCGTCCAGTTTGAGAGTTCTTCAAAAGATTTTCGCCACTTTTCGGAGAGCTGATACTCTATGCCATAAGTGGGCTCTTTAACGGTCCTAGGGGTTTCAGTTTGTGCCGCCGGCGTACGGCTGCCCGCAAGTGCACGAAGCGAGTCTAGGTCGAGTTCCCTCAGCGTAACGCCGAAAGAATCGAGGGCAGCCTGCTTGACATACGTGTAGGAGGTATCATCGCTCCAATAGCGGAAGATGTTCTCAAGTTTTGGATAGTCCCCTGGATAAAGATTGCGTAATTCCGCCGCTATGACGGGCGGTAGGGGATCAGAGCGGTGTTTGAAAGTCACTAGGGCCTGGTCGGAAGGAAAAGATGAGGGGTGCTGCTGCATATCAGCAGCGCTCTGCAGTAGAAATCGGTTGATTACTTCGCGTACGACGTCCCGGGGGTCGAAGCGATCTGCGGATATGGCCTGCACGAAGCGACCTGCGGCAGCCGCATTTAATGGATAGAGGCCGTAGCCTTCGGGGCTCTGCCCGAAGGCGTCATGGCATTCGTCGCGGTAGAGGCATCGGTCGCAGGCGTTTGGAAGCCAGTCAACATCTCTGCGATTCGCCCAAGAGCTTTCGATCTCATTCGGATCGAGGCGACTTGAGTTCAAGTACCGACCCAGGAAAGAGAGGGCTTCGGCTGGGGCGACGCCGTCGTCACCATATTCTGCATCAAGCCAATACGCATCGTCGCATCGCGTACGGACCGTGTCGAGATCGTCAAAGTGCCCCTCGGTAACCGCGAAGATGACGCGCAGGTTGCACATTCCACCTCCGGCAGCGCTTACT
>JAJYHY010000521.1 GCA_021784555.1 bacterium
GCGAGCGCCGACGCCCAAGCGATGGATCCTCGAATAAGAGAAGCGATCCCTCCGGCTGCTGAAAGTACCTCCACGCTATGCCAGCGGGGCCCGTCTTGTGAAAGTCTAGGCATGCAACCCCTACCTTACGGCTCAACGGGTGCCCAGTCCACGAAGTGTCGCCGCATGACATGCCAACGGGGCTAAAGCAGTAGTTGCCCAAGGCATACAAAATGCACCCGCTTTCCCACGTCTCATACCCCTGCATGATGTGGAACTGTCCCCCGTAAACGAGAGAAGCCCCTGCATCAATTATCGACCGAGCAAACCTTCTCATCGAAGGTGGCGGGCACTCGAGATTGTCCCGGTGCCCCCAATGTAGCCCAACGAGGACATGGTCCACTTTCCCTTTCCAATCTGATACTTTGGAAACTACGCCACCCTTCGTTTTCACAAGGTTAAAATGCACCGGGCACGTCGCGGGCAACGAAGGCCGCGTCTCCTCTCCGCAGTAATTGAACAAGGCGAATGAAATGCCATGCACCTCAAAAAGCAGGGGCTTTGAGGCTGCCTCAGCCGTCATACCCGCACCTACATGCATTATGCCGTGCTTCCTGAAAAACTCGCAAGTTCGAAGGAAACCCGACGTGCCACAATCAAAGGCGTGGTTATTTGCAAGTGTTGCGACGGTGATTCCGAGCGGCAAAATGGACTCCGCCGCTTCCCATGTCGTCGCCAGGCGAATCTTCTTCTCCGTATTGCATTCACCGTTTCCTGCGATTGGAGCTTCCCAATTAGCGATCCGATGATCGCAGGCACCTAGCACTTCGCGGACAACAAGGCAGTTGTCCGTAAAGGCCTGGTGATTCTGCGGACAGCAGTACAAACCATCCAGGCTTATGTCACCGAGAAATTGCAACCTCGCGAGCGGCATGGCTTTTTTTTGTCAGTTCCGTTCTGCAACTCGCACGCTAAGCCCTAGGCGCTCCGCGCCTGAGACCACCAGGCTCGCAAGTAGGCCTCTCTCTTCATCTTTGAGGCCGTAGCCCCACGTAAGCGCAGCGAATGCCAGAGAGTAAACGCAGGCAGCACAGAGCACCGTCGGCCAGCTACTTATGCGGAGAAAAGTGGCGGCCACAGCTCCGATTATCGTCGCTGCAAGCGCGCAGTAAAGCTGAGGCAAGAACACTTCGCGATGGAACCTCACCATGTGAATCTTGATGATCCTCGAGTAATATGCCGTCATGATCACATGGCCAACGAGGACCGTCACCATGTCGCCAAATGCCATAGCAACTGGCCCCGAAAACCAACGGCGCGAAATAATGCCCAAGCTCCCCACTCCGAGAACCAAGTACGCGCAGTAAAAACTGCGGAACACGGTTCTATTTTGCGCCTGCTGGATGGAAACACCGAAATCCCTCGTAATCGCAATCGTCCAGGAACTCATTATGAGCGCGCCAACGATCCAGGAGTCGCGATAGGCCGCGCCCGCCCACAGCGTGATAAACTGGCGACCGACGACCATAAAGCCTCCTAGCGCATAAGATAAAATCACGAACTGCATTCGACCGACTCTTATCATCAAGCTCGTCAGCGCCGAGGGGCTCGCACCGGTCGCGACCACCCTTGCTGCATGCGGCAGCAGCAAGCTCGAAATGACGTAACCTAGGGAGGCGTAATAGCTTCCTAACAGTGCCCCGACACCGAAAACAGCAACGCAGCGAGTTCCGTCTAGTATTCCAAGCGCGATCTGCCCAACTCTCGGGTAAAGCTGCGAAAAGACCATTGAAGCCGAGAGCCACAGCGAGTACCGACCAACCTCATAGGCGAGGGCCTTGTCGAACCTGTGCGAAATAAACCGGACCCGCAGATGAAACCGAACGTAAAGGACGTGGGCCAGAAACAGGCCGGCATTCATCGCTGTATCAAGCACAACAATGGCAAGCGCCTTAAAGCCGAGGCACAGAAGACCGACCAAGAGTAGCGTCCGAATGACGAGCTTGACGACGGTGATACCCTTTGCAAAAGCAAAGTGTTCGTAACCCGTAATGATAGCGGCGAACGCGCCGCTGGGAAGTGAGATGGCGACATTGGCTATTAAAACCGCGAACATAAGCCGCGCGATACGAAGCTCGCCCGCAGATAAGGAGTGTCCGAGCAGTAAGGCTACGTGAGGATATACGGCCAAGCCAACGGCTGCGACCAGAGCCGCGATTCCCACGTATGCTATCATCGCCATATGAAGGAAGCTTGCCTCGCCTGCGTGATCCCCCGTCGCCCGGTACCGCGCTACGTAGCGAACGATAGAGTTGGTCAGTCCGAAATCGAGCAAATTTACATACGCAACGGCCGCTCCGATGAAGGTATACAGGCCGTACTCCGACGTGCCCAACGCCCGCAGCATGTAAGGCGTTACAAGGAGTCCCGACGCGTTGGCGATAAGAAGGGACAAATACGAGAGGAGGGCACCCTTCGTAATTTGGCTCCTTGGATGGTTAGCGTGTTCTGATTGCACAGGGCAAACGCTTAGAATCTGTCGACCGAGCGCCTGCATTTCCTGCGGAGCCAACGCCATAGGCGATGGAACCACCAGCGCAGGCGGTATGTGACCTCTGGGTAGCGAGCGTAATCCGCGGCTCGCATCGCAGTCGCTAACTCGCGGAGCGGCTCATTCTGAGCTGCGTAGGTCAATACGTAGCCTATGTACCAGGACCGTGCGCGGAAGAATTGCCGAAGATCGAATACCTTTTGGAAATGCTGCAGGCCGCCGGCCACATCAAGCGCTAGCTGCCGACGCAAGCATTTTTCGCAGCGGCTGCAATTGCGTGCCTCATAGAGGCATACCTGCAGATGGCGCCGGGCCGGTGGATAGGTGCTGATCATCCTGGTCTTGGCGATTGAGTCCAGTGACGGCGTGCCGCTGTGAAATGTCATGGCCTCGGTCGAGAGTAGAGGGAGCAACACCGCGTCCCCATACGCGGAATCCGCCGGCGATAGCTTTGTCATCCATACAGGGACCGCACTGGCGTAGACATAATGCCTCACCAGGGGCGCTAGCAGAAGCGCCGCCGAGGCGTTTCGTAGGGTGTGAAGACGAGCAAACACCCCAGGGAACCACTCCTGAAGATTCGATTCCACGTCGAAGAGTGGAAGCCCGATGTCCGACGCGCACGCGCGCGCCTTCGACAGTCTTTCCGCGAAAAGATGCTCAGCATCGCCCGTGTGCAGTGGGTCGTGGTTCCCAACATCGAAGAAGCCCAGGGATCTCAGTGCCATCGGGTGCGAAGGGGGCAGCCCAAGGAGATCCGCGGTTGCGGCGAGCGAATCGAGCCCACATGACAGGCCCGTAGCGCTGCCTTGCGCTCCCGCAGTCGGCGTCCTCGCCAAGCCCTCCGCTTCAATTCCCGTAGCATGCGGAAAGAGATCGGGATGCAGATGCGCAAGAAGTGGTACGATAGCAACTCGTAGGTTCCTCAAAAGCAATGCGCTTACTGGGAATCTAAGATGGAGATCACATCCGCGCGCCATCGCGGCAACCACGCTCGGCACGACACAGGCATCCGCAACCTGCTCAACCCGAGTAACACCCGGATCCGGCTGAATCCTGAGCCACAGCGACTTCGACTCGATGCCCTCCGCACGGCAGCGAATGCGGACTCCATTACCGCAATGCTCAATTACGGGAGGAAAAATCGATACCGCACTCCTCACGATCTTACTTCTCAGAAGGTCTCTTGCTAGGCGCCCCTCAGCAACCGCCAGATGATACCCGCTACCTCCCGGATGCTCCAAACCCCTTCTGAGTTTCGGATCCGTGTTCCCAGAGGCAATCAAAGACGTAGATGACGGGGCCGCCCCGGTGAAAAACGTGCTCCGTGGAGAAAAGGCTCAGGCCGTGCGCCGGCTACTCGTCGGGCATGCCCCAGTGGCCGGCGGCCTTGAGGCGGCGTTTGGTGGCGGGGTCCACAGGTTCTCCCCCGAGACGGCGGATCCACCGCTCAATGCCAGCCGCCGTTTTGGGCAAGCCCTTCAGTTGCGCCGGCTCAACTCGCAGGAAGCCGAGTCGAACGCGCGTCTTGGGCTTCAATGTACGCTTCGTTGGATTAGGCTGGGCAAGCGCGCCCGGACCGCCTTTTCCGCCTCGGCCATATTTGGGTATCCGCTCACAATTATCTCGAGAACGCGCTGCCCCAGGAGGGGTTGGCGCCTCAAAACAGCCGTCAATCGATCGATGTACTTCGATGCCCCAAAGCCCTTTTGATGCTCGGCGCCGTCCTGCCAGAGGCAATCAAAGACATAGAGTACAGTGCTGCCCTGTTTAAACACATAAGAGCGGAAAGGCAGGGCCAGGCCGCGGGCTTTGAAATACTGAACACCCAGGTCCGCCACACAAGTATAGCCGCTTC
>JAJYHY010000123.1 GCA_021784555.1 bacterium
AGAGCTATGGGTTCCGACCCGGACGCGGAGCCAAGGACGCGCTGCGACGCGTGCAGCAACTCCTGAACGCGGGACAGGTATGGATTGTCGATGCGGATGTCAAGGGATACTTCGACCACATTCCCCAAGAACCGCTGCTAGCCGCGGTCGCCGAACACATCAGCGACGGAGCCGTGCAGGAGCTTCTCCGCCGGTTCCTGGAACAAGGGGCGATGGAAAGCGGCAAAGGCTGGCAGCCGACCGAGAACGGCACAAACTCAGCGGGCGTGCCCGTGGCCGGGATCATCAGCGCTGGCCCAATGACTTCTTTGCCATCCGCGGGCTAATCTCCTTAGCCTTAGCCCGCGTGCAAGCGGCCAATGCTGCCAGAGCCCACTAACTGGAGAGCCGGATGCGACGTGTGGCCAAGGAGAAAACGTGGCGCGCCATATTAGATGCGGGAAACTCGCCAGTCCGGTTCGGAGGGCATAGGCGTTAACTTAAAATGCGACAGTTTCAATTATCTCCATTAATCTTGCGACCCAAGGCCTCCGTCTCCTCCGCTCGGGCGCTCGCAGGCTGGCGGCAATCTCACGCCCCCCTTCCACTAGTTCGCACAGGGCCAGCGCTGGCGCGATCACCCGCAGGAGGCTGTCCCTCATCTCCCGAAACTCCCGCCACCCCGAACGCTCCCAGCGACGGGAATCCCCAAGGGGAAAAGAAACCGGCCTCCCGTTCCAGCCGTTCAATCAGTAGCGCCGTCAGCAGCTTGGCCTGCATCCAGGCTCGCGCCGAATCCGGATCATACTTCGCCAAGTCGCCGATCCCTAGCAACCCCTTAAGCACCTTAAACACCAGTTCGATCTGCCACCGGCCCCGATACAAGCTCAAAGCCTGGAGCGCCGACAAGACCTCGGCACTCAGCGAGCAGAGCACCACCACGTACTCCGCCAGTTCGAGCGTGCCGGGCTGCAGCCCTTCCCCGCGTTCGCGGCGCAACTGTCGTTGGCGCGCTCGGCCGCCTCGGTGCTCTTGCGCACCGCGTGCAGCCACGCCTCCCAGCGATGTCCTTGGTCCTCAAAGGCCACCGCCCAACTGCCCGCTTGGTGGCCCCGCAAACCCCGCAGGGCGCGCAGCAACTCGAAGTCTCCGCCGCGACGTCGCAACAGCGGAAAGTTCGCGCCTTGGTGGCGCACGATCACCTGAGCCCCCTGCGACAACACCCAGCCCACACCCGCTCGATGACTGTAGCCTCGATCTCCCAGGATCACTTCCCCTGCTCGCACCGGAATGCGGCACAAGGTCTCTCCGCCCCGCACGCTGGTCACCGAGACAAAATCGCAAGCCAGCGTCGGCAGACGCACCGTATAGTGAACCCGCCGGTTGATTTCCGTGGCCCCGGGCTCTTGCATCGTCGTGGCGTCCACAATGCGCCAACCCCACCGCCGGGCGTCCAAGCCCTCCGGCCAACTGATTTCCCGCCACAGACAGCCACACAGATATTCCAGCCAGTTGGCCGAAGCGCGCAAGCGCTTGAACAAAGCCACCGCCGACACCTTGGCCCACCCAAACCTCTGCGCACGCACGGCCGTTTGGTGCAGCGACAGACCGCCGGCCACGTGCAGCAGAATGAGGCGCAACAGGGTCTCGGCGCTGTCGACCTCGCGCCGACGACGCAACGCGCCGCACTCGCGTGCGCTTTCCGCCCAGTCGGGGGGCAGCAGTTGTTTCACAAGGTCCCAGTCTTGCTCGATCAGTTCATCCCGCATATGGGGCGGAATGATAAACTATATTTATTCAGATATGCAATATAAAGTTAATGCCTATGCCTGTTCATGGGGATTCCACCAATATGGTGGCGCTCCATACGCCCTCTGGCGACGCGCTTCACCATGGCCGTTGAGATCATTACCAAGACGAAACACAGGGCGATAAGTGGGAAGGCCAGTGGATAAAAACCAAGCAGATACACCAACCCGAGAATCGGAAGCCAGATGGCAATCCCAACGGCAGGTATCGCAAGCCGACCCCAGCGTGTCTCCTCAATGTCGGCAAGGACACCGCCGAGATTCCTAAACGTGTCCTTCATAAACTCGGCTGTAATCGAAGATTGTGCGCCCCGCCTGCCACCAAGGAGAATGGGCGTGACCTAATCACGCTCCCTCACAGGCACGGGAATGCCCTCAAAAGAACGTTTTCAGACACGCCCGATGGGGCGCGTCTTCAAACGCTGTCTTTTGAGTCGAAATTTCCCGTTTCGTGAGAGACAGCAGCCGAAGCCGCAAATTATTGTTGGGTTTGGTTACATAAGGACTGAACGGGCCTATTGTTGCCAGAAACGGACAGAAAAGGAAAGCAAATTCGTCAGCGCGGGCTGCTGCTTTGGGCGCTACGCCTTGAGCGAACAAACGGCGCTGTTGGCCTCATTGGCTGGCTTCACAACCTGCGCCTCGCTTTCCTCAACCGCTCCAGGGCCTTGCGGCAGAGCGGATGCGTTATTCCCCGCAGGCCGATGGCGAGGCTCTCGCTGGTGGAACCGTCCGCAGCGTCGAATTCTCCCGCCAGGACTTGGCGCGCGACATGGAGCCAAGGAAGGCAATCCGCGGGAAGTACGGAAGTCCTGCCGACCGCAAAAGCTCCGTCCGAAGTGTCCGAGTTCGGATGTCCGCACAGGTTTGCGGACGCTTCGGACGCCTTTTCCTCAGTCGCGTGCGATAAATTCAGGCCGCGCCAGCCACGTTGTGCCCCGCCGCCGCCGTCTCGGATGTCATGGCTTGCCGCGATACCGAATTGGTGAAGAATCAGGTCAGCAATCAGGGCGCCAAACTTATTTCTCGCGAGTGCAGACCAGCCGCGTTGGTTGCAGAAGGTGACATAGGCGGCGTAACAAGCCTCGACGGTCAATGAAGTGGACGGCTGTCGCTTCAAGCACTCCCGGACAAAGATTGCATGGCCATCGGATTCGAGGAGGAGATTGTCCACCAGGGCCTGCTGCCTCGCCGCCAGTCTCAACCGCCAGTTATCGGCGCGGAGATGGTCCAGTCCGGTCAGCATCCAAGTCAGAGACTTTAGAACGGATGCACCGCGCTGGTTCAAAAAACTCTCCGGCACGTCAGCGCCGTAGAGCAGTGTGCGGCCCAGAAAGCGACCGATCTCGAACCGCTCGCCAAGCAATTGCGGGCGGAAGGTGGCCAGGTTTCCCTGGCCGATGATGCCGGTGAGAACGCGGATGAACGTCCCTTTTCCCCCGCCCGCTGTGCCGCTGAGGATGACCATCTTCTGCGCCAGGTTCTCGGCCAAGAGCGCCAGCCCGCACCAGCGTTGGAGCAGGTCCAGACCATCCCGGTTGAGCGCGGGCCGCATGAGCTTGTCCAGGAACATGGGGCACGTGGCCGATGGGTCAAACGCGACTCCGAGCTTGTTTCGCCATCGGCTTAATCGCGCCAGCAGCACTGGCTCGCGTTGCTGTATGAAGATCCCCTCGGTTCCGTCGTAAGCGTAAAAACGCTCTTCCGCAGGCAGGAAAACCGTCGGTGCATCCGGGCTGCCCCTTTCGCCAAGCGTGGCCGCCAAGAAATCCTCTCCGATGTCGCGGGCCGATACAATACCCGCCTCATCCGCCGCTTCCAGTACGGAGTCGCCGTACTCGTCCGCGAGGCGCGGAAACTTCCGGGCGAACCAGTGGTTTGGTGTCATAGCGCCTGAAGTCCGGGGCTTGCGGGACTCGCGAGCGCGGCGTATCCTCTGCGCGTTGGACAGCTCCGGCGCGTCCCGTCTGGCAGTGGGGCGCGCCCCGTTTGTACGGTTCATGCGGCCTCCTTCGATTGAGCCTTGGCTCTGGGAGCGCGCTGCTGGCCGAACCGGCGCTTCATCCATTCGTCCGCCTCGGCAACGACGATCCTCACCCGCCGGGTGCCGATGCGCAAGCAGGGCAACCCCTCCGCTATCCACGTGTCCACCGCGCGTTTGCTGTGCAGCCACCGCTTGGCGTAGCCGTCCTTATCCACGATTACAGCCGCCGTTGAGCTGCCGGTGGCGGCGTCCGGGCTTTGACATGTTTCAAACATGCCTGGAGGTTACGCCCGGGTTTTCCGGGGGGGCAGGCGGTTACGGAAAGTGCGTCCGGAAGTCGGGTTTCAGCGTCCGGAAGTCGGGTGTTGGCTGCCGGAAAACTTTTTGACAGGTTCTCGGCTCTGGGCCGCGGTCACGCGTCGCTTTGTCTTTTTGCCCCGCGCTTTAGCCGTTTTCATTTTTCTGTGAAGTTGTGCCTCGGCGTGTTTCCTGAACCGCTCCCAGCGGCATTTTGCCACGATGGCAACCTGGATGCGGTCACGCCTTTGGAGATCGCCGAACTGCTCCTGGCGCGCGTCCTGCAACTGCTGGAACGTCGGGGACGGACAACACCGAAAGAGGGGAAGTTTCTCTTCCTCCTGACGCCGGTTATCAAACTCCGCCCGGCTTTCATTGGGCAGGCTTGCCTCCAGGTGCTTGAACAGGGCCTTCCTGATAGCGTCCTCGGTCTGCGCGCCTGTTATCTCGCTCGCGTCTAGGCTCTTGCGCCTTTGGCCGAGGGGCGGAAGCAACGGCAGGCGGCCCGAATCGGTCTTGTTGCTCCTGTATATCTCGCCCGCCGTAACCTGGCTACAAGCGTTGGAAAAAGCAGCTCTGTAGTCTTCCGGGCCAGACTGAGGTTTCTTGGGCAAGCTGGCGGCGTAACGCTCGGAGGGGGCAAAAATCTCGGCTGCGCGGAGGATGGCCTTGTCGTCCGCCAGATCCCCCGGTTTCGGGAGTAATGATGCCGCTATGCAGGCCAGGACTTGGGCGGGGGGCAGATTGTCGGCGTAAAGCGGTTCCGGCCGGGCGTAGTGCGCGTCGTTGGCGTCCGGCAACTCGATGGGCGCGAGCTTGCCCTCCTCGCGGCGGTTCCAGTTGGCGGCCTTGTCCCAAGCCTCCCTGAGAACCCAATGCGCGTGTTCGGCAACGCGCAACTCGGCCCCTTGCAACTGGCGATTGGCGATGTGGAGCTGGACGGTGTTGAGCCAGTACTTTTTCGGAGTCTCCAGTTCCCGCGACAGGCGTTCGGATTCGAGGCGAACGAGTTGATCGGCGTCAGGTTCGACAACCTCCCGGAATTTCCCCGCAACTGGCTGTTGGTTGGGGGGCCGGCCCACATCGGGAGGCTGAGCTTTTCGGGAAGGTTTAGCCCTCATGCCGCGGCGAGCACCTTGACTTCCTTTTCGAGTCTTCCAGCCAAGTGTTCCTGCTCCTGCTCCAGGTCGTAATGCGATTGGAGGTTGAGCCAGAATTCGGGCGATAGGCCGAAGTAGCGGCCAAGGCGCAAGGCGGTGTCGGCGGTGAGGGCGCGCTGGCCCTTCACGATCTCGTTTATGCGGCGGGGGGGAACGGCGATGTCTTTGGCCAGACGGTATTGGGTGATGCCCATAGGCTTGAGGAATTCCTCAAGCAGGATCTCGCCCGGCGTGATGTTGCTTAACAGTTTGCTTTTCATGTTCAGTGGTAATCCGTGACCTCGACGTCGTAGGCGTTTCCTTCACTCCAGCGGAAGCATATCCGCCATTGGTCGTTGACCCGGATGCTGTGCTGGCCCTGGCGCTTGCCTTTCAGGGCTTCCAATCGGTTTCCGGGAGGGACCGCCATCTGCCGCAGTTCCGTGGCAGCGTTCAGGAGCAACAGCTTTCGCCTTGCCCCACGCTGGATGGCGGGCGGGAAGCGCCGGGCCAGTTCCGCCCGGAAGACCCGCTCGGTTTCCGCGCAAGCGAAGCTCAGAATCACCTTGGCATAGTAACGTTGCGCGTTAATGGCGTCAAGGTGCGCGTCAATGCGTCAACGCGGCACTTTGTTGGGAGCCTCCGTAAGTCCTTGATTATCAAGTGGAGCCAATGAGTGGAATCGAACCACCGACCGACGGTTTACGAAACCGTTGCTCTACCGCTGAGCTACATTGGCCCAAATCGTTGAATCACGGTTGGCCGCGATTCAAAACTGGCGCGGGCGATGTTCGGCTTGTCGCCGCTTTTATCCCGCCGCGTACCTTCCGGGAATTACTATGCGCGAAACAAACGGGGTGGCAAGCAATTTCGCCGTTGGCTCAAGGCCGACAAGCCGATCCGCAGCGTAGCGTGAAATATCGGAATGACATTCCGAATTTTCGCGATTAGGATCGGGCCGTGATTGAACGCACAAAATACCTGGACCTGCTCGCCAGCCGGATTGAGCACTATCCGGTCGTGGCGCTGCTTGGCCCTCGCCAAATTGGCAAGACCACGCTGGCGCAGCATTAGCGTTTATTAGCGTGGATTAGCGGTCTAAGGTCCAAATCGCAAATTGTTTAATAGGGGTTGACAAAATCCTCCTTTTATATGAACATCTGTTCAGTATGAAGGGCCTTTCGAAACGACAATCACACGTCCTGAACTTCATCCAGGAAAAACAGGATGCCGCGGGCATTACCCCCACCATCCGCGAAATCGCCGAGCATTTCGGCTTCAACAGCCCCAACGCCGCCTGGCTCCACGTCCAGGCCCTGCGCGACAAGGGCTGTCTCACCAGCCTGCCCGGACGCGCCCGAACCCTCCAGGCCACCCGTCTGGAAGCCCCCAAAACCGCCTCCCGGCCAAGGGTGGTGTCGATTCCAATCTACGGCGCTATCCCCGCCGGTTTCCCCACCGAAGGCGCCCAGGAGGAAGAGGGCTGCGTCTTAATCGACGTGGAAACCCTCGGCGTCAAACCCACCGCGCGAACGTTCGGCCTGAAAGTGCGCGGCGATTCTATGGTCGGCAGGGGCATCCTCGACGGCGACCTCGTCGTCATCGAGCACGGCATCCAGCCGCGCCCGGGCGATGTTGTGGCCGCCTTGATTGATGGCGAGGTCACCCTCAAGACCTATCTCTTGCAGCGGGGCAAACCGTTTTTGCGCGCGGAAAACCCGCGCTACCCCAATCTCATTCCCAAAGAGGAACTACAAATTCAAGGTGTCATGGTCACCCTCATCCGAAAACGAAAATGATGCTGCGGAGAACGATACACTCAATTTAACCGCAAAGAACGCAAAGGACACAAAAGGGAGAAGCGCAGCAACGGCGGCTGCCAGCGGCCTGGGTTGTGGTTAGGTCTCTTTGTGTTCTGTGCGTTCTTTGTGGTTAAAAAATACTCTGCGGTATGTGCCCGTCGTTCCAACGATCGATTGTTCACCTGGACGCCGACGCGTTCTTCGCCTCGGTGGAAGAGGCGGCGGATACGCGGTTGCGCGGCAAACCGATTGCCGTAGGCGGCGAGAAACGGGGCATCATCGCCTCGGCTTCCTACGCGGCGCGCCGCTTTGGCATTTACACCCCCATGCCCACCGCCATGGCCCGGCGGTTATGCCCGAAACTAATCGTCCTGCCGGGGGATTTCGAAAAATACGAGCTCTTCTCCCGGCTGATGTTTTCTTACGCCTACGATTTCACGCCGGAGGTCGAAATCGGTTCCATCGACGAAGGCTATTTCGACCTCACCGGCGTGCGCAAACCGGCGGTCTCCATCGCCGAAACCATCCGCTGCGCCATCCGTCAGTCGCTCCGGCTCTCGGTCAGTGAAGGCATCGCCGACAACAAACTGGTGAGCCAAATCGCCTCCAAGCTCAAAAAACCCTCCGCCTTCCAGTTTGTCCCGCACCGGCACGAGGCGGAATTCCTGTCCCCGCTCCCCAACAAATGGCTGCCGGGCGTCGGCCCCAAAACCGCCGTGCGCTTGAATGCCGCCGGTTTGGCTCGTATCGGCCAGGTCGCTGGCACGCCTCCGGACATGCTCAGCCTGCTGGTCGGCAGCCAGGCCCCCCAACTCAGAAATTTTGCCCTCGGCATCGACGCCCGCCCGGTTGTGCCCGCCTGCGCCCCCGCAAAGTCCTATGGCCAGCAGGAGACCTTTGCCGCCGATACGACCGATGAGGAATTCCTCGACGCCACCCTCCGCCGCATGGCCGACAAACTCATGGCCAAAGTCCGCGCCGATGACAAAAGCATCCGCACCGTCACCGTCAAAGTCCGCTACAACGACATGGACGAAGAGCAGGCCAGCCAAAGCCTTGATGAACCCACCGACCTCGAAGCGGAGATCTATTCCCTGACTTCCGCCCTTCTCCGCAAGGCCTGGAAACGGCGCGTCAGCCTCCGCCTCGTCTCACTCAAGCTCTCCAACATCTATGACGGGCGTTTCCGCGGCGGCCTGGGCCTCGATACCTCCTCCCGCCAGCATGATGCCCGCCAGCGCCTAGCCGGCGTCGTCGATGAATTGCAACGCAAATATGGCCGCGGCATCCTCCTCCGCGGACACGATTTCACCCTGCGTGGCGGTCGCAGCCAGCCCCAAAACCCGCCTGTCCCACGCCCCAAAAAAAACCTAAACAAACCAATACAAACCAATACAAACCAAAAATCCCCCCATCGGCTCCTTGACTTTGGTTCGAACGCATCGAAACACGTCCCCCATCGCAAATCGCAAATCATCCCCCTCCACCTCCACAGTTACTATTCCTTCCTCGATTCCACCCTCTCCATCCGGGACATTATCGACTTGGCCCGGCGCCACCACCTCTCCGCCATCGCCTTAACTGATACAAACAACCTCCACGGCGCCGTCGAATTCACCCAGGCCGCCCTTGCCGCCGGCATCAAACCCATCCTCGGCGCCGAACTCCAATACAACGGCCACCGCCTCTGCCTTTACGTCCAAAACCAAACCGGCTACCACAACCTCTGCCGCATCCTCAGCTCACCGCTCTCACAAACCGGCGTTTTGCATGCGCAAGTCCCTCAACCAGAGGAGGAACCAATTTTTCAGACGTATGTATCAAAAATCGGTCCGCCTTCCCCTGGCAATTCTGTCCCCTTCCTGGACACCAAATCGGTTCTCGGATGCACCGATGGTCTCCTGGCCGTTAGTCCCGCCGCCGAGTTGGCCCGCTTTTTCTCCGGCCGCTTTTACCTCGAGACCAACAGCCCCGAGGCCTTCGCAAAACGTCCCGCCTCGCTGCCCTGCATCGTCTCGTTGCCGGTTCACTACCAACTCCCCTCCGACCGCTGGAAATACGACGTCGTCCAAAGCATCCGCACCCTTACCCTCCTGCGCCAATCACACCCCGAAAAGCGCCTCGAGGGCGATTACCATTTCCGCTCCCAAGGCGAAATGGGGAAACTTTTCGGTAATTGCCATGAGTTGCTCGCCCATACTCATGAACTGGCCGAGCGCTGCTCCTTTCAATTCTCCCTCGGCGTCCCGCAATTTCCAAGCTACCAACCCCCGGACGGCTCGACGCCGGCCGCCTTTCTGCGCCGCCTCGTGATGGAAGGGCTTGTCCGGCGCTACCCCGGCTCTCATGCGCGCCTCAGGCCGCAACTCGAACAGGAATTGGCTATCATCACCGAAGTCGGTTACGAGGAATACTTTCTGGTGATGTGGGATATTCTCCAGGAATGCCGCCGCCGCGGTATCGAATGGATCACCCGCGGCAGCGCCGCCGATTCGCTCGCCTGCTATTGCCTGGGCATCAGCGGCGTATGCCCCATCCGCTTTGACCTCTACTTCCGCCGTTTTCTCAATAAAGACCGCATGTCGCTTAACAAGCTCCCTGACATTGACGTCGATTTCCCCCACGACCGCAAAGACGAAGTCATCGACCTTATCTTCGAAAAATACGGTCCTGCTCATACCGCCATCGTCGGCGGCTTTTCCACCTTCCAATCCCGCAGTGCCTTTGCCGAGGCGGCCAAAGTCCTGGGCGTTTCCGAGTTCCAGGTCCGCCGCCTCACCGAGCGCCTCCCTTCTTTCTCGCGGGCGGACAACCTGGCCGAGGCGGTTTCAGGCACGCTCGAATGCCGCGACATGCCCTTCGACCAGGAGCCTTACTCTACCGCCCTGCAAATGGGCCAATTCCTGGACGGTTTCCCGCGCTACCCCAAGATGCATCCCTGCGGTCTGGTGCTCTCGCGCCAACCGATGCATGAAATCACCCCCTGCTTCACCTCCGCCAAAGGCTACCCCACCAGCCATTTCGACATGAACTCGGTCGAAGCCGTTGGCCTCATCAAGATGGACATCCTCGCCCAGGGCGGCCTGGCGGTCATGCGAGACGTTTTGAATTCAGTCTCCCTCTCGTCAACAGAAGGAAACCAAGGCAACGAAGAGAGACCCTTCGAACTCCGAACTTCGAACTCCGAACTTCGGCCTTCAGCCTTTAGCCTTCAGCCTTCAGCCTTTAGCCCTCAGCCTTTAGCCTTTAGCCCTCAGCCTTTAGCCTTTCCCTCCCCCCAGGGTCCTTGGAACGATCCCCACGTTTGGGAGCTAATCGCCGGCGGCAACGCCCGCGCGGTGCATCACATCGAAAGCCCCGCCATGATCTCCCTCTGCCGGATGTGCAACGTCCGCGATATCGACACCCTTATTGCCATCGTCTCGGTGATTCGCCCTGGCGCCGCCAACGAAAGCAAGAAGATGGAATTCGCCCGCCGTTACCAGGGTCTCAGCCCCATGCGCTACCCCCATCCGTCTCTCGAACCGTGCCTGCGCAGCACCTACGGCCTGGTCGTCTATGAAGAGCACATCCTCCAGATCTGCGAGGCCTTCGCCGGCCTGCCCCCCGGACGCGCCGACATCCTCCGCCGCGCCCTGGGCAAAAACAACACCGACCTCATCGGCCAAATCCAAATCGAATTTGCCGATTGCGCCCGAAAATGCGGACGCTCCGAAACCGAAATTAGTGAAGTCTGGAGTCTCGTGGCCGGATTCCGCGGCTACGCATTTTGCAAGGCCCACAGCACCGCCTACGGAGTCGAGGCCTATCAATCCGCCTGGCTCAAATGCTATTACCCAGCCCAGTTCATGGCGGCGGTCCTGACCAATGGCAAAGGCTTTTACCAGCCGCTGGTCTATATCCTCGAATGTCATCGCCTGGGCATCCCTTTGCTGCCGCCCTCCATTAATGACCCCGGCCCCGCCTTTACCGTGGTGGAGGGCAAAATTCGCGTCCCCATCCTCCTGGTTAAGGGCCTGACCCGCCGCACCAAAGACGCCATCCTGAGCGAACGCAACCGGGGTGAATTCTCCTCCCTCTCCGATTTCATGCTCCGCGTCAAACCGCTCCCCGAAGAGATGCAGGTCCTCATCCATGCCGGCGCCTTCGATCCCTTCGGCCAAACCCGCACCCGCCAATATTGGGAATTCCAATCGCTCTCCCAAATCCCCTTGGAGCCTTCACCTCGGATCTTGGGGCGGGCGTCCTCGCCTGTCGGCGGCGCAGGCCTCCAGCCCGACGGCGGCCCCAACCAAAGCGGCAGAGGACTGCCGCACTCCAAGACGCTGGCGCGATGTTCGCAAGGCCCACTGGACTTCCGCCAGGTTGTGGAGTGCGGCAGTCCTCTGCCGCTTTCGCATTCGGAAGGACAGTCCCCAAACAACACCGCCAATCCTCCCCCCCGCCAACTCTGGCTCTTCCCTCCGGTTAGCCTCGACCGTCTGCCCGCGGTTCCATTGACCGAACCGGACCGCCTCCAACGCCTGCGCTGGGAAGAAGAACTCCTCGGCTACCCCGTCAGCGGCCATCCCCTTGAACTCTATCCCGATATTGCCTGGGACACCTATTGTCCCATCAACCGGCTGGGCGATCATATCGGAGAGCAGGTCGTGACCTGCGGCTTGGTCATCGAACAGCGCCTCTTTCACCAGGTCACCGGCGAACCGATGAAGTTCCTCACCATCGCCGACTGGACCGGCATTGTGGAAACCGAGCTATTCGCCCGCACCTATCAATCTTATGGCCTCAACACCGTTCGCTACCGCGTCCTGGAAATCACCGCCACGGTCGAACCCTTCGAGAATGGGCGCGGCTATTCGCTACGCGTCCTGCGCGCCGGAAAGCCCCGGACACGGAGGGAGGACTGATTTCCACGCATTGAACCCCGGAACCGACGAGCGGAAGACATCGAACATCCAACATCGATTAGCCAACATCGAACGTGACCGCATAGGTACGGGAGTTGCGCCGCGCCGTCCGGCGCTGCGATGTGCGCGCCAACGCCAAGCGACCGCGCGGACCTCGTAGCAGGACCTCCGCAGGAGTTTGGACATTTCCAGAAGAACCGAGCGGCTACCCTTCCCCGGCAAAGACGACACCCCCGAGAACACACCCCCGAGAACACAGCAACCTCGCCTCGAGCGCGGCTTGACTTGCATGAGCACACCTTGCAAGGTGTGCTCATGCAACCTACCGCTCCGCTTCAGCCAACGCTCTGGCGCACCTGCCGCGCCCTGGCCAACCGCACTCGCCTTCGGCTCTTCGCCTCGCTCGCCCACCAGCCCAGCCAAACCGTCGATGCCCTCGCCCAGCGGGTGCGGGTGCCGCCCTCACTCGCCAGCCACTATCTGCGCCGACTCGAAGCGCGCGGATTGCTGAGCGCTGAGCGAGTCGGCCGCTGGGTCAAATACCGCCCCAACCAGGCGCCGAACTCGAACTCGGGCGCTCTGGCAGCGGCCCTGGTGGCGTCGTTCCGAGGCGAAGCCAGTCCTGAGGAGAGCCTCTTTAAGTTGGCAACCGCCTTCACCCATCCGCGGAGAATTGAACTCTTTAGGCTGCTGTCCCGCCAGCCACACACAACGGCCGAATTGCGAGCGGTGACCAGAATGTCCTCTTGGGCGTTGTCGCGTCATCTGCGCAAGCTGGAGAGCCGTGGGTTTATTGCGCGGGAGGGGCAAGGGTATGCCGCAGTCGAGCCGCCCAGCGAGGTTGGGCGAGAGCTGGCGCGGTTGGCGGTGCGGTAGCCGGGAGGGGGAGCACACCTTGCAAGGTGTGCTCAAACCCGTTTTGGCGTTTTGGTTCCCGAAGGCCCCGGTTGCGATGAAATATCCAACCCCCAGCGGACATCGCGTCGCCACGCCCCTGCCTCCAGGAGCCGCCGAGACCCGAACATTCAACATCGAACACCCAATGGCCATCATCCTCCACCCATCATCCCCCCGCACCATCCATCATCCAGCGAGCACTCAATGCGCCCCGGACGGCCCCTGTGGAAAAATCTGGTAGAGCAGCAGGTAAATCACCACGCCCGTGACCGAGACGTACATCCACACCGGCCACGTCCAGCGCGCTATCCGCCGATGCGCATCGAACCGCTGGCGCAGCGCGCGGCTCAACGTCATGATGGCCATCGGCAAGATGACCATCGCCAGCGCGGTATGCGTCAAGAGAATTACAAGATAGATCGGACGGAACCAGGCCGGATTCCTGAAGATCGTCGGGCCTTCGTGCCGGATATAGCCCAGATAATACACATGATAGGTGAGATAGCAGGCCAGGAACAGGCCAGAACTGACAAACGCCGCCACCATGCACCGCCGGTGCGCCGTCACCTTCTTATGTTTGATATAATAAAAACCGAATCCCAGCAGGACCCCGCTCAGCCCGTTGAAGAACGCGTTGACCGCCGGCAGGCCGCTAAAGCTCATCCCTCGCGCTCCAGGCGCCGCACCGCCGCCAAAATTCGGGGCTCGACTTGCCGCGCATCCACCCCCTGGCCGGTCGTTTGGAAAATGCCCCGCAACCGCGCCTCCTTATCAATCACGACAAAGATGGTGCTGTGGATGAAGAGGTCGTTGGGGGATTGGCGCTGGCTGGGAGCTTTGGGCACCGCCGAGAGCTTCAGCGAATCCCTCGCCACGTGGGCAATCTGCCGCGGTGTGCCCGTCAGAAACATCCAGCGTTTGGGATTCGCGCCAAATCGCCGCGCGTATATCTTCAAGATGCGCGGCGTGTCGTACGTCGGGTCGGTCGTCAGCGACACCAGCTTCGTCTGGCTATCCGCCGGCAGGGCATCCTGGAGTTGCTTCATCTGGCTGCTCATTCGGGGACAAGACCCGGCGCAACGCGTGAAGATGATGTCCGCCACCCAGACATGCCCGCGCAGATTGGCTAAAGACACCGCCTGCCCGTCCTGGTTGGTCAGCGAAAAATCCGCCACTTGGCCATAGACGGGCAATGGCTTGCCCCCCGCCGACTTGATTCTGATAAGAGCAAATAATATCGCCAGAAGCACCGCGGCAACAAGCGTGCCCGTCCCCGCCCACACCAGCCATTCCAGCCTCCGGCCCGATTGATTCGATGACATTTGATTTTCCAACATCAGACCATACGCGACCGAGCCCTCGCCGTCAATTCGAGGCGGCCCCAACCCCAAGCTTGCGCTTTCGTTTCCATGGCTTGTCCATTACGCTGAAATTCCTTGTGCCAACAACCCGGCTTCATCGCAGTCTGCGCGCCGCCTTGCTCGGCTTGGCGGCCAATGTTGTATTGACGACCGCCAAATTCACGGCCGGCATTCTCGGCCATTCCCATGCGCTGGTCGCCGACGCGGTCGAGTCCCTCGCGGACATTTTCAGCTCGCTCCTGGTCTGGCGCGGCGTGGTCGTTGCCGCGGAACCGGCAGATGAAGACCATCCCTATGGCCACGGCAAAGCCGAACCTCTCGCGGCGGCCGGCGTTTCCACGATGCTCCTGGTGGCGGCCGGTTGGATAGCTATTGAGTCAGCCCGCGCCATGTTCAAACCGCATGAATCCCCCGCGGCCTTTACTTTGCTGGTGCTGCTAAGCGTCATTGGCATCAAAGAGGGCCTGTTCCGTTTCGTGGCTCGGGAATCGAGCGCGGTCCAAAGCTCGGCCATCCGCACCGACGCCTGGCATCACCGCAGCGACGCGATTACTTCCCTGGCGGCGGCCATCGGCATTAGCGTAGCCCTCTTCGGCGGCCCGCGCTTTGCCTCCGCCGACGACGTGGCCGCTATCGTCGCGGCCGGTATCATCGGATGGAATGGCTGGCGCCTGCTCCGGCCCGCCTTGAGCGAGTTGATGGACCGCGCCCCCAGCCGCGAAATCGTTGAGCGCGTTCGCCACGTCGCCGAACGCTCTCCGGAAGTCGTGCGCGTTGAGAAATGCCGGGTGCGCAAAATGGGCCATCAGCTTTATGTCGATATCCACATCGAGGTGGACCCGAAAATGACCGTCGAGCGAGCGCATGAAGTTGCCCACGCAGTGAAAGACCGGGTCTGCGCTCAACTCCCGCGCGTCCGAGATGTGTTGGTGCATATTGAACCCGCCCGAGGCGGAGAAGCCCGGCCGGCATGAGGAGGGGTCCCCCCGCAGAGGTTTTGGACGGCAGGAATGGTGACGCGATGGCCGCCGAGGCTCCGACCTTGCAAGGCTCGCAAGCAATGCTAGCATATTGCCATGAAGACAAAATCGAATCCCGGTCGGCGCAAGCCGGTTTACTTCACGTTGGGCGCCGACTACGAGCGGCGGATGGCGCGGCTTGAGGCGGCGTTTCGCCGACCACGTGCCGACCTGGCTCGTGAATGGGCGCAGGAGAGGCTTGACCTGGTGGATTTTCCCTGCCTGGAATTTCGAACTGCTTCGGGGGGCCGCTTTGCGGTGGTGCGCGGCACGCGCTTGAGCGTCTGGCAGATTGCATCACTGGCTCGGAGCCTTGGCTGGGGCGAGGATCTGGCGAGGCATTTAGGCGTCCTGCTCGAAGTCGTTCGTTCCGCGGAGGGTTACTACCGCCGGCATCGCAGGGAAATTGAGGCCTTGGTCGAAGACAACGATAGAACGGGATTCGAAGAAGTGAAACGGAAGTTCCCCGGGCTTCGCCGGCTCGATGAAATTTCTCCTTGATTACCACGTCAGTCCGAGGGTCGTGGAAGCCTTCCGCCGGATAGGGGGCCGCTCTGAAGTCGTCCACATGGCTCACTGGCACGGCGCTGACTATGTACAACAGCATGGCAGCGGCGATCTGCCCTGGTTGCGCGTGGCGGGGCAGGAGGAGTGGGTGGTTGTGACGGGGGATCGCAACACTCTGCTTGGCGAATTGTTTTTGCTGCACGAGGAAGGAGGCCAGTTGCCCGGCTTCGCTGCCATCGATTCCGAACACTTGGCCGACATCGGCTGGATAGCGCGCCGGCTGGCGGAGGTGGAGAAGAGGTTCGCACGCGAAAAGCCGGCAAATGTGCAAGTCTTTTTGTAGAATTTATCCGTTGCCTTTCGGTCCTGTTTTTCCGACCTTTCGCCAGGCGCTGGACCACGCGGTTCCGTAGCATTAGAAGGGTTTGAACTATGAAAATTGTTTTAGCTTACTCGGGCGGTCTGGATACGTCGGTCATTCTCTCATGGCTGAAAGAGACTTATGACTCGGAGTTGATTGCCTTCTGCGCCAACATCGGCCAGCAGGAAGAGCTCAAGGGCCTTGAGGCCAAGGCCAAAAAGACTGGCGCCTCCAAGTGCCATATCGTGGACCTGCGGGAAGAGTTCGCCCGCGATTTCATTTTCCCCATGCTCCAAGCTGGAGCAGTTTATGAAGGCCAATATCTCCTGGGCACCAGCATCGCCCGCCCGCTCATCGCCAAAGGCATGATCGCTGTCGCGCGCCAGGAGAAGGCCCATGCCCTCGCCCATGGCGCCACCGGCAAGGGCAACGACCAGGTCCGCTTCGAGTTGAGCGCCGCCGCCCTCGCTCCGGACCTCCAGGTCATCGCTCCCTGGCGCGATGCCCGGTTCCGCGAGGCCTTTCCCGGACGGGCCGAGATGATTGCCTACTGCGCGAAGAAAAAGATCCCCGTCCAGGCCTCGGCCAAGAAGCCGTATTCCACCGACCGCAACCTCCTCCATATCTCGTTCGAGGCCGGCATGCTCGAAGACCCTTGGATGGATGCCTTCGCCCCGTCCAACCGGGGCATGTTCAAGCTCAGCGTGGCGCCTGAAGACGCGCCCGACCGCCCCGATTATGTCACCCTCGATTTCGAGCGGGGCAACTGCGTGGCGGTCAACGGCAAGGCGCTGAACCCGCTGGGCGTCATGCAAACGCTCAACCGGCTCGGCGGCAAGCACGGTGTGGGGCGCGTCGATATGGTTGAAAACCGTTACGTGGGCATGAAGTCCCGCGGCGTCTATGAAACGCCCGGTGGAACCATCCTCCATTTTGCGCATCGGCAAATGGAGTCGATTACCATGGAACGTGAGGTGATGCACCTGCGCGACTCGTTTATCCCGCGCTACGCTGAATTGGTCTATTACGGCTATTGGTTCTCATCCGAGCGGCTCGCCATGCAAGCCTTGGTCACTGAAACGCAGAAAAACGTCTCCGGAACCGTCCGCCTCAAACTTTACAAGGGCAACCTGATGGTCGCCGGGCGGAAATCTCCGGTCAGCCTCTACAACCCCGCCATCGCTACGATGGAGGCCGATCCGACCATGGCCTACAACCAGGATGACGCCACCGGCTTTATCCGGCTGAATGCCTTGCGGCTCAAGGTGGCCGCCCAGGTGCGTGCCGATGGCGGGCCAAAATCGCCGCCGTAGGCCCGCAGGCGCAAGCTGCCAAACCAGGATGGCGGCATTGCGAGGGGCAATCCCGTGGGATCACCATTAGCGCATGTTCCGCCGGGACCAAGCGGCGGCGCCCGTCCCGATGGGACAGTTCGATCTTGACAGCGGCATGGGACGAAGGATAGCGACCGGTCAAGGTTATACAGATCGGCCGCCGCGCTGTTGCTCGTCACTGCGGGTGCCAAGCTCTCCGATGAAGCTCCCATGCTGGCCCACGGCTTGGAGAAACCGCATCGTCTGCTCCACCAGCATCCCCGGCGCGAAAAATGGGAAAGCCCATGCCTTCCAAGAGGTTTGTCCCAGCGAGTCCATCGCGATGCAACGCCCGGCGGGACCCGAATCCATCTCAGATCGCGGATCTAAACCTTGGGCTGGAGGCCGTGCCAGGCTTGAGCGGCCTTCTGGCCGGCGGCGGCCAGTGCAACCCGGCAGCGGCGATCTGACATTGCCGAGATTCTGGCGGCGGTACGCAGTGACGCCGGTGCAGGGGACTCGGGTCCGGGCGCGCTTCGGAGACAAAGCCCCCTTTCTCCTCGCCAGGGCCATCGGGGGAGGACACGTGGTGCTGGCGGACACCTCGGCGGACACGAGCTGGAGCGATTGGCCGAAGCACCCAACGTTCGTGCCATGGTTGTATGGCGTCTGCCATTACCTGGTCGGCGACGAGCTGTCCCTGGGCGCGGCGCCTCAAGAGCCTTTGGTCTCTTTGATTCCACCGGCGGGGAAAGGCACTTCTGGCGCGCGCTCATGCTCGCCGGGGCATTGTTGCTTATCGCGGAAACCCTGTTTGCCAATCGAATCTTCCCGGGCAGCGGGGTCAGTCCTGCACTCTTTTCCACTACTCCGGCTTCTATTCCTGCGGAAAAAGTGAGGACTGACCCCGCCCCCCGGCGTGCCCCATTGATTTAATGAGACCCAGCTTATGAATGAACACTCCAAATACGTCGCCGACCGGTTGGAAGCCGAGCGGCGGGCCAAAGATCGCGCCCGCCGCCTGGCGTGGGCGCTGAGCCTCTGCGCCGCCGTGCTGGCCCTGGTCCTGGGTGTGGCACTGACCGACTATTGGTGGGCGCTTTCCCTCCCTGAACGCGTGGCCGGCGCGGGGCTGATGGCTTTGGTTATGGGCGCCGGGCTGGTTCAACTTGTGCGCCTCATGCGCCACCCGACCAGCGCCAAGCGGGCCGCCCTGGACATGGAGGTGCAGCGGCCCGATTTGGGCTGTGTCGTCTCCACCGCCGCGGAATACCTCTCCGGCGAGCAAACCCCGCGCAAAGAGTATGAACCGGAATTGGTGGAGGCCTTGCAGGAATCCGCCGCCGGACGGCTGTTGCGGGTCGAGACCACGCGCTACCGAAGTCTCTCCTACGCAGCCAGCGCCATGGCCGTATCCGTCGTGGGTTTGCTCCTGTTCCTCCTTCTCGCTTCCGGTTCATTGACCGCGCTGGAGCGGGGCGCGGATCCCAGGGCCAGCAAGACCTGTACGCGCGCAGAGGTAAAGCCGGGCAACGTGGAAATCCCCGCCGGCCACGGCCTGCAAATCAAGGCTCTTTTCACCGGGCGGTCTCCCAAGGCTGCCCAGTTACGGTGGCGCGAGACTTCTGCTACCGAATGGCAAACGGTTGACATGACCCGCCAAACCAACGGCGTCTTCAGCTCCGGCCTGACAAATCTCCAGGGAACGGTCACGTATCAAGTCGCCGGCGGCGACGCCCTCTCCCCGCAATTTGCCGTCCTGACTTACATTCCGCCCGCCGTCAAAGACTTCAAGGTCGAGGTCCGCTTGCCCAATTACACGAAGCGGGAGCCGGTGGAGGAACACACTCCGAATTTCAACGTCCTGCGCGCCAGCCGATTGACCTTTCAGATTGTCACCACTGCGCCGGTCAGCACCGCGCGGCTGCGCTTTGCCCACGGTCCGAACCTCGACCTGGCCCTGGATTCGGAGCATAGATGGACGGCTGCCCTGCAACCGACAAACGACCTCGCTTACTGGATCGAATTGGCGGATGCCGCCGGGCACAAGGGGGGAAACGCGAAACCTTACCACATCAGACTTCTGCCCGACAAACCGCCGAGGGTTGAAATCGTGGATCCGGGCATGGACATCCGCGCGGAGCCAACGAATAAGGTGAACATCAGCATCGCGGCTGCGGACGATTTTGGCGTGGGAGACATCAAGCTCATCTTCCGCAAATTGAATGGCCCGCAACACACAATCGTCTGCGCGAAACAGGATTTGGATCCGAAGCAAACAAGAGCCAGGGCCCAAATCGACTTGGCTCCGTTGCACCTCCAGCCCTACGAGTTGGTGGAATACCACGCCGAGGCCACGGACAACAACACTCTCGACGGTCCCGGGGTCGGCAAATCGCCGGTCTATTTCATCGAATACACGACCAAAGGCGAGCCGCTGTCTGCTTCCCAGGGAGGCGGCCAAGCAGTTGGACAGCCTGCAGCGCCGGCCCGCCCTGGATGCCGAGGACAGCGCACTCGAACATTTGTACCAGGTAACCAGATTGTTGCCGCCGATGGAGGCCTGCATGTGCCATGGCCACGGCACCAAAGTCGTTTTGGAGGCGATCGAGAAGCTCCGGGCTGGCCAAAAGAAGAAAAGGGAGCAGGAGTTGCCGAAGCTTATCGCGCAATCCAAAAAGCTCGCCGCTAGCCAAACCAAGATGGCGGCCATCTATCGCCAGATGCAACAACAGACCCCAGGCAAGGGCGGCAATACCAATCCAATGTCTCGCCGACCGTCGCACAGGAGCAACAACGCCTGGGCGAGGAAGCTTCGGCGCTGGCGGAGAGACTCCGCGAACTCTCCGGCAAGGACCCTCGCGTTGGCGGCGAGCTTAGCCAGAAGATGGGGCAAGTTGCCTCGCACCTCGCCAGAGCCTCGGGGCAAATCGCCCGTGGCGACGCCACTTCCGCCCTGCGTTCCTCCGGCTTCGGCCTTTCCGCCCTGACCAGCGTCATCGCCCGGCTGGAGCAGTTGCTCAACGAGAACACCAGGCCGACCGACATGGCAACGGAGGAGTATCCCAAGGAATTTGAGCCCCTGGTCTCCGCGTATCCGCGCCGGCTCTCTTACGCGCGCTAGCGGCAAAACGGCAAAAACATAGGGACAAGAAAATGTCTTTCTTTTCATCTTTTTGCCTCCATTTTTTGCCTCAGCGATTTATGCCCATACATCCTTCACTGGCCCTGCGGCCAATCACTCAGGAGCAGTTTGCGAGGCTGGACTACCAGGTGATGCGGCACGCCTTCGACTCCCAGAATGAGTTGGGACGGCTCTGCGACGAGGTCATTTACCAGAACGATTTGGCCGCCCGATTGACTGCCGCCGGGCTGGGACCTATCCGACGGAGGTTCCCGTCGAGGTCACGCACCGCGGCTTCGCCAAGACGTATCGTTTGGATTTAGATGACGTTCACCCCTTTAAGGCCGAAATGAGGAGCCGCCCCCAACAGACGGCCGTCGTTGGAGTGGATTTCCTTTAGCCCATTCTCGGCGGCGCAGGCAAGGTGCATCGCATCCGCCGCCCGCAAACGCACTGTGGCAGGCAAGCTGGCATAGGCCTTCAGAATCCGGGCAACGACCACGGGCGAAAGCGGGAACCACTCGTAAGCGGCGGCAGCGCAGTCGGTTTCAAACTGGTGCATCGTTTGCGCAAAGGTCTGCGGATTTAGCGCACCCTCACGCAGCTTCCGGTGAAAGGCGGCGACCGTCTCGGCTTGGCCGTGGAGGCAGCAGGCGACGCGGTCCGTCTTGGCGAGCGGTTGGACTTTCTCCCATCCGGGATCACCGAGGTAGAGCCGGACAAGATAGCTCGTGTCAAAGTAAAGCATTAAACTCGGTCCTCGCGGTCCTCGGAAAGGGCCTGCGTGCTATCCGTGCCCCCTCGCCCCAACCGCCCGGTTTCAATGAGCCGCTTCATGGCAGGGCTGACGTACTTGCGCCGGGCGAAATAGGGGACTCCGGCCGGTTCGGTTTCCGGCACGATTTTGGCAATGACCCGCCCGCTATCGCTCACGCGGATTTCACCATGCCGGGACGCTTCCCGGACAAGCTGGCCGGTGCGGCTGTGAAGCTCTCGAATCGTAACCGTCTTCATGTGTCTCAGTGTGCCACCTTGTGAGCCGGCCTGTCAACTCTTCAATGGGGGCACCCAGCAATGCTCATTTTGGCCTTGGAGAGGAGAAAACCCGAAAGCGGCGGTCCGCGCCGCACTCCAAACGCTGCGCGAGATCCCGAAACGTTGCGCGAAATCGGGACGCCTGGAGTCGGCAAGG
>JAJYHY010000522.1 GCA_021784555.1 bacterium
GGTTTGTGCCGCTGATCATGTCGCGAACGAAGACATCATACGCCTTGTTAGAGTCGTTCGGCACCAGACCCGAATCGTAGGCGGAAAAGACGACCAGGCGGCCACCGGCGCTGATGCCCGGCGTGTAGGCTGGGTTGACGCCCGGCCCCCCGCTATTGCCGGCGCCCGCATCGACGAGGCTCGTTGTGCCGGCCTGTAAATCCCGCATGAAGAGATGAAAGTCGTCGGTAATTTGATTCGTCACCAGGTTGTCCGCGTCGCTCAGAAAGACGACGAACCGCCCCAGCGGGTCGAGGATGGGCGAATCGGAAATCGAATTCGTTGCGACCGAGCCGTCCATGCCCGCGCTGACGAGGGTGGTGGTTGCGGTGGCTGCGTCATATAGCAGGACGCAGGTAGTCGAGCCGTCGGTGGCGTTCGTGTTCGCCACGAAGACCATCCGCTGGCCATCGGGCGTGAGCGCCAGATTATGGATATCGGAATAATCGGAAGGCTCGACGAACGCATTCGTGCTGATGACTTCGGTTGTGCCGCTCTGGACCTGGTATCTGAGCGCCAGTCCACGGGCGCTGTTGTTTGGACTGGCCTCATAAGCGAGGACTTGGCCGTCGTCGCTGATAGCGGCGTTGAAGGAAAAGGCGTTGGTCGTGCCGAGGGCTTGTTGCACGGCGGCCCGGGCTCCCGAACTGGCCCAGACCGTCGTGCCCCCCACCACGTCCCGGACGTAAAGATCTCCGTATTGCATATTGTTGACGACTGTCGGCACCCCCGGGATAATACCGGTGGCCGTGCTGTAAAACGCGACGTAACGGCCATCGGGCGTCACCACGGGCGATTCCGAACTGCTGGGTGGAAACCCCGCGCTTTCCGCCCCCACGCTTACCAGGGTCGTTTTGCCCTCCTGGAGGTCGCGAATAAAGACATCCTCGATGCCATTGGTGTCCCCCGGAACAAGGTTGCTGGCCGCGCTGACGAACACCACGAACCGCCCGTCCGGCGTGATGGAGGCGTCCCGAGAAGGGCCGTTTCCCACCGAACCGTCTGCCACGGCGCTGACCAGGAGCGTCGTGCCCGCCGACAAGTCGCGGACAAAGATGTCGCTGGCGTCGTTCGTGTCACCCGGAATCAGGTTGCTGGCCGCGCTCTCAAACAGCAGGTAGCGTCCGTTGGTGGAAATGCCCTCCGGAATGCAATCGTCGTTCGCCCCTGCCGTTCCATCCAGGCTGAGGCTGACCAGGGTGGTTGTGGCCGCGGCGCGATCCCGTAGAAACACATTGAACGGCGTTGGCAGGAGCGGGCCGGGAGGCATATTTGTTTGAATCGCGGCGAGGTTCTTGGCGGTGCTGGCAAAGAACACATAGCGCCCATCCGGCGTCATCAGCGGCGCCCCGGAGTCGCCGTTGCCTCCGGCCGGCGGGTGCAGTTCTGGATTCCTCAGGCTTACGAGGCTGAGCGGCGCGGCTGTCAGGCTCGTCGCCAGGGATGCGACCAGGGCGAGCAGGCTAAGGCCTGATTCCTTCCGAAAGAAGTTTTTGGCTTTCATATTCCTTGTTGGACTTTGACGTAGATTGTCCTCCATGGGCTGCATAGTCAAGACCTTTGCGCCCCTGCGCTGCGTGCCGAAGATTTTTGTCTTGCGTCCCCGAGCGCGCGTGACTCCCATCTCGATGGACTACCATGGCTCTACTCTCACATTGTGCTGTCATCATTTTGATGCCTGTGTCCATCATACCGCCTATGGAGTTCTTGTCTGTCAGTTAAGTACTGATTGATGTGTAATGAAAAACATTACACGCTCCTGATTTTCGATTCGCGATTTGCCGTTGGCGGTATGGCGGCGCGGAAGAGTCGCCGCATTTGCGGTTGTTGTCAGATGAGGCGCAGATCGACGCAAGGCTCGAAGTTCATATTCATGGTCTTTAGGTGACATTGGGGGATTCATTGGAAGAATTGCTGGAGATTGGGGGCGGGGGCTTGACGGGGATTCAGTCCTGTACAGTATAATATTACAGAAGTATGCTATTACGAGATACACTCTCGTCCGTCTTGCGCCGGCCCTACGTGCCCCCCCCTCCGGAACCGGAGGTCGAGCGCGAGATGGTGGCCCGGCTGAACCTGCGCCCTTCACAGGCGACCGTCCTGACCGGCGTGCGACGCTGTGGCAAGAGCACCTTGCAGAGCCAATTGATGCGCGGGGTGAAAAGCTCTTTCTACTGCAATTTCGAGGACACGCGCCTGTTTGGACTTGGCCCGGACGATTTCCCGGCCTTTTTGTCAGTGCTCGACGAATTGGCGAAGCCCGACGCCGCGTTGTTTCTGGATGAGGTGCAGGAGGTTGAACAGTGGCAGCGGTTGGTGCGAACGCTGGTGGACCAAGGGCGGGCGGTGTGCGTAACCGGCTCGAACGCCTCGTTGCTAGGGCGGGAACTTGGGGCGAAGCTCACCGGCCGGCATTTGTCTTACGAGGTCTTTCCCTTCACCTACACCGAGTATCTGAGTTTTGCCGCGAAGGAGGCCTGTGCCGAATCACTCCGGGCCTACCTCGACGATGGAGGGTTCCCCGTTTTCCTACGCGAGCGAAATGATCAGGTCTTGCAGGAGTTGCTGCGGGACGTCGTCCAGCGCGACGTGGTGGCCCGTTATGGCCTGCGTGAGGTGCGGCACTTGACAAACCTGCTCCTCTTCCTGCTCGCCAATACCGGACGGGCCTTCTCATTTCAGTCGCTGACCAAGAGCCTCGACATCCCCACCGTGGGGCAGACCTCGCGCTACGTGGAATTCCTCCAAGACGCTTACCTCCTGTTCGGCGTGCCCAAGCACAGCACCTCCTTCAAACAACGGGCGGTTGCCCCAGTCAAATACTTCGCCATCGACAACGGCCTGCGGCGGGCCAATTCAACTCAAGCCCAGCCCGATCTTGGGCACCGGCTCGAAAATGCCGTGGGTCTCCATCTCCGTCGCAACGCGCAGGCGCCGCACTATGCGGGCGAGCGCGACCTGTGGGAATGTGACTTCATCACTCCGGATGCCGCGGTGCAGGCCTGCCTCCAACTGACCCCGGCCAATCGCACGCGCGAATTGCGCGGCGTGATCGAAGGCGCCCGGCTGCCGGGCAAACGCCGCGCTTTGGTGGTAACGCTCGACCAAACTGACCGCCTGCGCGAGGATGGGGTGGAAATCGAAGTGGTGCCCGCATGGCGATGGATGACATCGACCAAGTTCTAACGAGGTCGCGTTGTGAAGCAATCAGCACCAGAGTTGCGCGAGGTCGCCGCCGCAATCGTTCGGAGATTGCAGACGTCCGGTTTCCAGGCGTTCTGGGTAGGCGGTTGCGTGCGGGACTTCCTGCTGGGCCGGGAACCGGGCGACTACGACGTTGTGACGTCCGCCCTGGCCGAGCAGATCGAGCAACTCTTTTCCCGAACGGTTGCCGTGGGCCGCAAATTCGGCGTCATCGTGGTGGTTGAAGGAGGTCACCAGTTTCAAGTAGCGACGTTCCGCACCGAGGCCGATTACCAGGATGGACGGCACCCGGGGCAGGTCACCTTCGGCGACGCCAAAGCCGATGCGCTTAGAAGGGACTTCACCATCAACGGCCTGTTCTACGATCCCGTTCGCGACCAATTGCGCGACTGGGTCGGCGGCCGGGCCGACCTGGAGGCGAGGCTTATCCGGACCATTGGGCCGCCCGCCCAGCGGTTTGGCGAAGACCATCTGCGCCTGCTCCGGGCGGTGCGCCTGGCGGCGCAGCTTGGATTCGAGATTGAACCCAAGACCTTTGAGGCCCTCAAAGCGGCCGCTCCCGCCATCCGGAGCATCAGTGCCGAGCGGAGTCGAGATGAATTGGTCAAGCTGTTTCGTCCGCCATACGCCTCAGGCGGGCTGGAGTTGCTGCGCCGAAGCGGACTCCTCCAGGAAGTATTGCCGGAAATCGCCGCGACCGTTACCTGCGAACAATCGCCGGAATTCCATCCCGAAGGCAGCGTGTTCAACCATTTGCGGCGCATGCTGGAGGCGATGCCGCCAGATGCGGACCCGCGCTTGCCCTGGGCCGCCTTGCTGCACGACGTCGCCAAGCCGGTCACCGCCGCTACCGATGCGCAGACCGGCGCCATCCATTTCTACGGCCACGAACGGGTTGGCGCGGAGATGGCTGCGCAGGTCCTGGAGCGCCTGCGCTTTCCCCGCAAGCAGATCGATGACATCGTTAAGGCCGTCCGCTGTCACATGCAATTCAAGGACGCGCTGGAAATGCGCAAGGCCACTCTGCGCCGATTGTTGCTGCGGCCCACCTTCCCTCTGGAACTGGCGTTGCACCGGCTCGATTGCCTCGGGTCGCACGGACGGCTCGACGTGTACGATTTCCTCGTCCAGCAA
>JAJYHY010000124.1 GCA_021784555.1 bacterium
CATTACGGCATCCTGGCCAACAACCGCCGCCAGCGGGATATTCCCCGCGCCCGCGCCTTATTGGAGCGGCCCGGGAAGTCCGCCCCCAAGCCGGCCCAACCGGCCCCGCTTGAGCCGATGCTCTGTCCGCACTGCGGTCGGAGTGGCCTGCGGTGGATCGGGTTCATCGACGCCCAGGGTCAGACTCATCTCAAGGTCAGAGCTCAAACCCCGGACTCCTCATGAGAGACCATCGGTTGCCTCAACGTTATTCAAAGGATCAACCGCTTGGCTTCGAGGCCGAATGCGGAAGGGCTTTGTGCTGCCTTGATTCAGGCGGCGTGCCACGCCCACAGCCTCGCGACCCGGACGGGAACGAGTTCCGACCTGCGGCTTTAGAACAAGCGGCTCTCGCAGCCTCTCCGCCAGACCCGGCGAGGCGCGGAATGCCGCCGCCCTGTAGCCTCACCCGATTGGGACGCCTCGTGTCAGCCACGGTGGACGCGCCCACGGTGCTGCTCGGGGCCGGAGGCGATTTGCCCGCCGCTGCAAACCCTTCGGCTGGACATTTCCGCCCGGAATAATGAATTATCTCCGGGTGAAGACCGTTGCGAGATTACTGATGACACTGGCCACCTTTTGCGCCGCCGGCACGGCATTGGGAGGCGGCAGCGGACTGAACGTCATCGTCGTCGTCAACCAAAACAGCGCCAATTCCATTCAACTGGGCAACGATTACTGTGAGGCGCGCGGGGTCCCGCCGCAGAACGTGCTCCGGATGACTGGCTGGACGGGCGGGGCAATCTCCTGGAGCCGGGCCGACTTCGAGACAGATTTGTGCAACCCGTTGCTGGCGATGGTTTCCAGCCGCGGCCTGACCCACCAGGCGCACTACGTCCTGCTCTCAACGGGCATCCCCTATCGCGTCATCGACGGAGGCAGCCAGAACAGCACGACCTCCGCCCTCTTTTACGGATTCAAAACCAATACCCCCGTTTTGGACCCAAACCTGCCCAACACTTGCGCGCTCCCCGATTCGGCGACCAACAGCTATGCCTTCAGCGAGCTGCCCTTCCCGGAAGCAACTCCGAACAACGCCCCGACCAACTCGTTCCTGGCGATGATGCTCACCGACACGAACCTGGCCGGCGCGGAGATGGTCCTGATGCGCAGCGTGGCCAGCGACAGCACCTTCCCCACGCAGGCGGTGTACCTGGAAAAGACCAGCGATTGGGCGCGGAACGTCCGGTTCACGGAATTCGATAATGCGCTGTTTGACGCGCGACTTGTGGGCGACCAGGCGGCAACCCAATTCGAAGCGGATTCCACCGCCTTCTCGGGCCTCCTGGGATTGCAAACCGGCCTCTGGGGCTTGTCCCTTCCAAATGACGCCTTCATTCCCGGGACAATGGCGGACACGCTGACTTCGTTTGCGGGCGGGATCTTCGAAAACCAGGGACAAACAACGCTCCTGGCCTTTCTCCATGCTGGCGCCTCGGCTAGCTACGGCGCAGTCGTGGAGCCGTGCAATTACCTGGAGAAATTCCCAAACCCACTGGTCTATTTATACCAATACCGCGGCTTCTCGCTGGCCGAGGCGTATTATCAGAGCGTTCTGAGTCCCTTCGAGGGTCTTATGGTGGGAGAGCCGCTCTCGGCGCCTTTCGCCCATCCGGGCGGAGCGGACTGGAGGTCGTTGACGAACGGAACCGTGCTGAGTGGCGTGACCCCATTGACCATGACGTTTTTCGCCGCGGCCACGAACCTGCCGGTCGGGCGGGCTGATTTGTTCCTGGACGGCCAGTTCGTCCAGACGATGACAAACCTCCCGCCGTCGCCGGGCAACACACTCTCCGTAACGCTAAACGGATTCAGAACCAGTTACACAGCGCCCCCCAATGCGACCATTGCATCCGTCATTTCCGGGCTGGCCAATGTCCTCAACGCGCGACAGAACGTCACCCGTGTTCAGGCCTATCCGACGGGCGATCGCCTGGAGTTGGAATCGCTTAACACCAATGCTGCCGGCGCCGCCGTTACAGTGGACGCAACAACCGCCGCCGGCTCGGCGCCCGCCTTGACCGCCTTCCTCAGGCCGCTGCGTCCGACCTTCCTGGACACCATGGCCACGGGCTACGTCGGCGTGGCGGTGAGCAACGCCCCGGCGGTGGGCGATTGGCTCAGCCTGGACGTTTTCAAAACCAACGGGACCGAGGTGAGGGTGAGCGTCACCAACACGGTCGATGGAGCAAAAATCTCGGATTTTACCCAAACCTTCATGTCGCAAATCAACTCTAACGCCCTGCTCCAAACCCAGGACGGCGTGTTCGCTTCCGACCTGAGCCCGTCCCCTTGGCTGGCCTTCTTTTATATCCGGGGCCGCTCGGCGGGCTGGCCGGCATCCCAAGTCGAAGTTCAGCTCCACAGTTCCCCAAACCTGGTGCCGCTGCCCGCCGGCGCCGTCCCCCTCCAGGACAACCTCACGGACCTGCGTCCGCGCAATCACCTCTATCTCAGCTCCGGCGCCCAAGTGCTCCCTGTCAACTTCGATCTGGATACGACGCGATTCCAGGACGGTTATCATCAATTAACCGCCGTGGGCTATGAAGGCACCAGTGTGCGAACGCAGACGAGGATATCGCGGCAAGTCGTCTTTCAAAACACCCGCCTCTCGGCCACGCTGGCCTTGCAGCCAGGAGGTACGAACGTCACACTTGACGCCACCCTCACCTTCACCGTGACCGCAAACAACCCCGATGTCGCCACGGTCGATCTCTTCAGCACCGGCGGCTCGGTGGCCTCTACGACCAATCAGAACCCGGCGACCTTTGTGGTGCCCGCCGCCAGCCGGGGCCCGGGCCTCCAGCCTTTCTATGCGCTGGTTACGGACGTTTCGGGAAACCAGTACCGCACCGCTACCACCTGGTTGCGCATTATCCCGCCCCTCACACTGAGCATCGCCGGCCCGCCCCTGACCCTCTCCTGGCCGGCCAGTCCGGGCCAGCGCTATGACATACTCGCCGCGCCCGGCCTTTCCACCCCCTTCCAAAAAGTCGATTCCCTGGCGCCGCTCGGCGCCACGGCCCATTGGCCAATCCCGGCTTCAAACCAAGCACAGGAGTTTTATCGCGTCAGGCTCGATGCCGGCAGCCAATGAAGGGGTGAGGCTGTTGATTCTGCGGCAGGAACTTTACCCGTGAATCAAGCGTGGCGCGTCCCTCCCTTGCTCTCGCGCTGACTCTTGCTCCTGCTCTGATTCCTTCGGGCCACGATGGACGTTCGATAGGCCTTTGAGCAAGGGGATCGTGCCGTCGAAGTTGCCCCGTTGAGGGGAATGTTTTTGGCATGGGCTCTTTAGATTCATCCTTGACGCCATTCCCCTCATTCCGCACAATCGCGTTTACTGAACTGGAAATGCAGCCATAGAATGAGCAGTTATGAATTCCCCATACATTTCACGCGTCCCCCTTCACGTCCTCTCCTGCGCCGCCGCCTGCTCCGTCTTGATGGCAGGGCCCGTCAAAGGCGCGGGAACCGTAACGGTCGCCGATGACGCGCATTTGCGCTCCGCCCTGGCTGGAGGCGGAACGGTGGCGTTTGCCTGCGATGGCACGATTACGCTGACTGATACGCTGGCGATTGCCCAAGACACCGTCCTGGACGCCAGCGGCCACAGCATCACCGTTTCCGGGAATAATACCCTGCGCATTTTCCAGGTCGCGCCAGGGGCGAGCCTTTCGCTGACGAACCTCGTTCTGGCCAATGGCCAAAGCACCAATGGCGGCGCGATTTACAATGAAGGCTCGCTGAGCGCAATATCCTGCACGTTTGTATCGGATGTGGTTGTCGCGACGGCCGGTGTTTCGGCCAACGTACCGCCCTTGGAGGGTTCAGGCGGGGCTGTGTACACCACAGGCACAGCCCATTTCGCCCATTGCGCTTTTTCCAACAACGAGGCCCGGGGCGCCGACGGCTTTGGCCCTGGCTTCCCGGACGCACCTGCTTCGGGAGGCGCAGGCGGAGCCGTTTACAGCATTGGAGTTTCCGACTTCGAGCTCTGCACCTTCTCGACTAATACCGCCGCGGGCGGGAACAAGCAATGGGGCGACGCCCCCGGGCGAGGCGGCGCGCTTTGCAACGGCGGGACGCTGCGGGTATCGCAGTCTTCGTTCAATGGCAATCTCAGTCAGGGCGGCTACGCCACGGCAGATGAAATGCCGTGGTCCGGCAGGCCGGGATATGGCGGGGCCATATACAACGACCGAACCGCCGTGGTATCGGGATGCATGTTCGCCTGGAATGAGGCTGTTGGAGGAAACGGGGCCACTGGCTCCATAGAAGGGAGTGGCTCAGGTGGCTCTGCGATGGGCGGAGCGGTTTGCAGCGCGGGAACAATGTTCTGCACCAACAGCACGTTTTATGAGAATTTGGCCCAAGGAGGCGCCGCCGAACCAGCTTTCGGCGCGGCCGGTTTTGCCGGAGATGGGCTTGGCGGAGCGGTGTACGTGCTATCCAATAGAGTCGTGCTGAGTTTCTGCACTCTGGCGGATAATCAGGCGATGGTGGCGGCAAACCCCTGGCTCCCTGGCATTGCTCAAGGCGGGGGGGTGGCGTGCCAGACGGGTGCTGAAGCCGCCATCCACAGCTCGATCATTGCCTATCATCCCCAGGGGCTTGGCTTCAGTGGCGACATCGCGGACTTGGGTTACAACGTCTGTTCGGATGCCAGCGGCGGCTTCACCAACACCGGCAGTCTCAACAATGTTGATCCCGAACTCGGCCCGCTGCTGAACAACGGGGGTCCGACGTTGACGATGTTGCCGCGCCCCACCAGCCCGGCCATCGGAGCGGGAGACACGGCACATTCGCCGCCGGCGGATGAGCGCGGCGTCCCCCGTCCGCAGTATGGGTCTTGCGATGCCGGGGCAGTGGAATTCGACGGCGTCCTGCCGCGAGTTCTGCGCTTTGCGTCCGCGTCCTTGAGGGGCGTCGAGGGTACGGACGCCCTCGTAACGGTCATGTGCGGTGGCAACCCCGTCGGCGCCGTGAGTGTGCAATGCGCCACGGCAGATGGAACGGCTATCGCCCCGCGCGACTATGCGGCAACGAACCTTGTACTGTCTTTCAACACGGGCGAAACGAACAAGACCTTCGCCGTGCATATCCCGGAGAATAGTACTCTGGACACGAACAAGACCGTGTTGCTCGTGCTTTCCAACCCGACCGGCCGGGCGGCTTTGGACGTCCCCTCGAACTCCATCTTGACCATCGCGGATAAGGCGCTCCCGAACGGGGTCGATTCGACCGCGGAATTCCTTGCGGCGGCCAGCGTGGGTGGCGAGGTGACTTTTGGCAATAACGGCGTCTATTCGATCTCAAACACAATCGTGGTCACCAACGCGCTGACCGTGGACGGGCGCCTACGACAGGTCGTCCTCAGCGGCAATAACCGAAGCCGGCTCTTCCTGGTCAAGGATGGGGGCAACCTCGTCTTGCGCGATCTGACCCTAACCGGCGGCTACTCGACCAACGGTGGCGCGATCCTCAATGAAGGCGGCCAGGTCGAGGTTGACCGGTGCCTGTTCGCAGCGAACCAGGCCATTGGGCTGGCTCCGGTGCCCGTTTGGCTTCCTTACCCGCACCCGGCAACCGAAGGAGTCGGCGGTGCCGTTAGCAATCACAGAGGCACGCTCAGGATCTCCAACTCAATATTTCGGGGCAACCGCGCGGCAGGGGCCAATGCCTCCGCTTACGCAGAGTGGAGCGCTGGGGCCTCGGGCAGGGGCGGCGCCATTTACAACCATGAGACAATGTTCTTGGAAAGCTCGACGCTCGAGGATAATTCCGTCGCGGGCGGCGACGGGGATCAGGGGTACCCAATAGGCAGCGGGCTTGGAGGCGGGATCTATAATGTCGGGGCGTTGACTGTCACCAATACCACCTTCTTTGGAAACACGGCCGCCGCTGGCCATCTGCTTGAGGTTCCTTTCCCCACGCCCGCCGATGCCCGGGGTGCCGGAGTTTTCGCCGCGGCAGGGACGACGATCCTTCAGAACGTCACCTTGGCCGGCAACTTCATCGACGCCACCAACGCGGCCGTCCCGCGCGGCTTCGATATTGGCGTCAGCACTGGCCAGGTGTTCGTCTGCGACAGCATTCTGGCCGGGGCGCCCGGCGCCACCAATTGCTATGGTCCGCTCATCGACCTCGGGTATAACCTCAGTTCCGACGCCAGTTGCGCCTTCACCAACACCGGCAGCGTCAATGGCGTCGATCCGATGCTCGGACCCTTGGCGGACAACGGCGGGCCGACGCCCACGATGGCCCTGACGGCGGGGAGTCCGGCTATTGACGCCGGCATCGCCGTTCCCGGGGTGACCACCGACCAGCGCGGTGCGGCGCGTCCCTTTGGCGCCGCCCCTGACATCGGCGCTTTCGAATGGATGGACAGCCCGTTTTACACCCAGATCTTGCTGGCTCCGCCTGTCTTCGCCAATAACGTCTGGCGCATTCGGGGTACCGGCCCGGCCAATCTGGACTTTTGTCTTAGCGCCTCGACCAACCTCCTCGATTGGATCGATCTCTCCATAACCAACACCGGCCCTTCCGGCCGGTTCGAATTTGATGACCCGAGCAACTGGCCCAGCCGCTATTATCGGACCCGCTCACCCTGAGAAGAGTGTGCTCCCGGCAGGAAGCTGGGACTAACGTGGAAAAGACTGGCCTCGGCAATCTGCGGCAGCTCGGTTTGGTAAAAGAGACGCCGGTATTCTTCGTTCTCGAGCAAGTGCTGCTCAGGCTCGGTTTGTCCGCGGCGAAGAAGGAATCTCAGTTCATCGAGGTTGGCGCTCCAACGGACGCCGTTGAAGAACTCCGCCCCGGCGAACTGCGTCTTGTAGAGGGCATTTTCGAGGTAACAGGAGCCCAGGTAAAGGAATTGGAAACCACGCTCCGCGAACAGGCTCACCGCCGTCGTCATCATGAACATCCCCAGGTTGCGGGGGGCGTAGGCCAGGTCGTAGAACGCGCAATAATAATACCCCAGCGTGGGGGCGTCGAGATAGAGGGTCACAATCCCGACTTCCGCCCCCATCCGCGTGTCGGCAAAGACCAGCGCGTGGGAGGTGATCCTGCCGTTGAAGAGCGAATCCAACCGGTTGAGGGAAAAAACGCCCTTCCCGAACTTCGTGTCGGCGTACTTGCCGCAGAAGCTGCGCCGCGTCGGCGTGTAGTCGAACTCAGGGCGCGCCACCAGGGTGGCCACAATTCCTTCGCCCTTTCGCAGGATCCTTCGGTTTTCAGAGGAAGGGCGGAACCGGCGCAGGTCCACCCGTACGTGGCGGCAGAGGTAAAACCGATCCAGGTCGCGCGAAGACGGCAGAAAACCCCGGTTGAAGAAGTCGGCGGGCCTCTCGCCGGCTTCGGGAAACGCCCACACCGCGTAGGGAAAGATGTAGTGGTTGTAGTCGGCTTTTGCCTCGGAAAAGAGCAATTTCATGCGCGAACAGGCCGGCTTAGTGCTCCAGCGCGTAAGTTCGGTGACGTATTCACGATTTGCGATTTTAGATTTGCGATTGCGGAGGAGCGGCCCCGTCGGCACGTCACTGTATTTGCGCCCATCGCCACTTAGCCTGCGCTCTTCTCGTTCAGATAGACCCGCGGCAGACGGGCCCGCCAACTCGTGAGCACATCGTAGCAGACTGAGTTCTTCAGCTTGGCGATGTCACGCGCGGAGATCTCCTCGCTGCCCTGCCGGCCCATGAGCACCGCCTCGTCCCAGAGCCGCGCTTCGGGAATCGCGGAAATATCCACCGTGAGAGCATCCATTGCCACCCCGCCTACGAGCGGCGCCCGGCGTCCATGGAGCAGCGCCCAGCCCTGGTTCCGTACCCGCGGGAAACCGTCGCCATAACCGAGCGGGAGCACCGCGATGCGCCGCGGCCCAGGGGCGGTGTAGTGCATGCCGTAGCCCACGCTGTCTCCCGCCTGCAGGCATTGAATGGCGGCCACGCGCGCCTTGACGGTCATAACCGGCGCGAGGCCCGGGAGGCGCCGGCACACCGCGGACGGATAAACGCCTAGCGGCAGAATTCCCAGCCGCACCACGTCGAAATGGGCCCGCGGCAAATCCAGGAACCCTCCGCTGTTGCAGATATGGCGCGCCTTCACCGGTACTCCGCGAGCCGCAAGGCCGTGCAAGACTTCGTTGAAACGGGCAAGCTGGAGCAATGCCGAGGCCTTGTCCACTTCGTCCGATTGGGCAAAATGGCTGAGCACACCCTCCAAAACGAGCGACTTGGTCTCGCAGACCTGCTCCACAAGCGGCAGAGCTTCGCTCCAGCGGACACCGTATCGGTTCATCCCGGTGTTGATCTTCACATGAACGGGCACCCGCCGCCCCGCGCGGGCCGCGCACCGGCCCAATTGCTCGACGCCTTGGGCGTCGCTGACGCAGCAAGTCAGATTCCGCGCGATGCACCACGGAAACTCGCTCTCCTGCCGGTCGCCGAGCAACAGGATGCGGGCCGTGATGCCCTTCTCGCGCAACGCGAGGGCTTCTTCCAGTGTCGATAGCCCAAGAAGCTGCGCGCCACACTGCAGCGCCGTTTTGGCAACGCACTCGGCCCCGTGGCCGTAAGCTTCATCCTTGACCACCGAAAGAATGCGCAGATCGCCAGGCTTATCCCGGCTGATGATCCGGAAATTGCGCTCGAGTTGGCGCAGGTCGATTTCGACCCAGGCGGGACGCCTTGGCAACTCCGAGGCATATCGCCGCCCCGCGACCGCGCCGGAAACTTCTGGCGGCCGCGAGACAGCGGCCTCCTGGAAGGAAGCCTCACGGGAACTGACTTCAAGTATATTCATGGTGTATCTAGCGGGGCGGGACCTCAGACCGTTTTTTCCGCGTGGGACGCTGCCGGAGCCGCAAACCGCTTCGCCCTCTCCGCGCACTCAGCAAAACTCGACTTATCTGGAACATGTTTTTAAATGTAACGATTCTGCGCGCGAGAAACCGTGGCTCACAGGGTGCCGGGCGGCCAAAGGCTCTGGCCAACATCGCCACGAAAATAGCTGCCCACGCTGCGAATCCTGCGTATGTTCGAATAAGCCTTTGCGATGGCCTTATCGAGCGAGTGTGCGAGGGCGACGACATCCGCAATGCGGTGGCCCGTCGTCACCAGAGCGGCGCCGTCTCGCGTCACTTCGTTCCACCACACGTCGCAGTCCAGCGGCGTGGCAACTTCCACCGGCACGCGCGGCCCGCTGATTTGCACGTAGGGGTAGCCATAGCCCGCCAGCGTTACGGAACAGCCGAAATCCCGGCCCTCGACAAATTGAATCTCCAGCTTGCGGTCGCGCGCGGTATCCAGCAGCACGCCGCCAGGATTCCTCAGCATGCGCAGGATCATGGCGCCGGAGGTGACGCCGATCCGAATATTGTACTCGATCACGTGCCATTGCCCCGAGCGCTGAACCGCCGTGACCTGGATCGGTCCGTGATAACTGACCTCCCGGAACCACGGCCGCAGCGGATGCAACAGTTCGCGGGCGAGGCCGTATTTGTCAGTTGGGTCTCGCTCAACCAATCCGCCCAGCGGCGCCCCCGCCACAATGCCCAGGTTGCCCGCAAAGGCCCTTTTGTATTCTTGATTCGTTACCAGCGAATAGATCTCGCCCCCGCTCACCAGCGCGATGTGGCCCGCTTCAGCCCGTCCGAGATATTCCTGAAGGAAGACCCCCTCCGCGTAATCCAGGTGCCGGAGCCAGGAGCGCGTATCCGCCGGCGTCTCGCACAACACGGTGTGAATCGGGCTAGTGGGTGAGCAGAAGGGATTCTTAATGACGAAGGGCAGTTGATGCGCTTCGAGGATTTCCTCCGCCTCCAAACGGTTGCGCGCGACGTGCGCTCGTGGAAAGGGGATCCTGAACCGCTGGCAAAGCTGGCGCGCGAAATCACGTTCCCGCTCGATCTTCATGGCCTCGCCCGTCGGCGAAAAGATCGGCACGCCCATTTCAAGCAATTCCTCTTTCCAGCGCGCCTGGGCCCAGTCAATGGACATCGGAATCACCAGGCCGATCTGCTCTTCACGAATGATCGGACACGGCGAAGGATGCTGCTCCCGGCTGAAGACCGGCCCCGCGAGCGAGGGCGAGTAATGCGCGTAATCGCGGGTCAGGTAGGTGCAAACGCAGGCGCCGCCGTCTTTGAGGATTTGCGCCGTGCTATAGGCAAACCCGCCAACCCCCAGCACCATTGCGCTGAGATTCCACGGCCCTCGGCAGGGACCTGCCGCCATTTCGGCGTCTTGACCCGGCCGGCCTTGAGCTTTCGCCTTCGCGATCATGAGCCGCCACCTTACGCCTGTCGCGGCACCCGCGACAAGCCAGGTTTGAGCGGTTTTGAGCAATTCTCATTTCGACGCGGGGTCCACCTCACCCCCCGCTTCATCAGCCGCTTTATCGGCGCCCCTGATTTCCAGTAGCGACGGTGTTCAGGCTTCAATGAGAAACGCCTGAAGGGGCGGCGGTATGAGCCTTCCACCAGACAAGGTCGGCGTTCCTGTGGCCGCCGGCGAAAGTGGGATAATTCCCTTGCGGCCAGCCAAAGCCGTATCGAACAGGGATTCTGAGCGCGGCAAGCTCGTTTTCCGCGCGTCTCGGGGGCCTATTCCCCTATGCTAGAGCTCTTCCAATCCTGCGCAACCAGAGGATTGCGGGACACCCGAGAATGAGCGCCTCTCGCCAGGACCACCGGCAAATGCAAAGCAAGCTCGCCAGCCAGGTAGGGCGCGTCACTCCGTGCGCGGCGCCGCCACTTCCAAACCTCTCGGGCGGCGCGAAAGGTTTCTCGCCGTGCTGACGCAAGTCACGCGCTGTGACATGGCACGGCGGGCGATTCTTGAGCCGGCGTGGAACTGAGGTCCCGCTGCTCGATGGGCACATAATGCCGGTGAGCGGGGCCGATATAGATCTGACGGGGGCGGTAGATTCGCGCCTTGGGGTCGTCCATGATTTCCTTGGCGTTGGCAATCCAGCCCGGGGTGCGGCCAATGGCAAACATGACTGGGAACATCTCCAGGGGAATGCCGAGGGCGCGCATGATGATGCCGCTGTAGAAGTCCACGTTCGGATAGAGCTTGTGCTCGATGAAGTAGGGGTCGTGCAGGGCCGCCGCTTCCAAGCGCTTGGCAATGTCCAGCAACGGATCGGTGACGTGAAGGGCGGCGAGCAACTCATCGCAGGCCTTGCGAATAATGCGGGCGCGCGGGTCGTAATTTTTGTAAACGCGGTGGCCAAACCCCATCAATTTTCTGCCGCTGGTCTTGTCCTTCGCCGCCGCAATGAAGGCCGAACCGTCGTCGCCGGAGCGGTGGATTTCTTCGAGCATCTCGATAACCGCCTGGTTGGCCCCGCCGTGAAGCGGTCCCCATAGCGCGCACACGCCCGCCGCCGCGCAGGCGAACAGGTTGGCCTGGCTGGACGCCACCATCCGCACCGTTGAGGTCGAGCAATTCTGCTCATGGTCGGCGTGCAGCAGGAGGACCAGGTCCAGCGCCCGCGCCGATTCGGGCGCCGGCGCATAGTCCCTGTAGGGCAGGGAGAACATCATGTGCAGAAAGTTCTCGGTGTATGGAGCGTCGGGCTTGGGATAGATGATCGGCAGGCCCCGCGACTTGCGATAGGAGAAGGCGGCAATCGTGCGCACCTGGGAGAGCAGGCGCGCCGCCTGGACATCGAACCGGGCGGGGTTGCGGCGGCCCATCAACCCCGGATAGAAGCAACTCGTTGCGTTGATCATCGAGGAGAGCATCGCCATCGGATGCGCGGTGGTGGGAAACCCCTCGAAATGGTGCTTCATCAACTCGTGCAGCGACTGGTTTTCGGTCAGGAGCTGCGAAAACCGCTTCATCTCCGCCGGGGTTGGCAAATGCCCGTAAATGACCAGGTAGGCCGTTTCGATGAAAGTGGACTTCTCCGCTATTTCCTCAATATCAATTCCGCGATAGCGCAGGATGCCCTTCTCTCCGTCGATGAATGTAATCCGGCTGGCGCAGGAGCCGGTGTTGGCGTAGCCGTCGTCCAGCGTAATGTAACCGGTGCGGCTGCGCAGAGCCGACACGTCGATTCCGGTTTCGCTTTCGGTTCCTTCAATGATAGGCAGGCTGCACGCCGTGCCGTTGATTTGCAATGTGGCTGTGTGATTCATAGGTGAGGTTTAATGTTTGAGTGGCTGCTTGTGGAGCCAATGCGACTGGCGCTATCCTTGGACGTCCATGGCTCTGAGGATTGCGCGCCCGTTTCCGCCGCCTCTGAGCGGATGAGGCTGGCGGCCACGCTGCCTGGCGCCAAACGGAATCTGAGGTTCATGGGACGGAATCGCTGACTAATCGCATGACTTCGACTCACTAACGGCGGCCACGGCAAACGGACCGGGTGGCCGTCAGTTTTCAAGCCTATCCGGCAGTAAGGCATCATGCTCACCAAAAATTGTCAATCACCAGTCCTTTTTTGCAGCGCCAAGTCAATGATAAATGGTTATCGTTGACTGTACCATGCCTAATGCGTGGCGTGCCGGCCAGTGGGGTCGCCGGACCGCCATGCCTCCTTTTGCATCCGCCTCGGCCAAAGAAGCGCCGCCGGGCAAGGCCGGTCCTTTGCCGTTTCAAAAGTCATCGGGTGCAAGAAACCTGATGACAATTTCCAGACTCGTGCGATGGGTATTCATCCACGAACGCTGGCGCGTGCCTCGACGCGCGTGCCGTCTGGAATGAATGGAGAGATAATGAGACGTCTGAGACTTATTGTAATGATGGGCGGAGTTCTTGCCTTGAGTTCCCCCGTTTTTGCCAATTGTGTCGCGCCCCCGTCGGGCATTCTTGCCTGGTGGCCGGGGGAGGGGAGCGCGGAGGATATCGCCGGCGGCAATTCCGGCATGTTCTGGAACGGCGCCACCACGGCCCCCGGACTAATTGGCTCGGCCTTCAGCTTCAACGGCACCAACGCCTACGTGAGCCTGCCCGACAATCTCTTCCCGCTCCCACCCACGGCGCCCGCCGACAGCCCTTTTTCCTTCGAGAGTTGGTTCAAAACCGCGTCGGGCGGGGTCATCCTGGGGCAACAAACCGGGGTGCCGTTCACGGGCGCTTCGGGGTGGGTGCCGGCGATTTATGTTGGTACCGACGGCAAGCTGCGCGCGGAAGTATTCTGGGATGGCCACCCCGACCCGCTCGCCAGCACCCAGTCGGTCGCCGACAACGTGTTCCATCACTTGGCGGTGACTTATGACGGCACCAACGAGACTCTCTACCTCGATGGCCGCCGCGTGGACAGCCGCCCCTTCAGCCAAGTCTCGTATGCGTCCTCATACAAGTATCAACTCGGCGTCGGTTACACGGGCGGCTATCCTGGAGCCAACGGCGGCTGGTATGCCTTTGGCGGGCTGATCGACGAGCCGGCCCTCTACAACCGGGCCCTCTCGGCAACCGAAGTGGCCGCCATTTACGCCGCCGGGGCGGCTGGCAAATGCCAGGATTCGATGCCGCCGGTCATCACCTTGCAGCCGGCCAGCTTGGAGGCGTCCGTCGGTTCGGACGCAACAATCAGAGCCGGCGCAAATGGGGCCGCGCCACTGGCCTACCAGTGGCAGTTGGATGGCACGAACCTGCCCGAGGAGACAAACGCCACACTGGTGCTGTCCAACGTCACTGCCACGCAAGCCGGAGGTTACTCGGTTTTCGTCGCCAACCCCTACGGCGCGGCCCAAAGCGCTACCGGCGTGGTGACGGTCGTGTTTCCCCTCACACTGGATGCCACCGTCACCAATGGCGTCCCCTACGCCGGCGCGGGAAACCTGGAGTCGCCAGGCGCGCAGGACGTTTATGCCTTCGAGGCCCCGCCCAGCCGGATCATCTACTTGGGTGTGCTTTCCTCCTACAACCGGCTCTTTTGGTCCCTCACCGCGCCCGACGGCACGGCGGTTTTCACCGGGCACTATATGCCTTACGACGACATTCGGCGTCTGGAGTTGCCGATGCCCGGGACCTACCGGCTGACCGTGTATAACGACAGCGGCGTCACCGGCACTTACAGTTTCCGAATCTCGGCCGTCACGGACCAGGCCTTCACCATCGCTCCCGGCACGGTCGTGACCAACGGCGTGCCCGCTTCCGGCGCGGGCGACATCGAGATGCCCGGTTCCTTCGACGAGTACCTCTTCACCGCGCCGTCCAACCACATCGCCTATCTCGGCGTGCTTTCTTCCTTCAACCGCCTGTTCTGGTCGCTAACCGCGCCCGACGGCAGCGCCGTTTTCAGTGCCCACTACATGCCTTACAACGACGTGGGGCGTGTCCAACTGCCGCTGCCAGGCACTTATCGGCTGCGCGTTTATGACGATGACAACTTCACCGGCTCGTACAGCTTCGAGTTGTTGGGCGAGGCCGACCAGGTCTTCAATATCGCCGTGGGTGACACGGTCACCAATGGCGTGCCTGGCCCAGGCGCGGGCAACCTCGAAACGCCCGGCACCTGGGACGATTACCTGTTTACCGCCCCGCCGAATCACCTGGTCTATTTCGACGTGCTTTCTTCCTTCAACCGCTTGTTTTGGTCCCTCTATGGCCCGGACAATTCACCGATCTTTTCCGCTCACTACATGCCCTACGACGACGTCGGCCGAATCACCCTGCCGCAGCCGGGTACTTACCGGTTGCGCGTCTATAACGACAGCGGCAACACCGGCACGTACAGTTTTCGGCTTTCCGGCATTACTGACCAGGTCTTCGATGTCGCGACCGGCGATACCGTGAGCAACGGCGCGCCCGCGACCGGCGCGGGCGACCTCGAAGTCCCCGGCGCATACGATGATTATCTCTTCCAGGCCCCGACCAACCGCGCCGTCTATTTTGACGTCCTCTCCGCTCCGCCCCATCTCTTCTGGACCCTTTACGCGCCCGACAACTCGACGGTTTTCAGCGCCCATTACCTGCCTTACAACGACGTGGGCCGGGTGGACCTGCCTCAATTCGGCGCCTACCGGCTTCGGGTTTATTCCGACAACGACACGACCGGCGCTTACAGTTTCAAGCTCTGGAATGTCATTGACCGGAGCTTCGACATCTCCATCGGCAGCGTCGTGACCAACGGTGTGCCGGCCCCTGGGGCCGGCGTGTTGGAATCGCCCGGCGCGGACCACTTGTTCACTTTTAGTGGCAACGCCGGACAGAGAGTGCGATTCAATGACCGCAACTCCTCGCCGTCGGTGGCGGATTGGCGCGTCCTTGCGCCTGCCGGCGCGCAACTGTTCTCCGACCGGCTCGACGGCAACGACCCCGGCACGTTCACCTTGCCCGTCACTGGAACCTACTTCCTCCACGTCCGGAACGACAGCGACCGCTTGCCAGTCGATTACTCCTTCGCCCTGCTTGACAGTGGCGCCACCAACGCCCCGCCCCTGCTTGCCGACCGGTTCAACATCGCCATCGGCGACATCATCACCAACGGTGTGCCCGCCCCTGGCGCGGGCAACCTTGAGACCAACGGCGCGCTCGACGTTTACACCTTTACCTCCGGCGTGGGTCAGGTGGTCTATTTCGAAGATCGCGGCGCGACCCCAAGCGGCCAGATCCGCTACGATGTCTATGATCAGGACTGGAATCCGTTATTTGGCGAATGGCTGAACGGGGGACAGGACGTGGGCCGGCAAACCTTGTCCCGCGGGGGCGCGTATTATCTGATCGCCCGCGGCAACAACAACGCGGTCGCTGGAACCTACTCGCTCAAGCTCTGGCCGGTCACCGACCAAACCTTCACCATCAACATCGGCGACACTGTCACCAACGGCCTGCCCGGACCAGGCGCCGGCGTCATCGAATCTCCGGGCGGCCACGATATATACACGTTCATGGCCTCTCCCGGCCAGCAAGTCTATTTCGAGGATCGCGGTTCCACCGGCAGCAACATTCGGTATGACGTCTATGACAGCCGCAACACCTGGCTGTTCGGTGAGTGGCTCAACGGCAACCAGGACGTGGGCCGACAGACCCTGGCGCTGGGCGGGGCCTACACCATTGTAGTCAGCGGCAGCGCCAACGACACCGGTGACTACAGCTTTAAGCTCTGGTCAGTTCCGCCCGACCAGTCCTTTGCACTCTCTGTCGGCGACACCATCACCAATGGCCTCCCCGCCCCCGGCGCCGGCAATATTGAGATACCCGGCGCGCGCGACATTTACACCTTCAACGCTTCCGCGGGACAGACTCTCTTCTTCCAGGACCTCGGCGCGACGCCCCTCGGCCAGATTCGCTACGATGTTTATGACGACCGCGGAGCGTCGCAATTCGGTGAATGGCTCAATGGCAACCAGGACGTGGGCCGCCAGACGCTGGCGCGCACCGGCGCCTACACTCTCATTGTCAGCGGCATTGCCAATGCCACCGGGACATACTCCCTCAAGATTTGGCCGGTCACCGACCAGTCCTTCACCCTGAACGTCGGCGACCTCATTACCAACGGCCTGCCTGGCCCCGGCGCCGGGATCATTGAATCCCCCGGCGACCACGATGTGTACACCTTCACTGCCTCGCCACAGCAATTGGTTTATCTCCAAGACCTCGGATCCAACCCGAATGGCCAGATCCGGTATGACGTTTATGATCAGGATTGGAACCTTCTCTTCGGAGAGTGGCTCAATGCAAATTCCGATGTCGGCCTGCAGCGCCTTTCCCGCGGCGGAACTTATTACCTCGTGACCAGCGGCAATGCCGACGCCACGGGCACTTACAGTCTCAGGCTCTGGACGCCTTGCCGCACATTCTCGAACAGCCCCAGAGCGTGAGCGGCGCGCTCGGCCAAAGTCAGGCCTTCAGTGTCCACGCCGAGAGCCCCCTTCCTCTCGGCTATCAGTGGCAGTTTAATGGAACCAACCTGCCAAACGCGACCGCTTCCACCCTCATCTTGCCCAATCCGACACTCGCCCAGGCCGGAGCCTATGACGTGGTCCTTACCAATAGCGCCGGAGCGGTGACCAGCTTTGTCGCCACGCTCGCCTTGCAGCCGGCACAGTTTTATGTTTCAGCCTTTACCCCCAGCGGGCCTGTCAACACGAACGTTTCGCAACTGCTGGTCCAATTCAACTCCCCGGTCCTCGCCAGCAGTTTTACGCCGGACGACGTGGCGATGACCGGGCCGAGTGGCCCCCTTGCGCCCGGCAGCGTCAGCGTGACGGCGGCGGACGACCGTGATTACCGGATCAGCTTTCCGGCTCAAACCATTGAGGGCGTTTACACCATCGCTATCGGGCCATCCATCACCAGCCAGGCTGGCACCCCGATGACCGGCGGCGCCTTCTCGCCTATTTACACCACAGATTTTGAAAGGGGCGCCGGCGGCGCCTGGAGCCGGGGTGACACCCTCAGTAACGCCGTCTCTTCCACGTTTCTGGGCGAATTCGCCGACGACACCGTCACCCTGTTCTTGGAAGGTCTCCCACCTCACTCCCAACTCCGACTGGCTTGGGACACGCTGATTATCGACCAATGGGACGGCAATCTAAGCACGCCGCCGGACTTCTTCGGTTTCAATGTGAGCGGCCTGCCACAGCCGGCCTGGCAATACTCCTTCCAAACGACCGGCAATCCCCTGGTCCAGAGTTTCCCGCGCGGTCCGGACCTCAGCGGCGTTGAATTCGCGGGCAATTCCACCCCGGACTCAATCTACCGGAACCTGCAATTCGATTTTCCACATACCAATGACACCCTGGAAGTCAGCTTTTACGGGCGCAACCTGCCAGGACTTTCTTACGGCGGCTGGGGCTTGGACAACGTCCGTGTGCTGGCGGCGTCGGCGCCGGACGGCGTCTTCACCGGGCGCTTCCTGATCGACAAGACTCCGCCTGTGGTGAAGACGGTTTCGCCCAGCGGGACCGTCCTCGTGCCGGTGACCAACCTCGATGTGACTTTCAGCGAACCCATTCAACCCCAGAGTCTGACGACCAACAATTTCGCCTTTACCGGCCCCTCCGGGAAGCCTGTTCTTATAGCTCCACCGCAGCGATTGAATGCCGCCACCTACCGGCTCAGCTTTGCCTCGCAGCGGACCAACGGCACTTACACGCTCATCCTCCAGCCGCCTGTCCTGGACCTGGCCGGAAACGACATGATTGCCGGTTCGACCAATACCTTCGAACTCAGCACCCCGCCCGTGATTCTGACGCCACCTCAATCGGTGACAGTTCTGCGCAACAGCAGTGCCACTTTCACCGTAGCGGCGGCCGCGACGCCGCCAGTCAGTTACCAATGGAGCTTCGACGGGTCGCCGATTGCCGGGGCCACCGATTCCACCCTCATGCTCAACAACGTCCAGACCAACCAGTCCGGCACTTACCAGGTCACCGTGACCGATGCCGGTGGTTCAACCTCCAGCTCACCCGCTACCTTGACCGTCATGGAGAACTTCGGCGCTTATATCCCGCTGGCCGAGGCGGGGCGAACAAACGCGCCTATTGTGCCTGGCAATGGTGTTTATGTCGAACTCTATAATGCCGTTGGGGGGTTCGGGGTTCCGGCGCCTTCGACCGTTCAGGACGTGACTCCCAGCGGCACGACACTCAGCCCGTTTATTGAGTTCCCCAATCCCGGACCGACCATTGATCTCGGCAACACATTCGATTCTTTCTTCGCCAATACCGCGTTTCCACCCGACCAGGTCCGCGGCCTCAAAACCGCCAACTTTACCTTGCGCATCCCCTTCTATCTGCGGGTGACGCGCGCCATGGACTTGCACCCGGAAACGCCGGAGATCGACCTGCAACTGGGGGTTGGCAGCGACGACGGCTTTTACCTGCTTGTGGGCACGAATTTCCTGGGCCAGGCCGGCGACCGCGGCTTCGCTTACAACTGGATGCCGGTCTCCTTCCAAGGCGAGGGACTTTATCCCGTAACGCTCTATTATGACGACAATGGCGTCGGGCCGCTCGGACTGCAGTTCGCCTGGAATACCGCCCTGACGGGCGGCACCAACCAGATCGTCCCGCAATCCGCCTTGTATATTTCGCCCAACCTCGGCGACCGGCTGATTACCTTCGAAGAGGCGCCCGCCGGCACCGTGCTCAGCGACCAGTACTCTGCCACCGGCGCGGTGTTCACTTCCATCAGTGGGGCGGTGCAGGTTACCACCAATTTTCCCACCCGCTTCGTGCCGATCTCGCCCCCGAACGTCCTGGCCGACCCCAACGCCAACCCCTCCCAACCGGGCATCATCGACCTGAGCTTCGTGGCCCCGGACGGCTCACCGGCCGTCTCGGACTTCGTAAGCTTCTTCATCCTCAACGCGCAGAACGATGTGCCCAACGTCACGGCCTTCGATTCCGGTGGCGACTTGATCTTCACCAACTCCTACGATGGCGGCGGCGCCTCCCAGGAACTCGTTACGATTAATCGCCCGGGCATCGCCCGTGTCCGCTTCAACCTCGGCCAAGGGGCGGATACCGCCGCCATCGATAACCTGGCCTTTCTGACGCCAATCAGTCTGCCGGACCTTGTCGTCTCCATAGTCAATAGCCCCACGAGCGTCGTCGCTGGTCAACCCGCGCAACTCGTCTGGCGCGTGACCAACCAGGGTTTCCATCCCGCCCGCGGGCCCTGGACCGACTCCCTCTCGCTCTCACCCGACGCCAATCCAGCCGATGCCAAGCCGTTTGCCTCCATCACCTACAGCAACTTGCTGGCGGTCGGCGCATCCCTTAGCGTGACGCAATCGGTTATCCTTCCCCCGATGGACCTCGGCAGCCAGTTCTTCGTGGTTACCGTCAACGCCAGCCATTCTTTTGAAGAGAGCGGCAGCCTTACCAACAATACCGCGGTCGCGCCCGTCGCCACTCAGGTCCGCGCCCCCGATCTGGTGCTCCAGGACATCAGCGCCCCCCCGTCGGCGGAGTTCGGTCAGACGATTAACCTCTCCTGGGTGGTCCGGAACTCCGGCGCGGCGCCCGCCTCCGGCGCGTGGGACGATCTCATCCTGCTCTCGACCAATAGCAGCGATTTCGCCAATGCCATTCCATTGCTCTCCGCGCCTTCCCTGGTTGCGCTGGCCCCCGGCGCCAGTTACACCAACGCCCAGGCGGTGAGCCTGCCGTTTAGCGCCTTTGCCGCGCCAGGCCCATTCTATGTCCTGGTGCAAGCCGATGCCGGCCAGACGGTGGCCGAAGCCACCTTCACCAACAACCTTCTGTCGGCGCCGATTGCCTTGAGCCTGCCTCCACTGCCGGATTTGGTGGCGACGAACTTGTTCGCGCCCGTTGTCGTGGCGCCGGGCGAAACGGTGACCTTGAGTTGGGAGGTCGCCAACCAAGGCGTTGCGCCGGCCAGCGGGGTCTGGACCGAGACCGCCTTGCTCTCACCGAATGCCAGCCTGACCAACGCCCAACAAATCGCCATTTTCAGCTTCACCAATAATCTGGGCCCCGGCGAGTTTCTCACTCGCACTCAGGCGGTCGCCATGCCGTTTAGCACGGGCAACGGCGACCAGTACTTCGCGGTGCTGGTCAACAGCGGCGGCGACCTCCTCGAAGCCAGCACGAACAACAACGTCGCCGTGGCTACTAACAGTACCTTCGTTCCGCCTGCTCTTACGCTCCAAGTGCCCGGCCAGATCAACGAGAGCGATGCCTCTGAGACCGGCGCCATCTTCCGCAACGGCGACCTCTCTCAATCGCTCACCATCGCCCTCTCCAACAACAATCCGGCCCACCTGCTCGTCCCGACTAATATCGTCATCGCTGCCGGCCATGCCTCCGCCAGCTTCCAATTCAGCCCGATACCCGACCACGTGGTGGACGGACCGGAATCCGCGACCCTTGATGCCAGCGCGCCCGGCTTCCCCGACGGTGTGGCTTATGTCACGATAGCCGATTCCGACCTGCCCACGCTCACGCTCCAGGTAGAGTCGCCGAGCGTGCCGGAGGGCAGCACCCTGCAGGCGACCGTCACTCGCTCGGACGTCACGACCAACGCCCTGACCGTGTTCCCGCAAAGCTCCGATGCGAACCACCTCACCACGCCCTTGGACGTCGTCATCCCCGCTGGCCAGGCCTCGGCGGCATTCCCGTTGCAGTCGATTGACGACGGGTTGATCAGCGGCGGCCACACCGTTCAGGTCATGGCGAGCGCCGCGGGCTATGCCGATTCGGCCCCAGTGAGCGTTTTGGTGGCGGAGAGCGACATGCCATCCGTGGCGGTCACGCTCGCTTCGAGTACGGTGAGCGAAGGCGCCGGCCCTCAAGCCACCACCGCCACCGTGACGCGCACCCCGGTCACGCCCAATCCCGTCATGGTGGAAATGGTCAGCAGCAACACTGCCGCGGCGGTCGTGCCTGAAATCGTGACCATCCCAGCCGGCCAGGACTCGGTCAGCTTCCCGGTCGCCGCCGTGAATGACAACATTGTCGGTAACACGCGCCAGACCCTCATTACGCCCTACGTCGTCGATTCGGTGACCGGCGCGCCGCTCTTTGCCGGCACCCCCGCCCTGCTGACCGTCCTGGACGACGACGGGCCGACTCTCAAAGTATCCATTGCCCGCCCACTCGTCGCTTCGGGCCTGATGCCGGCGACGACGGGCACTGTCTCTGTGTCGAACGGCACCAACCTGGAGCACACCCTGGTGGTGAGCCTGTCCTCTAGCGACACCCGCCGTGCTACCAGATC
>JAJYHY010000125.1 GCA_021784555.1 bacterium
GGCCTGGACGCCTACACCGATTACGTGGACACCCGGCATGTCAGGGGCTACCCTCAAGTGGCCAGGATCGACAAGCCCTTTGGCTTCACCGAGTATGGTCCGCATGGCGCGCGGAATCCGCCGGGCGATTACGATTACCGGCGCTTCCTGGAGGGCGTGAAAAAGAGCTTCCCCAAGGCAGTGTTCTTCATGAGTTGGAACGGGAAATGGAGCTTGGCTCGCAACGAGAACGTCAAGGAAATGCTCGCTGACCCCTGGATGGTGAACCGGGCTGACCTCCCGTCGGGTCTGGCGGGGGCGGATCAGTAACGTTACGCAGCACGAGCAGCGCGTCCTCCCAACCGGCAGGCCGCGTGAAGGTCTTGTTTTCGACAGGACGGACAGGGCCTTCGCCATCGACAGCTTCGCCAGTTTTGGGATTGAACCAGCGCCATCGCATCGCAGCCTGGAAGCCGGTCATCTCGAGGGTGATGGCCCCGTTATCCGGCAGGTAGGCGACGGCTAGATCACCCGCGGCGGAACGCGCCCCCACCATCCGCCTTGTCCAATCCTTTGACTGGTTCAGAATCCAGCCCTGTTGCGGTTCCAACCGCCACCAGTCCAGGCGGCTGAAAAAGTCCGACATGTGCTTCATCTCTGTCGAAGTCGCGCGGTCCATGGCAAAGTGCCAGTCCCAAGGAGTGGCTTGTGGATCCCCTTGGGAGCCAGTGAGTTCCCAGTTGAAGAGGCCCGCACAACCGTAGCTATACCCGGCGCACCCAGAGAGGAAACTCCAATAGCCGCAGCTTCGCGGCAGGCGCGGCATTTGCTTTTGATTGAAGGCGCTGTCATAGCGCGATTCGAGGTTGATGACCGGCTTATGGGGGCTGTGGTTGTAAAGAGTGAGGCTGCACTCGATAGCGTGTCGGGCGGCGATCTCTGCGCTCAGAGGGTTGCCGCCCCAGCCTGCGCCGGTCTGCACGCCGCAAAAGTCCAAATAGGGCTCATCGTAATAGCGCTGGGGCGCATCCATGCCGGAGGGGTGTTGCGTGATGAGATGCAGGGCTGTGGCTTCGCGAATCGCTTTGCCCACGGCGTTGCCGAGGTCGAGGTAAGGACTGTCGAAACTCGGCGAAAAGACGACGAAGTTACCCATCAGACGAGCGGCCAGATAGCGGGCAAAGGCCTGTGCGGAAACGGCGTCAGGGTAGCGGTTGACCGGCTCCATCAGCCCCACAATGAGCACCACCAGGCCTCGCTCGTTAGCCAACTCAACCTTTTGTTCGTATTGCCTCCAGTAAGCCGGGTTGGGCTGCGACAGGCCGTCGTCCAAAAAGGGTGGCTCGCCGTTCACATCTTTGGTACCTGCCCAGCGGCTCGCGCAAAAGATCTGCAGGACAGTGAAGCGCTTCTCGCGCCGGTCGCGGATGTAGCTCCTCCAGTCCTCCATGCGCGCGTTCATCGGGGCGGCCCAGGGCGTGTCGCCTATCCAGAGGAATGGAGTGCCATCCGCGTAGGTCAGGAAACGGCGATTCCTCGACACCCGCAAAAGGCCGTGCCGGTAGAGCCGGTTCGAGCCGGAGTAAGGCGCCACTTCAACGGCGCCCCTGCGCTGATGCAGCCCCGGGTTGTTGGTGTCCGAACAGGCCGTGCTCCACGTCCACCGGCCAGGTTCTGGAAACAGGCACCGGATTTTGAAGACGTTGCCGCCGTCCCAGAAACCCAGGCCATGAATGGTCTTGTGGTTCGGTCCCGTGCAGGTGAGCTTCAGTTCGATCGAATATGGATTTGCGTAGTGGCGTGTGCTGGTCAATGACTGTTCCCAGCGCATCCAGGTGCTGATGGCGGACTGACAAGAGAGCGGTATGGACAAGGCAATCGGCAGAAAGGCTCGGACAACGCCTGGCCAAACGCCGGCCCGCTCAAATTGCCGCACAATCCCTCTCGACCTGTCGAACCAGCTTTGCATAGCGGGCCTACTATGAGGTTCCACGGTGCTGCTGACAACGCCCGAATGCGGGCCTGCTTCGGATACTCGGCAGGCGGCGAGAATCTCGGTGTCTTCGCCGGGGAATTCCAGGGACCCGCTGGCAGGCGTTGGTGAGGATGGGGGTCCTGAGGCCAATCGGCTTGGGCCGGAGATGTTAGACCGCAGCAGCGGGTTAGTGCGGGTAGCCGGGTAGGTACATGCTCCCATTCAGACTCCAGGGCTGGGGATGGCGCTCGGAAATGACGCCGGGCGGGCGGTTGACCATGATCCGGATGTCTCCAGTCATCGGGAGGTAGTAAATCAGGAGAGGGCGGCTGGGCAAGGCCATTTGCGCGACCATCCGGGCTTTGGGTCTTGAGGGACGGATGACGAGGGAGGGCGGTTGGGGCGATTGCAAGTTACGCTCTGTCCAAATCAACATCGGCGGCCTTTCTATCTTTCGCAGAGGAGCGTGCGCTGGAAGCATAGCCTGGATTCCAGAAGCGGCGCTCAACCAGCTTATGAAACAGGCGCGCCAGGCCGATGGCGACCGCCAGGCATGACGGAACACCCAGGAAGAAGACCGCAAAGGGATTCCGGAATCCGAGTTGGTTGAACGCCCAACTCACGACGGTCACCACTGGCCAGTGGACCAGGTAGAGGCTGTAGCACATCTCTCCGCAGTAATTCAACGGGCGCAGCCACCTGGTCTGCGTCAAGGCCTTATCCCAACGCCGCAAGCCCATGAGGAGCAGCGCAAAACAAAACGCGCACAAATAGCTTTGGTTCGGCTCGTTGACCTTGGCCTTGAGCAGGTATTCCGGTCGGGCCGCGGCGCACAGAATCCCGAAGCCCAGCGGCACACAGGCCCAGCCCACGCTCCGAACCGGCATGTAGTTCAGCGCGTAATAGACCAGGATGCCGGCGGCGAACATGAGCCACCTTCCATCGAGAAACGAGCCGGCCGCGCTGAAGCTCACCGGCGGAAAAACCAAGAGCGCCGCGACCGCGGCGGTGACCAGAGCCAGCGCCTTAAACAGGAAGCGCGGGGCAAGGATTAGCGCCACCCCAACCACGGCATAGAACTGCTCCTCATAGCACAGGGTCCACGACTGCGATAGCAACTCGCTTTGCACGCCTCGGACAAAGTGCGGACGCCAGGTTTCCGTCAGGGTGAAGTTCCCCAGCCATTGCCACCCCGTAAAGGCATGTGGATCGGGAACGAATGCCGCCTGGAAGAATGCCGGATCAATGGAAAACTCCAGCCAGATGAGCAGGCCTGCCACGCTCAACCAGACCCAGTAAGGCGGATAAATCCGCCGAAAACGGCGCCAGAAGAATCTGGGGCCGGGCTTCGAGCGCCGCCGCGCCGCATCCGCGCTGGCGGTAACGCAGTACCCGCTGATCACGAAAAAAATCGGCACGCCTATCCATAACCGCCGAATAACCACCAAAAGAATAGCCAGGTTCCCCGGTCCGTGGGGGAAGGCAAGACCATAGCCGGCACACACGGAATGATAAACCGCCACGAACAGGCACGCCAACCCCCGCCAAGCGGTAAGGATTTCGTACCGCGGCGCCCTGGGCGGCCCCAAGTCCGCTGCCGCCCACCGCTGGCGGAGGGCCTGCCATTTGACGTTCAAGCCGAACCTCCCGCACAGACCTCGGCGTTTGTTAGTTCCCGCTCCTCTAAAAGACCTTGGCTCAACGGTATTACGACGGTTCTATCCATACGGCACGGATGAGAGTGTGCTCCCCGTTGCCTCGTTCGGCTACTCCAATCCGCGACATTGAACGCTCCGCAACTCTCATGTTGCTGCCCGGAAAAGGAAAGCGGCGGTCCATGTCGCACCCTGTAGAAACTGATTGTGGCGGGGCAATGAGCTTGCCGCGAGCCGCGCAGGCGGGTATGGTCCCAACGTTGTATGGCTTTGCCGGAAACAGTGCGCCAGTTGAGCGAAAGGGAATATCTCGACATCGAGCGAGCCGCCGAGTTCAAAAGCGAATTCTTCGATGGCGAGATGTTCGCCATGGCAGGCGGAACATTCCGCCACAGCCTGCTTTCGACCAATTGCGCCGGAGAGCTCCGCGAGCGGCTCAGAGGCGGACGTTGCCTGGTCTGTAATGCCGATTTGCGGATTAAGATCGCGGCCACCGGCCTCCTGACCTATCCCGACCTGTCCGTCATCTGCGGCCCGCCGCAATTTGTTCCGGGGACGGACGACACCGTCCTCAACCCCACCGTCTTGGTCGAAGTGCTCTCTGATTCAACGGAGGCGTACGACCGCGGGAAGAAGTTTGAGAACTACCGCCAGATTGAGACCCTGCGAGAGTATCTGCTGGTCAGTCAAAAGGAGCCGCGTATCGAACAATTCATACGGCAGCCGGACGGGTGTTGGGTTCTGAACGAGGCTGCCGGCCTGAAGGCGAGCCTGAATCTGCCTTCGTTGCAAGTCACGCTCTCGCTGGCGGAGGTTTTCGCCAACGTCCATTTCGTGCCGGTTCCACTCCGCCCTGTCTAGCTTCAGTTCTGTCGGTTCCGAATTTGCCCTAGCAGCATTTGCAGTTGGCTCTGGTCGGGCGCCAATTTGCAAGCTGTTTCGGCCAGGCGCAGGGCGTCGGCAAACTGGTGCTCGGCCAGGTAATGGCTCGCGAGACCGACGACCACCTTTAGGCTGCGGGGGGCGAGGGCGAAGGCCTGGCGATAGGCGAAATCGGCGGCTTCGGCCGTCCGCCGTCTCTCGGCCGCGTTGGAGTCAGTCCGCGCGCGCCAGGCGTAAAGCCCGGCAATCGAGGTTCGGAGATTGGAAAAATTTTCGCAGGCGGGTTCGCTGTTTACATATTTCGGGTCGCCGTTGAACCCGGCGAGGTCTTTGCGCAAGCAGACCTTCTCCGCGAACGCGCAGACCTCGCTCATCGGCGTCTCCGGACGGAGCCAGTCCCCAAGCGTTTGGCCGAGCCGGTCACGCCAGAATGCCTGGTCTTTCTGGACCGCTTCAGCCGGGATAGATGAGAGCGGCTGGCGGGAGACGGCCAGGATCAACCCATGCGGAGCCAGGTGCGGACGCATCCAATCCATGGTGAAACTTTGTTCCACAAAGAACTGCCGGTCGGGGTTCCGGTCAAAGACCAGCTTTGCCAGCGCCGCATTGAGGCGCATGACCGGGACGGCGCTCTTGGGCTCCAGCTTGCCTTCGACCTTTTCCACCTTTTCGCCCGGCAGGAGTTTGTTCTCCTTCTGGCGGCGTTCATAATCGGCGAAGTAGTCGTTCTTGACCTGTTCCAAGTCTTGCTCGGGGGGGACGTAGATATGGTGGCCGTAAATGGCTTGCAGGTAGCGCAGGTAAGGGGGGGTGACGAGAGAATTCTGGGTAAGAGTGAAGAATGGGTCGCCCGTTTCGTGCGCGCGGCAGAGCGCGGTGATCAGGCTGCGGCCAGGATCTGTACCGCCAAAATAAATGCTGCCGGGCGGGATTGAGTCGATGATGCCCCGCCCGAAGGCAAAGGCGTATTTCGGTTCGCCCAGCGCAAACTGGGCAAAGGCCATATAGATTTCCATGATCCAGGACCAAACTTGGGCGATGAGCATCGGGTCGGGCTTCGGAGCCTCAGGCGGAAGCTTTAGGCCGCGCAATTCCTCCCCCAGGCGCGCGACTTCGGGCCAACTGCCCTGTTTGGCGGCGTCAAAAAAGGCCCAGATAACCGGGGGCAACTGGGGATTGAACCGGGCGGCGAGCTCGCGTGCGTGGCGGTCTTTGCGGTCGGCAAAGGCGATCAGTTCCGGCGGCAGTTCAGGACTGGACAGACTGGATGAGGGTTGCATGGTATCTTGTTTCTGTGTTTCGCGCGTTGGACGGGGTCCGGCTCCAACTGGATCCCATCCATTCACTCCAATTGACACCTTGGGGAGCCGGATTTGTATGCTGTAAACGAACCGGCGTGCCGCTATGCCGGAGGTCCCGGCATCGAGAGAGGGATCAACGCATCCTTGCCTCGAGGGCGGCCAAGCGTTCCCGGAATTCGGAGGTCAGGTCCACTTTTTCGGAGAGTGCGTCAATCTTCTCGTCCAGGCGGCGGACTTCTCCCTGGAGAGCTTTTATCTCGCCGCGCACTTGAGCCAGTTCCTCCTTCATTTCCCCCCGCGTTTGGGTAAGTTCGCCCCTCATTTCCCCACGCATTTGGGCAAGTTCCTCTCTGACTTCCCCGCGCAGGTTACCAATTTCTTCCTTCAACTCGCCGCGCAGGCCGCCCATCTCCGCGCGCACCTCGGCCAACCCGGTCTTGAGGCCTTCCCGGACGCCGCCGATTTCGGCTCGGAGTTCGGCCAATTCCTCCTTCGTCTCCGCGCGCAGGTTGCCGATTTCTTCCTTCAACTCGCCGCGGACGGCACCGATCTCCGTGCGCATCTCGGCCAGACCGGCCTTGAGTTCACCGCGAATCTCAGCCAATTGCGGAGCGAGAATGTCCTGGAAGGCATTCTTAACCTGATCGTAAACGCCCATCTGGACCCAGTATCCGCGTTCGGGCGAAGAGTGTCAAGTGGTGTTGGCGTCTCCAGATCCTCGCCCGACACGAGATCTCAACCGGCCTAATCCTGTGAGCAGCGAAACCTCAGTTCGGATGGGGATGTATCACGACGGGAGCGCCCTTGGCTTCAAGGATGCTGGGCCGCAAGAGAACCACCACTTTGTGCCGCGTCCTGCGAGCTGCAAGCCGCGCGACAGGGCCCAATCGGAACAGATGTTTGAGTATCGGCACCTTGGAGAACCGTGGCTGTCGGAAGGTCTGGACGAAGCCGCTGAGAATGACAATCTCGTCCTCAGGAATGACCAAGTGCGCCGCTGAGCCAACGGGACGGCTGGCGAGCGGACCGCCACTTACCTCAACACCGTACACGGGAATGGGTGGTCCCCCCATGATGTATGCCCCCTCGAGGACCCACTTTCCCTGCCGGTTCTCCTGGCCAACATCGATTCGGAGAAGATGTTTCTTCTTAATTGAAGCGGTCAGTTCAAGAACACAGACCTCTGGCTGAGACCGTTGGCCGGCTGCGGCGGCGGGGGGATAGCAGTCTTTGGGCAAATCAACGAAGAATAAGCTGGGTTGCGCATTTGTGAGGAGCAAGCGAGGGCGTCCAAGGATTCGGACCCGGTTGTTGGTGGCCAGGGTCATGAACAAAGACTCAAAATCGGCGCGGACCGCTCTCATGCGGCGGAACCCGCGCAGGCTCCCGTCCGCCGTCTTAGTCCGCAGACTGGGAGTGAACGTGGCAGTGGACGGGCTGGCGAGTCGTGGCTCGGCCTTCAGTCCTGGCGTGCGCATCTGCTTGCCGGTGAGACAGCGGCTGAACATCCTGAGGAAGCTGGGCGGGTCCGAAAAGACCGCCCCCTCAAGGAGGATTCGCGCCCGCTGGGAGCGAGCCTCAACCGGTTTCACCTGGCTCGGAGGCGAGCCTCTGTTGGCCACACCAAGCTTCGGATCGCGCGAATGGGTCAACGCCGCAGGCGCATGAAAGGCCGAAAGACCAGCGGCCGCCAGCAGAGCGATGAAGGGCGCGCAGCCGTTCGAACGCCGTGTCATGAGGTTCAAAACACCGCCCTTTGGCAGTAGTTCCGATTCTCCTGCGGTATAAGCCAGCGTCGCGGGCGCCAATCAGGTTTTTGCGGATGACATTCACGATAGAAGTGACTAGCTTTTGTGCATGAACAACTCTGAGGAACTCGATGCCCGGCGCCGGAGACAGGAGGACGCGATTGGTTTGGCTCCAGCGGACGCCGTTGACCCGGTCGTTGAGGCGTTCAAGAAGGACGTGGACCGGACGCTCCTGATCGAGAATCTGCGGGTCGGGCCCCAAGAGCGTCTGGAGCGGTTCTTGCGGGGCATGCGGGCGTTTTACGAGTTGAGGAAGGCCGGCCGCCGCCGGAGAACCACTGCGCGCCCTACCGGTGCGTGAATATCCGGGCTAGGGCTTTTCCCAAAAACCGTGATTTCGGGACCTTATCGCCCACTGTTTAAATGAGCGAGATTGGCGAGACCAAGTTCGACCAAATCGTCGAGCGCCTGCTCGCTGGCGGGGTGGATTTTATCGTTGTCGGGGGCTTGGCGGCGGCGGCGCACGGGTCGGCGCGGGCGACGTTGGACGTGGACATCGTCTACGCCCGGACACGCCAGAACATCCGCAAGCTCGTATCGGCGCTAGGGCCGCTGCAGCCCTACCTAAGAGGCGCCCCACCGGGATTGCCGTTCAAATTCGATGAGAGAACGGTCCGTCTCGGATTGAATTTCACGCTCCAGACGCGGTTGGGGTGGCTGGACCTCCTGGGCGAAGTGGCCGGCGGCGGCGATTTTTTTCGGCTCCTCCCATTCTCAGAGCAGATGGAGGTTTTTGGAGGGGTTTGCCGCGTGGTCACGCTCGAGAAGCTTATCCAACTCAAGCGAGCCGCGGGCCGTCCGAAGGATCTCGAGGCGCTGGCCGAACTCCAAGCGCTCCTGGAAGAACGGCGGAGGCTGGAATGAGTGTCTAGGTCAATGATGCCTTGGGGATGGCAAAATAGGGTTAATAAATGCCACCAAGTGTGTTGTCGTAAGAGGCGGTTTTCCCTCTGATTGAGCGGGTATGAACGAACCGCTGTTTGGCGATTTGATTTATCTGCTCGCCTTTTGCTTGGGTGGCCTGGTGTTCGCGCTGGGGCCGATCCTGCTGGTCCATTTGGTCCAGGCGCGCAAGACCCGCAATACGGCGAATAAGACCGGCCAATATATCGAGTGCGGCATGGACCCGATTGGGGACGCCTGGATTCGATATAGCGCGGTTTATTATCTTTACGCACTGGTGTTTGTCGCGTTTGCGGTGGACGTGCTTTACTTGATTCCCGTGGCAATGGTTTATAACCGGATCAAGGGGATTGGGATGATGGATTTCGTCGAGATGCTGATGTTCGTGGGCATCCTCTCACTTGTCGTTGTGTATGCCTGGAAGAAAGGAATCTTTGAATGGAAGCGCAAGCCGATAACGCCCAAATCCTGAAGGATTGCGCCCCGCTGGTGAAGTTTGCCCTGTTGGACGACCTGCTGGCGCTGGGGCGGGCCAACTCGCTGTGGCCGCTGACTTTCGGGTTGGCTTGCTGCGCCATCGAGATGATGGCCGCCGGGGCTTCGCGATTTGATTTGGCCCGATTCGGCGCCGAAGTCTTCCGTCCCTCGCCGCGGCAGGCGGATGTGATGATTGTCGCCGGCACCATCAACAAGAAGATGGCGGGGGCGGTGAAGACGCTTTACGACCAGATGCCGGAGCCGAAATGGGTCATCGCGATGGGCAACTGCGCCATTTCCGGCGGCCCGTTTGTCTTCCCCGGCCAATACGCGGTAGTCGAGGGAGTGGAGAAGCTGTTCCCGGTCGATGTCTATGTGCCGGGGTGTCCGCCACGGCCCGAAGGACTCATTGAAGGCATCCTCAAACTCGAAGAGAAGCTGACCGGCAAACGCCGTTGGCCGGTCCCGCCGCCACAATAGGTTTCACAGACCAGCAAGCGATTTTCGATGCCATGAGCGAGATCAAGCCGAATCCGGAGGAGAACAAGCCGTCGAGCGTCGCGGTGTCGTCCGCAAAGGCCTCTGTGCCCGCGGCAGTTCCCCCTGGGGTTGCTCAACACCAAGCAAACAAAGGAAACGAAGCGCCCAAGCCCCCCGCTCCCGCACCGGCTCAGGTCGCTCCGAAGACTCCGCCGGCCAGTGCTTCGCCCAAACCCTCCGCAACCCCGGCACCCCCTCCGGCGCCGCTTCCAAACCCATTGGCGCACCTGGCGGCGCCGTTCCAGGGAGTGGATTTCAAGCTCAAAGGCTTCCACGCCGATGCGAGTGTCGGCCCAGACCAGGTCGTCTCCGTCGCCGAACAGCTCGACAAAGACGGCTTTTCGCTCGACACCATAACCGGAGTGGACTGGCTGGCCCAGGGGCAAATGGAAGTAGTCTATGACTATTTTCATCCCGTGAGAGGCTTGCGAGCGGCGGTGCGCGCTCGGATTCCGAGAGATAACCCGGAGCTTCCCACGATCTCAGCCGTTTTTCCGGGCGCGAACTGGCATGAGCGCGAGACGCATGATTTCTTCGGCATCCGGTTCCTCGGCCATCCGAACCTGACGCCGTTCTTGCTCCCTGAAGACGCCGATTACCACCCGCTGAAAAAGGACTTTAAGGCGTGACGACTCAAGAGACCATTGTTTCGAATTTGGCCGACGTGCCCCGCTCGAACGGGGGCGGCGTGGAGACATTTGTTTTGAATGTCGGCCCCCAGCATCCGGCGACGCACGGGGTGTTGCGGGTGAAGATGACGATGGACGGGGAGTATGTTCTGCGCGCCGAGCCGGTGTGCGGCTACATCCATCGGATGCATGAGAAGATGGGCGAAAACCGGACTTACGCGCAGTTCCTGCCCAACACCAGCCGCATCGATTACCTCTCCGCCATGACCTATACGCACGCGTGGGCCGGCGTGGTGGAACGGGCGGCCAAGATTCAGCCGCCGCCGCGAGCGGAGTATGTTCGGGTCATTACGTCCGAATTGAATCGCATCTCGAGCCACTTGGTCTGGTGGGGCGCCTTTCTCCTGGATTTGGGCGGATTCACCCCGCTGCTCTATGCCTTCGACGACCGCGAAATGATCCTCGATTTGCTGGAGCGGATTACCGGGGCGCGGTTGACCTATTGTTATTACCGGATTGGAGGTCTCTACAACGACGTCGATGAGGAGTTTATCGAGGGTACGCGCAAGTTTGTCCACCACATGCGTCCGCGGCTCAAGATGTACCGCGAGTTGGTCACCGAGAACATCATCTTTCGCAAGCGGCTGATTGACATCGGCCCGATCAGCCAGGAGATGTGCCGGAAGTACGGGGCCACCGGGCCGGTGATTCGCGGCTCGGGCATTCCTTACGACGTGCGGAAGGCCGAGCCTTACTCGGCCTATCCGGAGTTCGATTTCGAGATTCCCCACTTCCGGGAAGGGGATTCTATGGCGCGCTACCTGGTGCGGATGGAAGAGATGGCCCAGAGCCTCCGCATCATCGAGCAGGCACTGGACAAATTGCCCTCCGGCCCGGTGATGGCGGAGAAGGTGCCGCGCGTGCTGAAGCTTCCCGCTGGAGACTATTGTTATGCGGTGGAGGCGGCGCGCGGCCGGTTCATGGTGCGCATTGTGAGCGACAACAAAGAAATCGCTTACCGGGCTAAGCTCCGCACGCCCTGCCTTTCGAACCTCAGCCTGTTCGAGGAGGCCAGCCAAGGGATGCTTCTGCCCGATGCCCTGGCGCTGATGGGCAGTCTCGACCTGGTTATTCCTGACATCGATCGCTGAATGGTTTTGGCTTATGCTAAAGTTGCTTTCCACTGAACCTGTCCGGCTGCTGGCGTTCCTGGTCGGCATCATGGCCTTTGTGGGCCTGAACGCCGCCTACCTGGTGTGGGTGGAGCGCAAAGGGGCAGGCCGATTCCAGCGCCGCCCCGGCCCGACCGAAGTGGGGTATGCCGGGCTGCTGCAGCCGATTGCCGATGCCATCAAGCTGCTTTCCAAGCAACTGATCGTTCCCCAGGGGGTGGACGCCGCGTTGTTCCGAGTGGCGCCGCTGCTGATGATGGCCCCGGCCTTGATGAGTTTGGCGGTCATCCCATTCGGCCCGAGTCTGGCGGCGCGGAACATCAACGTCGGCCTGCTCCTGATCTTCGCGTTGGGCTCGATCAACGTCATGGCCATTATGCTGGGGGGCTGGTCCTCGCGAAACAAATATGCGATTATGTCCGCCGCGCGGGTCGTTTCTCAGAACGTGGCCTACGAAATCCCGACGCTGCTGGTGGTTATCACGATGATCATGATAACCGGGACGATGAACCTGAACGAGATCGTTCGCCAACAGGCCGGGGCGTTCTGGCACTGGAATGTGTTCCGGGTCTGGGTCAATCCGCTCATGCCGGTGACCTTCCTGATCTTCTTCATCTGCATGTTGGCGGAGACCAATCGCGCCCCGTTCGATATGGCCGAGGCGGAGAGCGAACTGGTGGCGGGGGCTTACACGGAGTACTCCAGCATGGGATTTGGGGTTTTCTTCATGGCGGAATACGCGAACATCCTGTTGGGTTGCAGTCTGGCGACGGTTCTGTTCCTGGGCGGCTGGCAGAGTCCATTTGGGATTTTGCCCGGCGTGCTCTGGTTCCTGATCAAGATGTACTTCCTGGTCTTTGCGGTGGTGTGGGTGCGCTGGACGTTCCCCCGGACGCAGTTTTACGGGTTGTTGAATCTTTCGTGGAAGCTGCTGATCCCGGTGTCGCTCTTCACGCTGATTCTCTCCAGCGCCATCATGAAACTTTATTAGGGTATGAGGAACGCGGTTAAAGAAGTCGTCAGCGGATTCTACAGTCTGATCGTCGGCATGCGGGTCACCATCGGCCAGTTCTTTAAGCCGATTGTCACCGTGCAGTATCCGCATGAAACCCTGAAAATCGCACCCCGGTTTCGCGGGCATATCGAACTGGTGCTCGATCCGGCGACGGGCAAACCGAAGTGTTTCGCCTGCAAGCTGTGCGAACGAGCCTGTCCGAGCGACTGCATTACGGTCGAAGGGGCCAAGCTGGAAGGGGCCAAGAAACGCTCCGTAACGGCCTACCATCTGGATTTCACCAAGTGCAGCCTGTGCGGCTCGTGCGTTGAGGCCTGCCGCGATGGGGCCATCCGATTCTCAAGAGATTACAACCTGGCCGGTTGGAGCAAAGAGGATTTCATTATGGACCTTTTCAAGAGGCTCGAACTGGAGGCCCAGGCCGCCTCGCCCGAAAAGGTCGATGGGCGCGCCGTCCCCGGACTGATCGCCGCTCAAGATGCGGCTCATCAGGACAAAACAAAAACAGATTTGAAATGAACGCCTTTCCCGCCTCGAACTTGATAGTGAGCGTTGCCTTCGTGTTTGCCTTGGCGACGATGGTCCTTGGAGCGCTAATCGCCGTGGGCAGCCGGCTCCTGATTCGTAGTGTTTGCGGCTTGGCCATCTGCTCCGTCGGCCTGGCCGGACTCTATTACTTCCTCCACAGCCCGTTCCTCGCCTTGATGGAGCTGCTGATTTATGTCGGTGCGGTGTGCGTCACGGTCGTGTTTGCCATCATGCTGGCCGAACCGACGGAACCGAAAAACGAGGAGAAACGCGGGCCAACGCTCTTTTGGGGAGGAACGGCGCTGGCGGCGGCGGTCGCTATCTTCTGGAGCCTGTGGTGGCTCGGGAAGAGCACCGGGTGGAAGACGCCCGCCAGCCGGCTCACCGACGGCTCGGTCAAGGCGATTGGCGTTTCTCTGCTGACGACCTACAGCATGGCGTTTGAATTGATTTCGGTGGCGCTGCTGGTCGCGATTCTGGGGGCGCTGGCCATCGCGCGGACGGGGAGGACAAAACCATGAACACGCCCATTTATGATCGGCTTGAGATTTACCTGGTTGCGGCGGCGCTGCTGCTGGCGATTGGGATTTACGGATTGATACGCCGGCGCACGCTGATCGGGATGCTCATCTCCGGTGAACTGATCTTCTCGGCCGCTTCACTCAACTTTATGGCCTTCAGCCGATTCACGGCGCCCGACCCGGCGGTCGGCCGGATCTTCGTGCTGTTCATCATGGGCTTGGCGGCGGCGGAGGTCGCCATCGGGCTGAGCATCATCATTGCAGTCTATCGGAACTATCGCTCGGTAAAGACGCGAGAGCTTTCCGATCTAAACGGATAGTTTCAAATGCAGAAAATCAATGATATTCGGCTCCTTCTGGCCGTCTTGGCCCCGCTGATTGGCGCGGGCCTGGTGATGGTTACGGGCAAGAAACGGCCCAATTTGCGCGAGGGGTGTTCCCTGCTGGCCTCGACGAGCCTGTTCGTCCTGGTGGCTTCAATGATTCCGGCCATCTTCGCCGGAAAGATGCTGCACTACACAGTCTTCAAATTGTTGCCGGGCTTGAGTGTTTCCCTGCGGGCGGACGCCATGTCCATGATATTCGCCGTTTGTGCGTCGTTCTTATGGATGGTGACGGTCTTTTACTCGGCGGGCTACATGCGCGGGCTGAACGAGCACGAACAAACGCGGTTCAACGTCTGCTTCGCCCTGGCCCTGTTCGGCGCGATTGGCTGCGCCTTCTCGGACAACCTCCTGACGCTCTATTTGTTCTATGAAATCGTGAGCCTCTGCACCTATCCGCTGGTGGCCCACCATCAGGATGAGGAGAGCTACGAGAGCGGAAAGAAATACCTCACCTATCTGACCTCGACCGCCAAAGGCCTGGTTCTGCCGGCGATGGTTCTCATTTACGTGCTGTCCGGCTCGCTCGATTTCGCGACGAACATCCACACAGGAATCCTTCCGCCGGGCGTCCATCGCGGACTGGTAACCGCCCTTTACATCTGCTGCATCCTCGGCTTTGCCAAGAACGGCGTGATGCCCTTCCACAACTGGCTGCCAAGCGCCATGGTGGCGCCTACGCCCGTCAGCGCCCTGCTCCATGCCGTCGCGGTGGTGAAGGTCGGCGTGTTCTCCACCTGCCGGGTGATGCTCTACGTGTTCGGGGCGGACATCATGCACAAATTCGATCTGGGCCTGCCGACCGCCTATTTCGTCTCGTTTACAATCATCGCGGCGTCGATTGTCGCCTTGAGCAAGGACAACTTGAAAGCGCGCCTGGCCTACTCCACCGTTAGCCAGCTCTCTTACATTATCCTGGGCGTCGCCCTGCTCACCGATACCGGTATTGAAGGCGGGCTTATCCATATCGCCAACCACGCCTTCTCGAAGATCACGCTCTTCTTCTGCGCCGGCGCGATCTATGTCGCAACGCACAAGAAGAACATCTCCGAAATGAGCGGGCTTGGCCGGGCGATGCCCTTCACTTTCGGCGCCTTTGCATTGGCATCGCTCAGCATGATTGGCGCGCCGCCGGTCTGCGGGTTTGTGACGAAATGGTATCTGGTCAACGGCGCCATTGATGCCCACTCGATTGCCATTCTGATCGTGCTGCTCACCAGCACGCTGCTCAACGCGGCCTATTTCGTCCCGGTCGTCTATAGCGGCTTTTTCGGAAAGACCTCTGAGGCGGATGTCAAGCACAAGTTCACCGAGGCGCATCCCTCACTGGTGATTCCCCTAACTATTACCGCGGCCATTTCCCTGGTTATCGGCCTCTACCCCCAATTCCTCATGCACTTTGTTCAACACGTGCTTTGATCATGAAACTGGTGAAATTGATTGAGTATTTGCGCAACCACCTCAAGGCCGTGGTGCGGATCTGCCTGGTGCTGCTGGCGCTGCTGGTCCTATTCGATGCTATCCCGGCTCTGGTCGATAAGAAAGACGCCAGCACTCACATCGAAGCCCTGCCCGGCTTCTGGGCGCTGTTCGGCTTTGTGGGCTGCGCCTTGCTGATTATCGTATCGAAATGGCTGGGGCACGCCGGGGTCATGCAGCGCGAGGACTACTACGATGAGTAATTTCTGGATTCATCCCGCGCTGATCTTGATTCTGGGGGCGCTTCTGCTCCCGCTGGTGCCCAAGCAGTTAAAGCGGGCTTACCTGCTGCTTATCCCCGTGCTGGTCTTCCTGCGCGTGCTCACGCTGACCAAGGGCACTTTCGGCGTGGTCACCATCCTGGGCTGGCACTTGACATTTGGCCGCGTGGACCAGCTCAGCTTGATCTTTGGTTACATCATGAGCCTGATGTGCATCCTGAGCACACTCTACGGGCTGCACGTCAAAGAGGACGTCCAACACATCGCCGCCTGGATTTACGTTTCCGGTTCCATTGGCGCGATCTTTGCCGGAGACTACATTACCCTGTTCATTTTCCTGGAGGCGATGGCCTTCTCCTCCGTGTTCCTGATCTGGTTCCGGCGCCGCCGCGAGTCGCTGCCGGCCGGATACCGCTACCTGCTGGTTCACACCACCGGGGGCCTGATTTTGTTGGCGGGAATGATCATCCACCACCAACAGGTGGGCAATTGGGACTTTGTCCAACTGAATGTCCATCACCCGACCGCGGCCGTGTATCTCATCATGATTGGGTTCATGGTCAACGCCGCCGTCCCGCCGCTTCATGCCTGGCTGCCGGACGCTTATGGCGAAGCGACCTTTAACGGCTCGGTTTTCTTGTGCGCCTTCACCACTAAGACCGCGGTGTATTCGCTGTGCCGGAGCCTGGCTGGGATGCAAATCCTGCTGATCCTGGGGGTGATCATGGCTCTCTACGGCGTGGTCTATGCCGTGTTGGAGAACGACTGCCGGCGCCTGCTCGGCTACCACATTATCAGCCAGGTCGGCTACATGGTGGCCGGCGTCGGACTCGGCACGCAGATGGCCATCAACGGCGCCTGCGCCCACGCCTTCGCCCACATTCTTTACAAGGGCCTCCTGTTCATGGGAACCGGCGCCGTGCTCTATAAGACCGGTGAAAGCAAGTTCACCGGGTTGGGTGGATTGTGGAAGAAGATGCCCTGGACATTCGTCTTTACGCTGGTGGGCGGGCTTTCCATCTCGGCTTTCCCCTTCTTTAGCGGCTTTGTCAGCAAATCGATGGTCGTCGATGCGGGATTCGCCAGCCACAAGCTCTGGGCCGGCTACCTCCTCCTGCTCGCCGCCTCCGGCACCTTCCTGCACACGGGCCTCAAAGTTCCATACTTCATCTGGTTCGGGAAGAACCAACGTAAACCTGAGGTCTGGAACCGGGCTGGCGAACCGCCGTGGAACATGAACTTGGCGATGGCGGCGATGGCGTTCCTGTGCATCTTTATCGGCTGCTACACGCCCTACCTCTATCACATGCTGCCTTACCCGCAGGTCGCCCAGCAGTTCCATCCCTACACCGCTTATCACATTACCCAGACTCTGCTGATACTCCTGTTCACCGGCGTGGGCTTCTTCGTCCTGCTCAAGAAACTCAAACCCGAACCGACCATCAGCCTGGACTTTGACTGGTTCTATCGCATGGGCGGACGCGCCTTCCGATGGCTGGCGCGCAAGCCGGTTCAATTGACTGACACCTTCGTCGGCGAACTCTACCGCTATGTGGGCCTGATTCCGCTGATGTTCACCGCCCGGTTCGCCGGCTTGGTGGATAACGACGTCATCGACGCCTTGGTCGATGGCCTCGCCGGGGGCATTCGGAATATCGGCCGGCGCCTGCGCTCCGCTCAACGGGGGCAGATGCAGCAGAACCTGGCTTTTGCCTTTGGCGCGGCCGCGGTTTTGATTGTGGCCTTCATCCTTTATTCGACCCGATAAATGAGTGCCAGCGCCTGTGAGGACTTTTGATCGATGGACATCTTGAACTACAACCATAGCGTTTTAAGCGTCTTGATCTTCAGCCCGCTCATTGCGGCGGGGATTGCGGCCTTCATCAGGAACGAAGAGCGCCTGCGGTGGTGGACTCTCATCTATACGACAGCCGCTGCGGCGTATTCGCTGCCGCTCTATTGGCACTTCAACCTGGGCACCGCCGATTTTCAGTTCACCGAGAACGCCGCCTGGATTCCGGCCCTCCACATCCGCTACGCCTTGGGTTTGGACGGCATCAGCCTGCTGCTGGTGCTGCTCACGACGTTGGTCATGCCTCTGTGCGTGCTGGCCTCTTGGCGCTATATCCAGACGCGCGTCAAGGAGTTCATGATCTGCCTGCTCATCATGCAGACGGCCATGATCGGGGTGTTCTGCGCGCTGGACCTGGTTCTGTTCTTCTGTTTTTGGGAGGCGATGCTTATCCCGATGGCGCTGCTCATCGGCATTTGGGGCGGGCCGCGCAAGATCTACGCCGCTCTGAAGTTCTTTATTTACACCATGGCCGGGTCGGTTTTCCTGCTGGTGGCCATTATCGCGCTGTATCTGAAGGTCGGCAGCTTCAGCATTCCGGACATGATGAAGCAAGGCCCGCTGTTCTCCCACCAGTTCCAATACTGGCTCTTCTTGGCGTTCTTCCTCTCCTTCGCCATCAAGGTGCCCATGTTTCCGTTCCACACGTGGTTGCCCGCCGCGCACGTCGAGGCCCCGACCGCAGGCAGCGTGCTGCTAGCCAGTATCCTGCTGAAAATGGGCACGTACGGTTTCTTGCGGTTTTCATTGCCGATGACGCCCTGGGCAACGCAGCACTTCACGCCGATGATTTTGGCGCTTTCCGTGGCGGCAATCATTTACGGCGGCTTCACCGCCCTGGCGCAAACGGACCTCAAGAAGCTCGTCGCGTATTCGAGCGTGGCCCACATGGGCTTTGCCACGCTGGGCATTTTCGCCCTGAACGAGGCCGGGCTGAAGGGCGCCCTGCTGGTGATGATCAATCACGGTGTGACCACCGGGGCACTGTTCATCGTGGTGGGCATGATTTACGAACGCTTGCACACCCGCGACCTGAGCAAGGCTGCCGGGATGGGCAAAATGATGCCCATCTTCGCCGCTTTCGCCGGCATGTTTGCCCTCTCCTCGATGGCCTTCCCCGGAACGAACAGTTTCATTGGAGAATTCCTGGTGATGGCGGGCGGGTTCAAGGTCTCCATTCCTATGATGGTGTGCGTGGTGCCGGGCGTCGTCCTGGCGGCGGCCTACATGTTGCGCATGCTGCAACGATTTGCTTACGGCGGAGTGCATAACCCCGACCACTCGCATCTCCAAGACCTGGGTTTGCGCGAAATTGTTACTCTGCTGCCTCTGCTGGTGTTTGTCTTTTGGATCGGACTCCATCCCGCTCCCTTTACGCGGGTTATGGACGCTAGCGTCAGCCACCTTCTCGCCGAGGTGGGGCCGGCAAAGGGGGCACAGGTGGCGATGACGGCTCGGACGGCCCCTGCGGATTTGGCGCCAGCTCTTGGAGTGCGCCAGTCCTCTGGCGCTTTGGAAACATCGCAACCGTTACTCTACGCCACAGTCCCCCGATTGCAGCCGGCGCAAAACCCCGGCGCAGCCACACGATGACCTCCCATTTTACAGCCTTTTTACCGGAACTGGTCCTACTGCTCGGCGCCTTGGCGCTGTTTGTGGTTACTCTGGGTCATTCGCGCGCGCGCGAAGCTCGCAACGTCGCGCTGCTTACGGCCCTGGTGGCGGTTGTAACGTCGGCCTTGTGCCTCGGGCAAAATGCGACGCTCTTCTATGGCGCTTACCGGGTGGACCTGTTTTCGCAGATGCTGAAGTTCGTCTTCGCTGTCGGGTTCACCCTTATATTGTTACTAAGCGGCGGCCTGTCGGACATTCGGGACGACGTCAAGCCGGAGTACTACCTCTTCCTGACGATTAGCGTTTGCGGGCTGACGATGCTCGTCTCGTGTATCGACCTCATCACGCTGGTTGTGGCGCTGGAAGTCTCCGCTTTCCCGCTCTACCTCATGGTGCCGATGCGGCGGGAGCGGGCCGGGCAACGGAGCCAGATGGAATCGGCCATCAAATACATGATGTTCGGCGTGGCGGCCAACGGCATCATGTTCTTCGGGATGAGTTACCTCTTCGGGCTAACCGGCACGACTTCGCTACCGGCCCTGCTGCCGAAATTGCGGCCACTGCTCCATTCGCCAGTGGCCATCGCCGGCTTGGCGATGATGTTCTGCGGACTCTATTACAAGCTGGCCATCTTCCCCTTCCACTTCTGGACGCCGGATGTCTATCAAGGCGCCTCGAATGAAACCGCCAGCCTGGTCGCCTCGCTGCCAAAAATCGGCGGCGTCGCGGTGCTGATTCGCTTCGTCTCGTTGGCAACGCCCGACGACCACACGGTGGTGTTGCTCCTCAGCATTTTGGCGGTTGGCTCGATGTTCTATGGCAACCTGATCGCCCTGATGCAAAAGGACTTTAAACGGATGCTCGGCTTTTCCGCAATCGCGCATGCCGGCTACGCGTTGATTGGCTTTGTCGCCCTGGACCAAATGGGCTATTCCGCGGCGGTCTATTACATCGTCGGTTACCTCCTGATGGTTCTTGCCTGTTTCGTCGTCATCTGCAAGGTCTCGCGGGACGGCACAAACGTGGCCATTGAGGAACTGGCCGGACTGCACCGCCGCGCGCCGTTATTGGCGGTCACCCTCGGTGTCGGGGTGTTCGCTTTGGCCGGCATTCCACCTTTCGTCGGGTTCATGGGCAAACTGACCTTGCTGATGGCTGCCTTAGCCAAAGGCCATCTCGTCCTGGTTATTCTCGCGGTGATCAACGCCGCCATTGCGGTTTATTATTATCTCGGTGTCGTCCGGGAGGCCTGGTTCAAAGACCCCGGCGACCTGCCGAAGATCCAGTTGGATTGGCCCACCCGCATCGCTTGTGTCCTGCTCATGGTCGGAATATTGGCCCTTGGAATCCTTCCCGGCCGGTTTCTCAACACCATTTCGACCTCTATCGCTCGGGCAAATTTGGGCGAACCCGCTTCAGCCCTCGTCCACGGCAACCCCGCGGCGGGTTCCCATGACAGCGCCGCCTTGCTGGGCAACAAAGCGTTACGCCCCTCCACCAGCGCACCGGCCCAAGCGACCCCTTTCACCACCGAAGTACACTCCCTGACCACAACTTATGTAAACAAATAGCCTGAACATAAACTCACGCCATGAGCAACACCGGCTTGAATCCCAAGTACGCCTGGTGCGACTTGGCCCGCCAGGGCCTTCCCAAGCGTTCCGCACCGGAACGAATCAGCGATTTTCTGGAGATTTACGGTCTCTTCGATGAAGCGACTGCGCGGGAACAGGCCAACCGCTGTATCCAGTGCCCCAATCCGAGTTGCGTGGATGGCTGTCCGCTGTGCAACCCGATTCCGCAGTGGATGCTGCTCACGGCGGAGGGCCGGTTTCTGGAGGCGGCGGCGGTGCTCGGTTCGGTTACGACGATGGCGGAGATCTGCACCCGGTTGTGCGACAGTGACCGCCTGTGCGAGAGCAACTGCATCCTGGAGGGCAAGGCGGAGCCGGTGGCGATTGGCGCGATTGAACAATTCCTGAGTGATTATGCCCTGGCTCTTGGCGCCGTCACCGCCGCCACGGCGCCTCCAAACGGGCTGCGTGTGGCGGTTATCGGCTCCGGCCCCGCCGGACTCGCCTGTGCCGATGAGTTGGCCAGAATCGGCTACGGGGTCACCATCTTCGATTCCGCCCTGGTTCCCGGCGGGCTCCTGGTCAATGGAGTGCCGGCCTTCAAACTCGAGAAATCCGTGGTGCAGCGCCGGATTGAACTGCTCAAGAAGCGCGGGGTGACCTTCCGCCTGGGCGTCAAGCCCTGCGAGGACATTGGCCTTGCTCAACTTCGCGCCGATTTCCACGCCGTCTTCTTGGGATTCGATTCCCGCTGCTCCAGGCTCCTCGATGTTCCCGGCGTTAACCTTAAAGGTCTGGTTCAGCCAATTCCCTTCATCCTGCGGGCAACGACAAATCTGGAACTGGATGTCGCGCCGCCGGAGGTGTTTGGCAGACGCGTTTTGGTCCTCGGCGCTGGCGATACAGCAATGGATTGTGTCCGCACCGCCATTCGCGAGGGCGCCCGCGAGACATTCTGCGTCTATCGTGGGGATGAAGAGGACATGCGCTGCAACCGGCATGATTATCAGGACGCCAAGGAAGAGGGGGCG